>JACPPP010000039.1 GCA_016190935.1 Armatimonadota bacterium | reverse complement strand
GCCTGCTAAAGCGGCTAGAGTCTTGGGTCTATCAGCATGTGGGCTGCAAAGAACAGTCAAAACAGCCCCCACAGCTCGAAAAACTACTCCCAGACACCTCCCAAACTCTACTCTTCCAAAATTGGTGGAGGATCTGGGTATCAGCTTGCCGCTGGCTATAGCAAAGGCAGTCTGGTATAATAAAGCAATTGAAGATTAAGTATTTCGAAAAGGGTTACCGATGCATGTAGAGGAGCGTGACGAGAAATGGCGAGGATTGCGATTGGGGTATGTTGGCTGATGATGTCCACTACACTGCTCGCAGGGACGGTGGGAGGACAGAGGCAAGAAAAGAGCGATGCCTCACGCACAGTAATGGCGCAACTGGAGCGTTTCCGCCAGGTAGACTGGAACCGCCGTGCGGTCGGAGAGAATAAGGACTTGAGCGATGACGCCTGGAAGACGCGGATCGACGTGGAGAACAGACTCATCGCATTAGGGAAGCCCGCAGTACCAACGCTCATCCAGGCGTGCAGCGACGCGGACCAGCATGTTCGTACCCTTGCCGCCTACTGCCTGGGCTTTCTTAACGACCGTTCAGCGGTGTCCGCCTTAAAACGTATTTCAGGCAGCGACTCTTATGCTCCGGCGCGGCTCATGGCAGTGGAAGCATTAGGACGGTTGGGCGCCCGCAATGCGATCAAGGTAGTGGAAGCCGCCGCCAAAAGCGATCCCAGCCCCCATGTACGCGCCGCTGCAGAGTGGGCGCTGCCGCGTGTGCGAAAAGGATATGGGGTCGGCAATTCATTGCGTGAAATGGCCATGCGCCTCTATGACCACAAGCTGGTAGCAAGCGCAGTTGTCGGTCAGCCAGCGCCAGACTTTGCTCTGCCAAACCATGTGGGCGAGGTAGTGCATCTGAGCGATTTTCGTGCAAAGAAGAACGTGGTTATAGTGTTCATGCTTGCCGATTGGTGACCGGTGTGCAATCAGGAGTTGGGTCAACTCCAGCAAGCCTATCAGAAGTTCGCCAAAAGGGACACGGAGATCGTGGTGGTAGATTCACAGGAGATTTATCGTGTAGCCGATTGGCAGAAGAAGCTCAAAACACCTTTCACTTTTTTGGCGGATCCGACGGCATGGGTGTGCGCGAAATATGGGGTCGCAAAGCAGTTGCTGGTACATGAGGAGTGGGTCAACTTGCCAGCAGCATTCATCGTGGACAAGCAGGGCACACTACGTTATGCTCGGGTCGGGCGTGGTTGGCCGCCGTCTGAGCGCGCCACCCCTGAAGAACTACTTGCACACCTACCCTGACACGTACTACCTGGAGGAAAAAATCCCAAAGCATGGAAACCGGTCTATAGCTTCGGCTCTGAACGAGCCGAAGCATATGACCAGCGCGAGACGGGCCGGTCATATGCTATTAATCGGCACACAGGCCAAGTTCCACCCTTGGACGGGACTACTACTTCGCGTAGCGATCAAGCCGCTCCTTGGTTTCTCTCGCTATATCGGCAAGGTCCCACTCCCAGTGTTTCTCGCTTAGAAGCTCGCTCGACCATACGCCGTCGAACCCCGTAGACTTGACAGCATCGCACCATTCCTGAACCGGTATATCGCCTTCGCCGGGCAGGTATGACCTGAGCTCCATTTCGCGCTCCGCGCCCCACTTTACGTCCTTCGGCGGCCTCACGCCGTCGCAGAAATGCACAGAGTATATCCACGACTTGTCCAGCTTCGCGACATCCTCGGGTCCCGTCTCCCAACCGGCCCAAAGATGCCAGAAGTCGATGACCATCCTGACGTTGTCACGGTCCACCATGTTGACGAGATCGATGCTCTGCCACAGCGAGTGGATCGGAGACCAGGCTATAGGCTCCAACTGGAACCGCACTCCGTGCTGCTTCCCGATATCAGCAATCTCCCTGATGTTCTCGGCGGTTAGCCGCATTATCTCATTCTGCGGCTTTCCCTCCAACCCGCAGAGAGGCACAACCTGGATAGTCTTGCACCCTATGATTTCGGCGAAGGAACACAGGGTCTCGCACTCCTTCATCAACTGCTTTCGCTCCTCGGATTGAACCCGCTCAATGCTCTTCAGGGCGTTTATTGTCACAGGCCTGATGTTATGCTTCTGGAAGATCGGCAGCAGCTCTTCGGGCCTGTGGCCGGCTTCGAGGAACCGGAATATCTTGGTCTCAAGTATTTCAAGGGCCTCGAACTCCGTCTCTCTGGCAAGCCGGATCTCCGTCATAATATTGCAGTGCATAGTCGATAAGCCGTGCATGCAAGGAATCATCTCTAGCCTCTCCTTATTTCTGCTCGACGCCAAGCCCCAGGGCCTTGTCCGATTCTGAGACACCTTCCTCAAGGCCACCTTCGTCGATCCACTCCTTGATATAGCGGAGCGAGTCTTCCATGCTGTAATTCGGCACGAAGTCGATCAGCCTCTTTGCCTTCTCCATGCTGAACTCGATTTCGTCTCCCTGGGCCATGCTCCAAGGAAAGCCGTACTCAGCCTCGATTCCAGGGACGAGCTTCTGGACACATTCGGCGATCTCACGTCCGCGGACCGCACGAGGGCCGCAGCAGTTGAAAACCTCGCCGACCGCTCCCGGATGCTCGCATACTGCTATCAGCATCCTCGCCACATCCCGGACATCTACGTAGTGGCACAACTCCTCGGCTTTGAAGTGCGGAATGGACACATTCTTGCCCTCGGCCATCTGTTCGGCAAACTGCCTCCAGCCGCGGCCTCCGCCCTTCGCGCGCGCTCCAACCACTGCCGTGAGCCTGAGCACAGTCGTGGGTACCTTATACTGCCAATAGTAGGTGATGCACAAAAGCTCTTGCATTCGCTTGGAGGTCGAATACATATCCTTGGGCCGGCAGTGGTGGCACTCATCCACGGGCGTGTAATCGGGAGGATTGAATTTGGTCGCCGGATACCACTCGTAGGCTGAGATGCTCGATATCTGAGCGAACCGTTTTACCTCCATCCTGCGGGCAAGCTCGAGCAGGTTCAGCGTCCCCCAGACGTTGACTTGCATCATCTCATACGGGTTCCCGGTATCGCCGGGCAGAGAAGCGACGTGCATAATCACATCGAACTTCTTGCCTTCCATAGCCGAATCCAGAGCAAGCTTGTCCGTTAAGTCAGCCTGGATTACGGGAATATTCTCACAGGAAGAGACGTGAACCAGTCCTGTCACGTCTTTTCCCAGTTCCAGTAGCTGTCGTACCACTTCCTGGCCGACATATCCTGATGCGCCTGTGACCAATACGGATTCCGTTCTGTCTCAATCCTCCTTGGGAAGCGGCTCGTAGTAAGGCGGAATGATCTCTTCCTTCAAGGGAAGCTCAACCCACGTGCCGGTCTCCATACTCTTTAACGTAGCACACATAACCTCTATTGATCTTGCGCCGTCCTCACCAGAAACCAGAGGCTCCTTGTCGTTTATAATGCAGTCGAGATAGTGTTCGGTCATCCGGTCGTAGTTGTTCGGATACCTCGGTGGGCACATTGGCACCCAACGGTTCCTCACCTTCTCGTGCATAATATCCTCTACCCAGAAGAGTTCCGGCCAGCGGTAGTCCTTGAGAAGCTTGGGAAGGTTCTCGTTGGTGTACTCCTTGCTGGTGTAGACTGCCATCGGCCAGCTCTGGAACGGATTGGTAGCGTCCGTGCAGGTGAAGATCGTTCCTTCGGTTCCGCAGAGCTCAGTCACCTGGTTTACAGCGGGAGAGAACCTGTTACAACTCACGGTGCCCATTGCGCCGTTCTCGAACTCCATGATGAGAAGCGCGGTGTCGTCGCAGAGGGTGTACTCGGCAGGCATTGCCATTCTCTTTGCCACGCCCACCGATCTCTTGACCTTCTGGCCATTAAGCCACGTAAGAAGATCAATTGCGTGCGCGCCGGTGTCGTTTATGGCCGCGCCTCCGGCTATCTTGCAATCAAGTCTGAAGGGCGTCTTGGCGACGTGGTTCTGATAGTTGTACCAGTGCTCGTGCAGGCATGCCCGGCTCATAAGAAGATTGCCGATGATGCCTTCCTCTATAAGCTGCTTGGCCCACTGGTTGTGTGTCCAGAATCTCCTGTCGCACCCGACCATGAGCTTAACGTTGTTGTCCCGGCAGGCTTTGACGATGTCCCACGCCTCGTAGTTTGTTACAGCCACCGGCTTCTCAACGATGACGTGGATTTTGTTCTTTGCGGCTCTCACGGCCTCGTTGCGGTGGCCGTTGTTCGGCGTGGCGATGATCACGCCGTCGATTCCCGACTTGTCGAGGAACTCCCGATAGTCGGTGTACCACTTTTCTGCGCCCCACTTCTTGGCAGCCGCTTCGGCTGTCTTGCGGTCGATGTCGCACACCGCGTGAAGAGCGGCCTCAGAGCGGCGATCGATAGACGGAAAATGTGCTATCTCAGCGATGCTGCCGCATCCGAGCACGCCCATCTTGACATCCTTTGCCATTTGTTACATCCCCTTTGCTCTTGAGCTATCAGCCGTCAGCCTGACGGGTGTTGGGTGATGGGTGATGGGTGATGGGTGTTGGTAAGGGTCATGGGGCATGGGTCATGGGAAGGCCCTCTGTTACCTGTTACCTGTTACCTGTTACCT
>JACPPP010000237.1 GCA_016190935.1 Armatimonadota bacterium | reverse complement strand
CCAGAGGACTTGTCCAGGCATCGGCGTCTGGCCTCATAGCAGCACGGGAGATTGCAAAACGCGCAAAATCGAAATAATGCAGAAGGAAAAGTCTCTTTAAGTGTCGAAACCACAACCGGCAGGCACCCACGCTGGCGCTGCCGTCTTAGCCTGGATTAAGCATCACAGGAGGGAAAGTCCAAAGTCAAGTGCAAAGTGACAAGTGTAAAGTGCTAAGCATCAAGAGTAGAGTGAGTGTTTCCCCGCACTTGAGACTTGTCACTTCCTCTCCGATGTTCGTGAATAAGTCGGGCTAACTATAGGTCAGGTGAACCTATGAACAATCGTCTGTTGTGGCTGGCAGTCCTTTTGCTGATGCTCTCTGGAGTTGCGGCGGATGCTGGGCCGGTACACGTCATTGGTGTCAAGGGCATGATAGAGCCGGCCGTGGCAAACTACATCATCCGCGGAATCGCCAGGGCGGAGGACGAGAGTGCGGAAGCCGTGGTTATAAAGCTCGATACTCACGGAGGGCTGTATGAGCCGATGAGGGGGGTAGTTTATGCTGCGGGAACGGCAGGGTTGGGAAAAACTAACGGGTCTCTGCCAATTCAGTTCCCGCAGCAAGCGATGAGATTGATGGACTAACAGGATGACAAACCAGCGGCATTCGCCCTGCTGCGGGAACTAAACTGACCGGATTGCGATCACTCTGTGGAAACCTGCCGTTCCCGCAGCATAGCAAGGGCGTATATATAGCGAATGGATCTCATAGACTTTTTCACCCACGACAAGCCGTATTTCGATGTGCAGAGTTTTTCTAGCGGGTGGCCGACTATGTATAAGGAACTATATGCAGCACTTAACAAACTCGAATTTTGACGTACAGATAGCCGGTCTCGTTCCCCCGTGGCCAGATTGGCTGTCAATAGAACCGACAGATGTTGATGCCTCTGTGGTGGACATCGGTATACGGGTGCTCTCATCCGATATCAATGATGGTTTATCATCTGAGGCATCGAGCATGCTCCTGCCAGCGATTCTGGGGCCGGAAGCGTCCGTGCATGCTTGGTTGTATACTGAGGCAGCTTATCGCGCCAAAGTCCTAGAAGAAGTTGGGGAATCAGCGTTTAAGGCATTCTCCCCATATGTAAAGCAACGCGTTGCTGATGGCCTTTTTCGAGTTGAGCGCGTTATAAATCTACAGCCAGTCTCCCATGCCGAAGAGATTCTAGAGGAACTCCCCGGCTTAACGGCTTTCTTCTGGCATAGTTCGGATATTACACGTGTTGGTTTGCCAAGCACCTGGTTAACAGTTGTGGGTTGGGATGACCGTATAGGCATTATCTCTAACGGAGAGGCAACCGTGGATTTCACTCATTGTCCCTCTTTTCATGAAATGCTTTACACGTATGATCTGGTCGTAATACCTGGAGGCGAACACCATACAGAATGCTTGATAGCTTCATGGAGGATGCCTTGTGATACGTTGCTTGAACATATCGTGCTAGCAGTTAAGTCACTCAATTATAGAGTGTCAACATTAGGGATGATCGCAGGTTCTGCCTATGAGATGGTGTACCAGAGGTCAATTCGTGAGGAACGGAAAACGGACTGACTAGACCGGCGACTCCTAGGGCAATCTCACCCAGGTTCTGTATGCTGCGGGAACGGCAGGGTTAGGGAAAACTAACATATTTTTGCCAATTCAGTTCCCGCAGCAAGCGCTGAGATTGATGGACTAACGGAATGACAAACCGACGGTATTCCCCCTGCTGCGGGAACTAAACTGACTGGATTGCGATCACTCTGTGGAAGCCTGCCGTTCCCGCAGCATACATCTCGCCTCCGACCTCTGACCTCCTTTGAAGGAACTTTGCTCCAAACGGCTAAGTCAATAAATAGAGGTAAAGTGCGTCACAGGTCGGCGCTCGACTCGTGCTTATGCTTATGCGGCCCATCTCCTTGTTTCTGGTTGTGGTAATGGTTGTCGGATGCGTTCCGTGCTGGGCGGATTCGACTATCGGGAAAATCTATGATCGACTGGATTTCTCGGGGTCGAAGACGTATAGCCTGCAGTCGATATCGGTCGACGGCAACCGCGATATGTTCTTCGACGACAACTATGGATTCAGCCCGAGATACCGCAACGAGACCAATCTTACAGTGACCGGAAACATTATTACTGGGCTTTCAGTCACCGCGACTCTTTCCAACAACCGCTGGAACCCGAACGACCGAAATGTGGCGCTCAACTACAACAGAGGCAGGACTAAAGCCTCACTAGGCGATATCACTGCCTCGCTTACAGGAAACGATCTGATATCCTTCTCGAAGCGGCTCCGAGGGGCAACCGTCTCGCGCGATTTCGGATTCGCCACGGTAACAGCGCTGGCGTCGCGAACCAAAGCGGCGACGAAGACCGTCACTCTGACCGGAAACAACACTCCAGGGCCTTATTATCTGGGAGCCTCGCAGATCGTTGACGGGAGCGAAAGGGTCAAGATCGATGAGCAGGAGATAAGGCGCTCGGACGAGTCCGGTAGGTCGAACTACACTCTCGACACTTACGCCGGCTACCTGACCTTCAAGGACGGCCTGATCGTTTCAAGCACATCCACAGTCACCGTCAGCTTTGAGACGCAGAGTTACAACAGCAACCCCGGCACGATCTGGGGGTTCAGGTCGGATGTGCCGGTCGGCAAGAAGACGGGCATCGGCCTGACCTACATAAACCAGGCCTCGAATCGTGAGTCAAACCAGCAGCGGCAGATAACTGAAGACTTCCACGGCAACAACAGCCTCAGCTTTCCTTATGAGATGCTCTATATCCCGCTGGAGGGAAGTGTGATCGTCAAGGTGGACGGAGTCGTGCAGCCGCCTGGGACTTACAGCGTCAACTATCCGCTGCACTACATAATGTTCCCCCGTCCGATACCCTTCAATTCAACGGTTCTGGTCACATACATTCCAAAGCCGCAAAACGAAGTTTCGGGCGACAGGAGTGTTATGGGCGTAGATATGAAGATGAAGGTCTCTGATAACCTCACCCTTACCGGCGAGATGGCGAAGTCTACGCGGGATTATACCGGGCAGAACAGCGGCGGCGCTGCGACCTCTCTTAAGGCCGTGGGGAAATACGGCAAGCTGGACCTTACGGCAAATGTACGCAGCATCGATCGGTCGTTCGCGCCGATTGAGACGGCGGGGTTCTTCCGAAGCGAGCGCGGGGCAAACCTCGACCTGAAGTATTCGTTTAACAGCGATCTAAAGGCCTTTACAAGGCTTGAAAGGTTCAAGAGGCCGGACTATCGCAGCTTCAATTCGTCCGCGTCCGCAAGCGGCACTCTCACCACCACACAGTCGGTAAGCGGCTTCGAGTGGAAGCGGGCCAAGCTGCCGCAGGTCAGGCTCACGAGGACCAGCATCGACAGTTCCAACGGCTCTGGGTGGGAGGATTCTCTTGCGTCCACTGCGCTTTCCGTCTACTGGGAGTCTGGAAGATTCGGAGCAAATGGTGAGATCAGCCGGCAGGAACGGGGCGTAAACTCGCTTTCGCTGAGCGACGGCTCGAATATCTTCACGAACAGCACTTCAAACACGTCCAGAATAGCGCTCAGATACAACCCCGGAAATAGGATGTCTCTCAACGCGGACCTGTCATCGAGCAAGATCAGCGGCGGCAATGGGCCTTCGACCGATGCCAAGAACTATCAGCTCAGCGCGAGATTCGCGCCGGCCAGGACGGTCCATCTCTCCGCAAACTACAGGGTAAGCGACTCCGGCGGGCGGTATTTCTCCCCCTACGGAGGAGGTATCGGCGGAATAGGGATCGGCACCGGATTTGGCGCTGGTTACCCAACCAGCGGGTACGTGCCATCCTACGGTATGAAGTCCATTACGAGAAGCCTGAACGTGGACTGGACTCCATCCACCCGTCTGTCGTTCAACACCGGCTACAACTACAGCCTGTATAGCGGAGACAACACCACCAACACGTCCACAACCGGGATGGACTTCGGTTTCAGCTTTACTCCGAGCGACCTGTTTTCGTTCCGAGGACTGTTCAACGTGCAGGACGGCAGCTTCACCGGCTCGGGCGGCGATATGTCCAGCCGGATCGGATTCCTCTCCGCGAGTATAGGTCCGCTCAAGAAATTCCGGCTGGACTTGAACTATCAGAAGATGCTATCAGGCACGACTCTTCCTTCAACGATGCTGACCGGTTTGTTCAACCCATATCAGGACACTTCGGTGGACATGCAGAGCTTGAGCGCGCGGCTTGCAAGAGAGATCGGAGGAGGTCGCAATGTCTTTACCGAGTACTCCACTTCGGCAGTGACCGGCATGATCGGAAATACAAAGTCTGTCTTCGCGGTCGGTATGGAATACCCGTTGAACGAGATACTTGGGCTTACCGTCGATTGGCGGCTTATAGATTATAAGGATACTCACAGTTCGGCCAGCAATTACCACGCAAGCATGCTCAACGCCAGAATCGGGGCAAGGTTCAGGTAGTTAGACCGTCCTGAGATTAGAAAGCAATAGTGATCCACGATGAAGAGATTCATGCTCCTTCTTCTTATAACAGCGGTCACCGGCTGGCTGCTGGCGGGCTGTGGCGGAGGCGGACGCAGGGAGATTGCCATATCCGGCACCGTCACCGACATCGCCGGAAACCTCGTGCCGGGCGCCGAGATCAGGCTGGATGACAGACTCGTTACCAAGTCCCTGATGAACGGCACTTACAAGATCTCCAGGTTGTCTGCGGGTCTTCACAACGTGGACGCGAGCGGAGATGTGAATGGAGAGCTGTGGGCCGGTTCGAGATGGGTAGACGTCTTCATCGACGGGCCCACTATGAATATGAACATAATAATCGGGCCGGTGGGCGACCTCGGAACGATAGAGGGCACCGTCACCGATCTCAGCAACAATCCGATCCCTGACGCGCGGATAATCGCCGTGGCGCGGTATCCCCAGGACAGGGCGGCGGACGAGGCGTCCGTGGTGAGCAAAGTCGAGGTGGCGGATAGCGCAGGGCACTTCGAGATGGACGATCTGCCGGGCAGCATAACAGTAGGAGGCCAGACGGAGGAAATAATCTATGACGTTATCGCATCCTCCGCCGGACTCAGCGGCCAGGCGCGGGGATTCGAGAACCAGACGAAGACCGTGACCGTCGCGGGCGGGCAGATTACCAGGGTAGACTTCACGCTGGAGAGCTCGACAGATGTGATTCCTACAGTTCCGCCCGGCTGGACATCGTCCGGGGCGCTCGACATAATTTCCTACACTGTGCCCAAGACGATCACGACTCGTGCTGTGCAGAGCGCGTACGACGCGGTAAAATCGTCCATATCCGAACGGACCAGAAAGGCTGTAGCCTTAAGGCGGGGCACTGGGCGCGCCGCTCCTCCCGGCGCGCTGATCGAGAACAACGTCATCTGGTACTCCATCTGGAACCCGTTCTTCGGGATAGACGTGCCGAGCAACCTGGCCGGCTTCACGATCTACAGGGGCACGACTAGCAATCTGCAGCAAACGGGCCAGTTCAGGATAGACTTTGCGCGCGATCCTGCCATTGTGACCTACGCAGACACCAGCAGAGAGCTTACCGACGGCGTGACCTACTGGTACGCTGTCAGCGCTGTGAGCACCAGCTATCTGGACGCGGACGATCTGTTCAACCCGGCTGCCGAGAGCGAGATGAGTTTTCCGGTCTCAGTCACGCCGCTTGGTCGCCTTCAGGCCGTTTCTCCAGGGGACGGCGCGTTTGTGAACACCCTCACGCCGACGTTTAGCTGGGGGCAGGTTCCGGGGGCGAGGACTTACAAGGTATTCATCTACGACGATTATCCGATAGTGGACGCGCTGTTTACCCCGCAGGGTGACCCGCAGAGACCGGACCATCTGCCGGCATGGGGCGAGTCGGAGACCGTTACTGGGACATCTGCCGTCTTTTCCGACCCTAATTTCCCGCTTGTTCAGGACCACGAATACTGGTGGGTGGTGATGGCAGCGGACTCCACGGATTTCGACTTCGCGAACGCCTACGCCATCTCGGAACTGCGGTCATTCGTGATAAGGTAGAACTACCTGTGGCGTGAAACTGGAATCAGCAACTCTGCCGTAATATAGGTAACAGGTAACAGGTAACAGGTGATAGACTGATGGGGCCTCCGCACGGGGACGTGCGGCATGCTTCGACAGGCTCAGCATGCGGCCCGGCGCGAGACGGGCCAGTCTGGAGGTTAGAGGTTAGAAGGGAACAGGTTCCAACCTCCAACCTCTACCATGCCCCATCACCCAACACCTTGCTGACGGCTGACCGCTAAATATAGGAGTAAGTATGACCTTAAAGAGAACTGGCTTTATGCTGGCCGTTGCGGCGGTCGTTGCGGCCGCAGCACTACCCGCCGCCGCACGGGAGTACTTCAACGTGCTCAATGCCCCCTTCGCGACCATATCGAACGGACCGCAGAACGCCATAATTGTCGATGTTGCGGACCCCAGCAATCCCGCGGAGGTTAACGCCGCCGTAAGGTCCGCGCTCGGGCGGGTCACGCGGGCGGCCGGTTCTTCAATTCCTGAGCAGGTGACGCGGCTCCGCAAAGCCGGACTCATAAAGCCGGACGTCCACGCGTTCCTGGATGCCGTCGTGCTCGTCCGCTCCGCAGGTTCGTTCGAGTCCACTACCAGAGCCGGCCGCGCCTACGGCGGGGGAGAGATCACATTCGAGTACTCGGGATGGGACCCCACAGTTCAGGCCAAGATGAAGGCATTCGAGCAGATAGCATATCCTATCGTGAAGAACGTCTACGGAGCGCCCGCAGGGACTTTCACCGTAAGAGTCGTGGCCGATACCGAACAGACGGTCAAGGACCAGCTCCTCGGCGGGGTCTACGTGACTGGAGAAGGCGTGCAGCGCGAGATCAAAATCTACCCGCAGCCCAGCCAGGGAGTCACGGACATCAACCGCATCTTCCTTCACTCCATAATCCACGCCTTCCACGACACCGCGATGTTTCATTACGATGCGTGGGAGGAGGGCTTTGCGCGCGCCGCCTCCGTTGTGGCCGGGGAACTCATCGACAAACAGATAATCCAGAACCCGGGCAGCGGACTGGAAGAACTCGACCTGATTGACAACATATTCAACTATATGATGTTCAACTACGAACAGCTCAACCAGCCGCCGCTTTCCAACAGCACGTTTTATACCTCGTTCACCGATATGTTCGGCGACACCAACCCCTTTGGGATGATAATCCCACGTATCGGGATGTCGTCCACGGCCTGGATCAAGGCATACGTCGAACGGCTGCTGACTGATGGCCAGTCGTTCTTCAAGCTGTTCAACCAGCAGTATTACGTTGAGGTGTCGGGCAACTCAGGAGTCGCAGGCAACGTCCCGGCGTTGAAAGGCATCGCGGCGAGCATAACGCCCTCGGTCGAAACACTATCATTCGAGGACTGGTTCCGCAGGCAGTACATCTTCGATACGAGCGTCTCGATCGGCAAGAAGCTCTACGCTTTCGTCACCCAACCTGACACTCCCGCAAACCCTGGAACGGAAGGCTATTCGGTCAATGTGTTTCTCGTCTACTATGAGACCACGTCAACTGGTGACGAGATACCTCTCTCTGGGACAGTTTATCCTGTTTATTGGGACTACCAGTATAAGAACGACCTTTACCTTGGGGCGAACGCCGAGACGGTGCGCATCGGCGGAGAGAACCCGCCGGGCGAAGGCTACGTCACTCCTACGTATTTCGTCGATAACGTCGGCGGCCCGCAGCGCTCCGCAATGGACTTCACAATAGGCGCCGAGACCGCGCGGGTCTACTTCCCCGCGGGCAAGTCGGGAACGGCGGCAGCGCCTGATAACTTCATGGGAGTCGTAGTTGGTGCAAACGCGGGATCGGTCACTGCGACCGTGAACGCAGAGGTGAGCGGCACATCTGCAAACGTCACAAACGGCGCCTTCGGGGCCGTGCTGTCTTCATTGATAGGCTTTGGCAGGCTGACAATCACCTATACCCCGGCTACCGGAGCGCCTGTCACCAAGGTAGTCAATGCGGGCGCGGGAGGTTATTCGACGGTCATAGAGGCTCCCGGGGAGGTAAAATCTCTTACTAATACGTTCGGCGCGGGACTTAGGATGATCTCAGTCCCTATGACTACACTCGCTCAGGACCAGGCGGAGGCGCTGCAGAGTTCTGATGGGAGTCCTGTCATACCCGCCGACAGGCTGCTTCTGGCGCGATGGAATCCGGTGAAACCGGATGCTTATAAGTATGAGATGTATCCCCGTACACCGCCCTTCGCTCCGGGCAGAGGTTACTGGGCGAAGCTGCCGAGCACAGTCATTGCAACTGTTACCGGCGAGACGCCGAACCCCGCTGCAAACTGGCGAATAGGTTTGAGTTACGGCTGGAACCAGATAGGCGGGCCCTTCGAGACTCCTGTGGACGTGTCCACTCTTCTGGTGGAGAAGGGTAACGACGAGCCGCTGCCTCTGTCGAACGCCTATGCGATAGTGAGCCGGGTCATCTGGAAGTATGTCCCCGGATCGGGTTATGTGCAGGCCACGAGCCTGGACCCCTGGGAGGGCTATTGGATCAAGTGCCATGTGGCCGAAGGGGCGGTGCTTATCGTGCCCGGACCGGACAGCAAGTCTCGTTCGAGGAGCGCAAGCGTGCCGGCCTCTGCGGGCGGAGCGAGCAGGGCTGCGTCGGGCGCCGGTGATAGCTGGTCTATGAGGCTCACGGCAACCTCTCCTGGGGGAGAGACGGGCGGAGTAACGCTTGGCGTTGCTGCGGGCGCAACGGATGGGTTCGACCCGGCATTTGACGCCGAGCTTCCGCCGCCGTTCGAGAAGTCAACGACGATTGCCGCCCCAGCCACAGGCAGGGCTGGGGAACTATATGCGATAGATACGCGCGCCGCGGGCGCGACAAAAACCTCGTGGGATCTGGTAGTGACCCCTTCGGGCCCAAACGAGGATGTGGTGGTCAAATGGGAGAATATCGCCCAGGCGCCGAAGCAATACCGGCTGGTGATTGTAGACGAGTCCACGGGCCGCAGCCAGTACGTGAGAACGACTTCGAGCTACAGGTTCGCATCGGGAGACGGCAGCCCCAGGCGGCTTACGGTGACCGCCGATTCGTCGCCATCCACCCGGCTGATGATAACTAACCTGGTCGCGGGGCCGATGCGGGGAACCAGCCTTGCGTTCACCTACAACTTGACCACCGACGCCCAGATGTCGGCTGAGATTGTGAACCCCGCCGGAAAACCCGTAAGAAGACTGGAGTCGGGAAGGCCGACGCGCTCAGGGATCAACAGCCTCTCATGGGACAGGCGCGATGACCAGGGCCGAAGCGTCTCCGCAGGGCTTTATATGCTGCAGCTTAGGGCCGTGACCGAGGAGGGTGAGATGGTCAAGACAGTCAGGCCCGTTCTCGTGGCCAGATAGATTGGAAACAACGTTTATGAAGAAGTGGATTTGGATATCCCTGACGGCAGTAGTTGTAACCGCCCTGATAGCCGGATGCGGGGGTGGCGGAGGTGGCAGTGGCGTCACTCTCTCTGGAAAGGTAGTTGATGTTGACGGCCGGCCAGTCCAGGGCGCCAGAGTTGCACTGGGCACGAAGAACGCCACAACAGCCGTGGACGGCTCGTTCACGCTTACAGGTCTTGTCATCGGTTCTGGAACGCTGACGGTCCAGCATGATAATTACGAGATATACACCCTGCCGGTGACGATTGTCGCAGGGCAGAACACGCTTGCGGAGGATGTGGTGATGGCGCCGGTCTCCGGCACTCCGCCGGAGGGATCGCCCCGCACCATGGAAGGAACAATCACTTTGGCCGGTGGGTCTAATCCATCGGGTGTGAACGTAATACTGCTCGCGAGTGGCATCCAGCAGGACTCCATGCTGACCGGCTCAGACGGTAAGTTCTATTTCTGGGCGCCGCAGGGGACGTATACCGTCCGCGCCGCCAAGTCTGGATTTGTTCCCCAGGAGCAGCAGGTCGTGGTCACCGACCTCACACAAGTCAAGACAGTCGACTTTACCCTTCAGCCGCTGTGACGCGGCTCGCAAGAGTGACCGATTTTGAGTACTACAATGACGACTTCAACCCGGCGAATGAATTCGCGGCAACAGAAGCACGAAGTCGGCCTGCGCCGACTAGAGATTAGTCCCACTTCTGCTGGGGAAGGATTTATGGAGATTGACTAATTAACAGAGTAAGTATGTTGTGGCATGTTGAAACACGAAATACACGAAGAAGTTCGAAAGACACGAAAGTCTGGCAAGGTGGAGACTTAGACAATCAAGCCGCTATCTTACTTATGCCACCTTTCGTGGACTTCGTGCTTCTTCGCGGCCTTCGTGTTTCAGCATGATAACAACTTATCGCAATATGCCCAACGATTCATCAATCTCCATCAAATCCCTCCCCATCAAGGGGGAGTCGGCGAAGGCCGACTTCGTGTTATGTTGCTGCGGTTTCAACCGCCAGGTTGCGGTAATAGGAAGTTGAGGAGATATGGCTATGAGGCGTTATACGGTTTTACTGGCCTCAGTGTTTATAGCAGTGATCTTGACCGCAGGTTGCGGTGGGGGCGGCGGATCATCATCCAGCCCGCCGCCTACCGGGAACAGTTTTGTTCTCACCGGTAGAGTGCAGGAAGTTCTCTCCGGCAGCAGCGTAGTCGGCGCAAAAGTCAATGTCGACACCTACGAGACGACTACAAATAGCGCGGGATCCTTCAGTCTGTCTATGCCAAGCAGACCGATGGTTGGGACATACTCTGTGGACGGGATCAGCGCAGACCCGCAGTGTTTACGTTCATGGGCAAGGGTCGATAACGTAACATACGATGCTATGGCGATAGACATGCCCATCGCCCCCGCAGGGGGGATGGACCTCGGCATCATCTATCTGCAGGACGCCAATGGGCCTCCTCCTCCTCCCTGAATCTCGGGCTATGAGAAAGCATCTTGCGCCTATAGTGGCCGCAGCTATAATAGTAGCGCTGGTTATTAGCTTCATCTGCTTCAGACGGTACTCGCCCTACGCGCTCCGGGGGAATGTTACCGGAAACCCTGAAACTATACTCAGCCTGAATGGCGTAGAGATTGTAGGACGTGCGAACGGCCGCAGGGCGTGGAGCTTCAAGGCTGAGGGGGCGGATGTCTCGCGCGGCCGGGTGCGCACTGTCTTCAGGAAGATCAGCGATGGAAAGATCTATGACGGCGACAAGGTAATGGCTAAGATCAGCGCCGGAGAGGCCGTCTACTATTCCGGGATGGGCGATGTCGAGGTGTCCGGCGGGATCAAAATGTCATCACCACTTGGCTATCAGGTGACGGCAAAGTCAGCGCGATGGTCGGGTTACTATAAACAGTTGACTTGCCCCGGCAGCATCAGCATTCGGACAAAGGAAGCCCGGTTGACTGGGCAGGATCTGGTCGCCGACTTGAAGCAGGAGGAGATTACGTTCAAGAACGGGAAGATGACCGTAAGCGTTTCCGAGCTGGAAGAGTTCGGCGAGGAGTCGCAACAGAGCGAGGAGAAGACGCAATGAGTGTTCTACGGTCGATAGGCGCAAA
Organism: Armatimonadota bacterium; assembly: GCA_016190935.1. Taxonomy (GTDB): domain Bacteria; phylum Armatimonadota; class UBA5829; order UBA5829; family DTLH01; genus JACPPP01. Next base: position 19,540 of record JACPPP010000237.1, on the reverse strand, counting down.
ACTTCCGTTGCTTCGGACTGCTTGTCTGCCGAAGCCGCCGCATGCAACCTGCCGGGTTATGAAACGCGCTTTTGCGCTCGTGCTCTGCGCTGCGCTGGTGTTCGGCGTGGCCCTGAGCGCACAGGAAAAGAAACAGGCCGAGTCCAAGAAGGAAGAGGTCTTCATAGGCGGCGAAGGGACTAAATGGAAGATGCGCGGCAGCGAGGATGAGCGCATTTATACCATAACAGGCAATGTCGTTATCGAGCACCTCGATACCACTCTCACCGCCAACCAGGTGGAGTATAACGAGAAGACCAAAATAGCTACCGCCGAAGGCAATCTCAAGATAGTCGATCCGGAGAGTGTGATAACCGGAAAGAAGGGGATCGCCTATTTCAAGGAGCGAAAGACAGTCATCGAAGGGGATGTCAAGCTCGTAACCCAGCCGAAGAAGAATGGCGATGCGGGCGGCAATCCCGATTCGATGCGGGCCAGGCTGCGCGGGCGTTCCACCATTACCTGCGACAAGATGGAGTACCAGTACCGGAACAAGGTTGCCACAGCCGAAGGGAACCTGAAGGTTGTCCAGAAGGACCGGACGCTTGACGCGAAGAAGGCGGTATACGATGTCAAGCAGGAGTTCGTGACGCTGACCGGAGGGGTGCACGTCAAAGACGAGAAGGGCCAGACTTTCACTTCGCCGGGCACGGTCAAGGCGTCGCTCAAGGAAGGGGCCGAATGGATAGAGGCCGAGAACGGCAGCGCCATGCTGAAGGTCAACCTGGAAGAGGAGGACGAGGAGGGCGAAAAGGCGGAGAACGGGGACAAAGGCTCCAACTGAATGCTGACACTTCAAGGCAGTTCCATTCATCCCGGAGCAGCGATGGGCGCCAGCGTGACCGTAGACGCCCAGGGCGGGCTGGCCGGTGCGCCGGAGCGGGTAATACGGGAGGGGCTAAAGGCCCTCAAGACGAGGCTGCCACAGGATGACTGGCCCGAGGTAGTAATAGTCTGCGATATCATTGCAATGGGATCGGCGGTAAAGATCCCCGGGGTACGCATTGTTGGAATTGTGGCTCAAGGTGAAGACCAGCCCGTGGTTCCCCTGTCCGTACCCTGCATCGGCGGAGTTCGGGACCTGCTCCAGTGTGTCGGAGACGAAGAGATAATCATAGTCGATGCGAATGAGGGACTGATATACGTCAGCCCGGACGCGAGAACTGTGATCCGCTACCAGAGCACAGCCTTACCAGAGCCTCCGTCGAGGCTTTTCCTGGAATCCGTTCACATTCCAGCCCGCGCGCAGGATGGACGGGTCGTTACGGTCGCTGGCATCGCTGCGTCGATGAAGGAAGCGGAGATTGCCATCTCAAGAGGCGCCGATGTGATCATCGTGCGTTTCGCGGAACTGCTGGATCGCGAGATGACGAGCGGAGCCAGATTCCTCGACCCGGAAACAGAGGTCCTGCAGACGCTACTGGCGCTGGCTGCGGGCAAGCGGCTGGAGCTGATCGTGAGCGAAACGGCCGAGAGAGTCGCGCGCAGGATGAGCGATCTTCCACCGAGCGATCAGATCAAGCTGCTGGGTCCGGCTGATGAGCCGATCGCGCTTAGTGATGACGAAGTGAAATCCGCGGTCTGCTCAGGAGCAGACCGCGTGGACGTTCCGGCAGATGCAGTCGAGCGAGTGAAGAATCTGATCAGATCACTGCCCGAACAGAACAACGGCTAGCGATCTATGCGCCTATGATCCCCAGTTCCAGCGCCCTCCTAAATGCCTGAAATCTGTTTGACACTCCCAGTTTTACGTAAGCTTTTGCAAGATGAGAATCAACCGTCCGTTTGCTCACGCAGAGCGCACAGGCAACCTCGCTGGAGCACTTGCCTTCGAAGATAAGTTGCAGGATTTGCTCCTCTCGGTCGGTCAGTCGACACAATTCCTCTTCGTCAGAGGTCTGCGTCGATGTCTGCTCGACTGTAGCCTCCATTTCCCACGGCCCCCTTTTCCTCTCTTCCTTCTGATTGGGCTACTTGCAGTTAGATGGGACGGCTGGGCGGGCTGCCGGGACAACTGGAGTAGCCCAAAGCTAAACCAGAAAATAACTCTCCAATCTGTTCCTGGTAGCAGCCATTCGGAGCTTCTTCAGAGATCTAGATTCAACCTGTCTCACTCTTTCTCGGGTAATGTTAAGTTGCTGCCCTATTTCCTGTAGTGTGGCTGTAACACCGTCGCACAATCCGAACCGCTTCTCGATTATGTACCTCTCCTGGGGATTAAGAGCGGCGATGAGTTTGCCCACCATTTCCACGCCTTCTCTTCGCAGAGCGTCAAACTCGGGGTCCTCAGCGGTTGCATCAATAAGCCGCTCCATAAGGGCGGTGGCGCAGTCTTCCTTCACACATTCGTCGAGAGACACGAGGCCTTCGGAAGCATCGAGAAGTCTCTTTACCTGTTCCCGCTTTAACTCTGCCCGTTCCGCAAGCTCCTCTATAGTAGCTTCCCGGCCCAGTTCGTTCAGCACATCGGTTTCAATCCGGTGCAGTTTGCGGATGGCTTGAACTACGTAGCTCGGGATACGGATGGTGCGCCCCTGCCGTTCGATTGCTCGTGTAATTGCCTGACGAATCCAGGCGACTGCGTAGGTGCTAAACCGGAATCCTCTGTTGTAGTCAAACGCTTCTACTGCCTTGATCAGCCCAATGTTGCCCTCTTGAATAAGATCCGGCAACGGCAGCCCGGACCGCGAGTACATTCGCGCGATGCTGACGACTAGTTTGAGGTTGCACTCTACCAGTTTCTGCTTTGCCTCCGCATCGCCCTTTCTTGCTCTTCTGGCAAGCTCCAGTTCTTCCGCATGAGATAACAGCCGCCGCTTGCCGATCCTGTTCAGGTATATGTCCATAGAATCGCCAACGGCGCATCGACCATCAGATTCGCTTAACTCCTTCTCTGATGCAGCCAACTCCAGGGCTTCGCTGTCCATTGATCCAGCCTCCTTCCCGCTGATCACAGCAACAGCCTTTTCTTTCCCGCCGCCGAGCTTCTCTTCGGATGCCTGGTAAGGCTGCACTACCTGTGCTGCGCTCCTGCATCTCTCTACCTCTGTTGGGGTTCTGCTGTCGATTGAGGTTTTTGTGTTCCGTTAAGTTTCGGAACTGATGTTTATATGGGGCTCACCTCCACGAGACTCTTGCACGATATTTAACGAATTGGTAGCCCCCGCGGGGCACATTCTGTTTGTACCCGATAAAACAGTAACAAAATCATGCAACGTTGTGACAACAGACGTGTAACAAACTTGTAAAAGTTACACATTTTGCAGCCTCTAAACGGGACACGATGAGTGGAGGATGCGGGATCGACAATGTAAGATTGGAGTTCCACAAGCGAGGGAGGTTTCTTCGATACATGTGTCTAAGTCGCTAGTAGTACAGCAAATTTTTAAACCAGTGAAACCGTATAAGAGACTGAGAGGAGTTGCGTTTATGCCAAAGGTTTTGGTAGCTGACAAACTGTCACCCGATGGGATTGAAGTCCTAAAACAAACTGCCGATGTCGATGTGAGGACGGGTCTGCCGAGGGAGGAGTTGATCGCCTGCATCGGAGAATATGATGGCCTGGTAGTTCGAAGTGCTACTAAGGTCACAGCGGATGTCATAGCGGCTGCAAATAAGCTCAAAATCATCGGAAGGGCGGGAGTCGGAGTCGATAACATCGATGTTCCCGCCGCGACCGCGCGAGGGATTGTTGTAGTCAATTCGCCAGAGGGAAACACCATCGCCGCCGCAGAGCTGACAATGGCGCTTCTGCTTGCGTTGTCTCGCAGCATACCCACGGCTGATGCCTCGCTGAAGCACGGCGAGTGGGAGCGAAGCAAGTATGTGGGTGTAGAAGTTTATAACAAAACATTGGGCATAATTGGACTCGGAAAGATCGGCCGAGAAGTCGCGAAACGCGCGCAGGCGTTCGGAATGGAAACTTTAGGCTACGATCCCTTCCTGTCCGCAGACGTAGCAAAGAATATCGGTGTCCGGCTCTTGGAGCTTGCGGATCTGCTAAAACAGAGCGATTACATTACCCTGCACCTGCCGAAGAACAAGGAGACAGAGGGGCTGATCAGCAGCGCACAGTTTGCGATGATGAAGGACGGCGCGCGGATCGTTAACGTGGCCAGGGGTGGAATAATCGACGAGGCGGCTCTGGCCGAGGCGCTAAAGCAGGGGAAGGTAGCAGGCGCGGCAGTGGATGTATATTCGCAGGAGCCGGTTTCCCTCGATAACCCGCTGCTCTCGGCCCCAAACATTGTCACCACTCCTCACCTCGGGGCATCCACGGCGGAGGCGCAGAACAAGGTGGCTGTGGATGTGGCCGAACAGATTGTTGACTACTTCAACGGCAAACCCGCAAGGGCAGCGGTCAATATGCCTGCTGTATCCGCTGAGGTTCTCGCTCGAATATCCCCCTATCTTACTCTCGCGGAGCGTATCGGCGCTCTCATGACTCAGACGGTCGAGGGCCGGATAGAGGGAATAGAGGTAACCTACTGCGGCGACCTTGCGAACGAGGAGACCGGTCCGGTTACAAGAGCCGTACTTGCCGGAATCTTGAGGCCGATGCTGAGCGAGAGAGTCAACTTCGTCAATGCTCCCATGACTGCCGAAGCGCGCGGCATCCGCGTAACCGAGAGCAGAAGCTCTACTATGGGTGACTTTACATCTCTGCTCTGCGTCACGGCTCACACAGATAAGGGCGAAAAAGAAATCACCGGGACAATTTTTGGCAAGAGCGATATCCGGATAATCCGCATAGACGGCTACAGGATCGACCTCATGCCGGAAGGCACTATGCTTGTCGCGCCGCACATCGATAAGCCCGGAATTATCGGGAAGGTGGGGACTATTCTTGGAAATCGGGGTATTAATATTGGCGGAATGTATGTAGGTCGTGAGAAAGCCGGAAGCCGGGCGATTATGGTGCTTTCGGTGGACAGCTCAATACCGGACGATGCGATGCGCGAGATAGTGCGCGTCGACGGAATTGAGAATGTGAAGCAGGTTACTTTCCAGACCGAATAAGGTGATATTCGCAAGATCTGTACCACCTAAGGCTCGCCGTGCATATACTGCCGACGCGTGGGCTGGAATCCTTTTCGGCATCCACGCCGGATGGATACTGCCGTTCTATCTGATTGTAGCGCGGGACCGTTTGCACACCAGCGCGTTCCTGATCAGCTTAATGACCGCGGCGCCGTTCCTCGGCAACCTCTTTGCGCTGCTTTGGGCCAACGCGATGGAGGGCAGATCGAAGAAGCCATTCGTAGTCTGGTCCGGTATACTGTCTCGGGGAATGCTGCTCCTGATTGTGGTGGCGAACACACCGCTCAAGTTCGCTCTGATTGTGACCGCCTCTCACTTCCTGGCAACCATCGCTGCTCCTGCCTACGCGGCAGTTATGAAGGACGTTTATCCCGACGAGCACCGTGGTCGCATAATGGGATATATCAGGGGCATGATGGCGTTCACAATGATATTGACGACAGCGGCCGTCGGTCCACTGCTATCTGTCGCCAATTACCGGTGGATATTCCCGATTGGCGCCATCTTTGGAGTTGCAGCGTCATACTTCTTCAGTACGATCCCCACGTCCGAGCCGACCCACGAAGAGCGCGCAAGCAAGGGGCCGCTTTTTCAGTTCTTGCGCTCCTCGTTCGGAATCCTTAGCGACAACTATTCGTTCAGATGGTTTGCTCTATCCATCTTCACATTCGGGTTCGGCGCGCTTATTATAGTGCCGCTATACCCGATAATCCAGGTTGACCGGCTTCACATATCCACTTCACAGGCCGCAGTTCTTGCCAATGTCATGGGTGTAGTCTGGATGGTGTCCTACATTTTGTGGGGCAGGTATATAGACATCAAGAGCCCGCTTCGCGCGACGCTCATTAACACTGTACTGTCAATGCTTATACCGCTGAATTACTTCTTTGCGCAAAGTGTATGGATGCTGCTTCCCGCAGCGGCTATAACAGGAATTACGGCTGCCGGGATCGAACTGGCGTATTTCAACAGTGTTCTTCAGTTCTCGGAGGGAAGGCGCGTCTCTCACTACCAGGCGCTTTTTTCTTGGCTGCTAGGAATAAGGGGAAGCATTGCGCCATTTGTTGGAGGCGCGCTCAAGCAGTTGTTCGACGGATGGGGTTGGGACTACAGGTATATCTTCATTATGTCTGGCGCAATCATGCTGTCAGGCGCTCTGATGCAATACGTCGGCGCGCATCGGACTACGCGACACAGAGATGCGTAAGGAGCAGGTTCCCTGCTCCTTACGCAGCAAGATGAAAGTCAGTTCGACAGCCGGTTGGCTGTCTACTTCTTACCCTTCTGTTGCTTTGCTTCCTCGGCCTTTCGCTGCTTCATACGAGTGCTTCGCATTTCGCCGCCGCGCCGCCCGATTTCAGCGTAGAATTCCGATCCGCGCTCCTGCTTGACCGTTTCTCCGCCTTTCTTTCCTATCTGGCGATAGAACGACGGCCCATACTTCTTCTTGACGGCCTCACCGCCCTTCCGGCCGGCTTCCTTGGCCAGTTCCGGATTTGCGGCAAATCCGCCTTCTCTATCATGCTCGTGTGGGCCGCGATGAGCCTGGGCTATCTTCCGTGCCCCTTCGGAGCCGCGCCCCGGACCGGGCTGCTTGTCTTCTGCCATAAGGTCACCCCCTCCTAAGGTCCTGCTTCGAACCATCCGCATCGGTTGTGATGCGGAAGCTAGCCTATTATACACTAAATTACGATTTAACTCTACGTTTGGTTCCTTTTTTTGTAAAATCTTTGGTTGCCAATAAAACTATCTGCCTATCGGCTGCGTTTCAGCACGCACTTCGGCTTCAAGCTCCGCGCGCTTCTCCTGCGCAGCCCGGCTGCCTTCCTCTACAGCCTTTTGGAATTGTGCCATAATCGAATCAATATACTCTCTGCCTCTCGCGGCAATCTCTCTCGTCTTTTGTCTGGCCTGTTCCGACACCTGACGGGCCTTTTGGCGCGTTTCCTGGCCGGCTGATGGGGCCATCATCATCGCCACGCCGGCTCCCACGAGAAAACCGATCACCATTCCCAAAGTGAAACCACGACTGTCACCGGCCATGTCCGTTGCCACCTCGCCTTCTCATCTGTGCCAGCACTTCCAGGCCCTTAGAGACGCCGGTCACAACGCTTGCTACGTTTATTATCGGTGGGCTAATCGACTCCTGGACAATGTTGGACATGGTCTTGACCCTTCTCGAAACATCCTGAACAGTATCCTCGGCCGTAGTCATTATTTCATCAGTCCTTGCCTTGACCGTGTTGACCGCGTCATTGGCCACCTTAACAGTATCCGTAGCCTGCGAAATCAGAGGCTGAGTCCTGTTGGTAATCGTCACCACCGACTTCCGTATGCGCAACGCAAGCACTGTCAATGCTGCCGCCGTCACAACGATAGCAAGAGCTATTACAATCATACAAATGGCTATGATCGCGAGCGAAACTTGCTCAGACATATACAACCCTCCAACCATCCATAGTGTTAGCTGTCGCCGTCCACAGCCGTCTGCTCGTTTACCCAACGGATTATTTAATTAAAACCTGTCACAATATCGACCCCAACAGACGATCCCATTATCAGTTTACCCGCCAGCCAGGGATGAAAACCCTTCGACTCTCGATTTCCGGCAGGAAACAGCCATAATAATTATGGGTGCGGACTCAAATGACCATCTCTCAATCGCCTGGAACAACCGGGCGCGCTCATATAGTGGCCGGATCGGAGCCGCACCCTAACCCGAATTATTCACGTTCATCAGCCGGCTTCGGTTTTTCTGTATTGTAGTGAGGTAGAGAGTACCTTCGGAGAGATATACTGCCGCACTGATACAAATGTGCAGACCTGTCAATACAGATAAAGCAGTCCGAAGCAACGGCTGATGAATAATGCAGGCTAAGCCCAATATGGTTCACTTAAGCAAGATTTCGGTTCATTTAGGTCGAAGCCTGAGCGTGACGGCCAGCTTGCTCGCCTTGATTTTGGACGTTAAGTGAACCGTATTGAGGCTAAGCCTTTCTCGATGCACCGTCGCCATCAGCGGACAACTGATTGCCCAGTCGCCCCGCTCTAAGCTGCCGATACACAAATTCCGCCAACGCTTCCCGATCTTTCCTGCTATTGCAAAAAGCTGTTGCCGTATGGTATACTAATATCGATTTGATACGGGTGCAATAAAAAGAGTGGGACTCTACCCCACTCTTTTATCGTTTAAGTTAGTTTAGGAGATGGCGTAATGAACCAGGACTTCCTGGACGCGCTCCGGCAGATAGAAAAGGAAAAGGAGATACCTCTTGAGGTACTCCTTACGACCATTGAGTCGGCGCTGGAGACGGCCTATAAAAAGAATTATGCGGCCACCGGGGACGTCAGAGTCAGAGTGACCTCGTCCAAATCCGGCTTTAAAGTCTTCTGCCAGAAGGATGTCGTGGAAGATGTCAATAACGGTCATACGGAGATAGGTCTCGATGATGCTAAGCGGCACGACCCTGATGCGACAATCGGGAGCTCTATTGAGATAGAAGTGACTCCGGAGAACTTCGGCCGCATAGCCGCACAAACGGCCAAGCAGGTCGTTGTGCAGCGAATTCGAGAGGCCGAGAGGGAGCATGTCTACGAGGAGTTCGGAGACAGGGTCGGCGAAGTCGTGACCGGAACGGTCCAGCGCAAAGAGCAGAGGAACGTCCTCATTAACCTGGGAAAGGTCGAGGCGCTTCTGCCGCCTGCTGAGCAGGTTTCTACCGAGCCTTACCGGTTCGGCGATAGACTGAAGGTCTACCTGCTCGAGGTGCGGCGCACTCCGAGGGGACCGCAGGTAATAGTTTCGCGGACCCACCCGACGCTCATCAGGCGGCTGTTCGAGCTTGAGGTTCCTGAGATCGCCGAGGGCATAGTGACGATCAAGTCCGTTGCCCGTGAGGCCGGCGCCAGAACCAAGATCGCAGTGGCGTCGAGCGATGAGAAGGTGGATCCGGTCGGCGCCTGCGTGGGCCACCGAGGAAGCCGCGTTCAGGCCGTCGTGAACGAACTGTATGACGAGAAGATTGATATCGTCCGCTGGAATGCGGACATAACCAAGTTTATAGCTGAAAGCCTGAGCCCGGCGAAGGTCGTGTCGGTCACAGCGGACGAGCAGAACAAGACTGCATTGGTAGTGGTGCCGGACACTCAGCTCTCGCTTGCCATCGGAAAGTCAGGCCAAAATGTGCGGCTGGCTGCAAGGCTGACCGGCTGGAGGATCGATATACGGAGCGAGGCACAGATTGCGAAGGCTGTGCTGACTGCTAAACCGGAAGCTGAAGGAGAAGACGTCGGCTCGGCTGACGGTTCTAACCCGGAAGCCGAAAAGGAAATACAACTCGAAAGCCTGGAGCAGGACACGGTGCAGGAGGATAAGTCCGAGGTTTAAAGTCCCAAGTCAAAAAGTCAAAAAGTCTAACGTCTGTTGTGTCGGGACACCCTTGTCCCGATACCAATCTTACAATCGAGAGGTGGCTTTCGGGACAGGTGTCCCGAAAGAACGAAATACGAGCATCCGGACTTTCGACTTTGGACTTGAGACTTAAGACTCCGGGTTGAAGAGAGTGACTCGCTCAGCCGATACTCATGACTGTAGTAGAGAAAAAGCGGCCGATCAGGACCTGCGTGGCCTGCCGGTCGTCAAGTGAGAAGAAGGAACTGATCCGGATAGTTCGTAGGACTGGCGGAGAAGTCGAGATCGACCCGACCGGGAAGGCTCCCGGGCGGGGCGCCTATATCTGCCGCAACGCGACGTGTGTCGCGATGGCAGCCAAGAAAAAAGGATTGGATCGGGCGCTACGCACGACGGCGCCCGCCGAACTGTACGAAAAGTTGATGCAGGTCGTGCAGGAGAACGAGAACGCCGGCCGGTAGATGGCAAGGGAAGACTTATGGAACACTGAAGCAAGAGCAAAACTAGAGTCGATTTGCAGTGGATTAACCCGACTTATTCACAAGCATCAGCAGGCTTCGGCAGACAAGCAGTCCGAAGCAACTGCTGATGTATGAGCTGGGCTAACAAGAGCGGCGATGGCCGCTTCCTCAGTGATTCCACCAACGGCACTCCGTCGTCTTCCCATCCCGCCGGAAAACCGCCCGGTGTTCTCTCTCCACAATAAATGACGAAGGAGTGCATTTTTTTGCCTCCTTCATAATCGTCGATTCCGAGGTGAAATAATAGTTTTTATGAAGAGTGTTAAAGTTTCTGAAATAGCAAAGGAGATAGGCATAGCCACGGGTCCGCTTCTGGCCACGTTGAAAGACCTTGGAGTCGAAGTTTCCGGTGCGACCAGCGCCGTAGACGAGGGCACGGCAGAGCTTGTCAAGGAGATTGTCAGCCAGGACGAGAGCCGAAGGATCGAAGTCGGCCAGTCGATATCTGTTCGTGAACTGGCAGACGCCATGCACGCCAGCCCCGCAGACGTGCAGAAGAGGCTGGTTGAAATGGGCATTCTTGCGAGCGTTAATCAGCAGATAGCCCCGGATATTGCCACAAAAGTGGCTGAGAAGTTCGGTTATCGGGTCCAGGTGGCGAAGAAGGACCGGCGCGAGGCGCCGGCAAAGCCGCCTGTGGCCGCGAAGCCCAAGCCGAAACGTGCGGGCAAGACTATTGCCAGACCGCCGGTCGTTACTATCCTGGGCCATGTAGACCACGGCAAGACCACCCTCCTTGATAGAATACGCCGGACGAACGTTACAGCGGGGGAATTCGGAGGCATTACGCAGCACATTGGAGCATATCAGGTTGATGTAGATGGAAGAAAGATTACGTTCCTCGACACCCCTGGGCACGCGGCGTTCACTGCCATGCGGGCGAGGGGCGCAGGCGTTACGGATATTGCTGTGCTCGTAGTTGCGGCTGATGATGCCGTTATGCCCCAGACGGTCGAAGCCATCGACCATGCGCGAGCCGCTAATGTTCCTATTATTGCAGCAATCAACAAGATTGATAAGGCGGATGCGAACGTCGAAAGGACGAAGCAGCAGCTTATGGAGCACGGGCTCGTGCCGGAGGAATGGGGCGGCGATACGATCATGGTCGAGTTGTCCGCCAAAGAGGGCAGAAACATCGAAGAGCTCTTGGAGATGATCCTGCTCGTGGCGGATATGCAGGAGCTGTCGGCTCCGGCGTCCGCGAAAGACGTCGAAGGCACTATAGTCGAGGCAAAGCTCGACCGAGGCAAAGGTCCGGTCGCGACGGTGCTGGTCCAGAAGGGGACTCTCAGGGTAGGGACTCCCGTAGTCGCGGGAACGGCCTATGGCAAGATCAAGGCAATGCTCGACGAGAACGGGGAGCGGCTGTTTAAGGCAGGGCCGGCGACGCCGGTAGAGATACTTGGATTGTCACGTCCACCTCTCGCGGGAGATGTTCTCGTCTCCGTGAAGGACGACAGGCAGGCCCGCCAGATAGCAGAGGAGCGGAGCCACGAACAGCGCGCGGAGAGGATGGCGACAGAAAGCAGGCTTACTCTCGAAGACCTGTACAGAAAGATGCAAGAGGGCGAGGTCAAGGAATTGAACATCGTCCTTAAGTCCGATGTTCAGGGATCTGCGGAGGCCGTGCGGCAGTCGCTGGAGCGCATAGAGCACGAGGAAGTGCGGGTGAAGATCATCCACAGCGCCGTCGGCAACGTGAGCGAATCCGATATCCTGCTTGCTGCGGCCTCGAATGCTGTTGTCATAGGATTCAACGTCAAGGTCGATTCCAGGGCGGCTGATATGGCCGAAGCTGAGCATGTCGAGGTCAGAACGTACAACGTCATCTATGAGTTGATTAACGATGTGCGCGCGGCCATGGGCGGACTGCTTGAGCCGATCTACGAAGAAGTGCCTCTTGGTAAGGCCGAGATAAGGGCAACCTTCAGGGTTCCCAAGGTGGGACTTGTCGCCGGATGCTATGTCACCGAAGGCAAGGTCACAAGAACGTCAGAGGTTCGAATCCGGCGCGGCAACGATGTGATCTTTGAAGGCAAAGTCGACACATTGAAGCACCTGAAGGAAGACGTCAAGGAGATGGCGGCTGGATTTGAGTGCGGTATCGCAGTCGAGGGATTCCAGGACTACCAGGTCGGCGACGTCATCGAGGCGTTCACCCGCCGGCGCGTCGCCCGCGCAGTGTAGGGAGCAATGAGTTATGAGTTGTGAGCTATGAGCGATGAGTCACGTCATCCCGAGCATTCACCATCATGTCATCCTGAGCGAAGCGAAGGATCTGCTCCCGGCTGTAGAGTCCTTGCCACTAGAGGAGGGATTCTTCCCTGCGCTCAGAATGACATGCTCCTCTAACTCAAGACTCACAACTCATAACTCGTAGCTCATTGCTCATCGCTCGCATGGTTGTTGGTATATTAACGGTTACACTTTCAATTCCCGGGGCAAACTCTTTAAAGGACAAGAGACAGGTTTTGAAGAGTTTGCTCGACAACGTCAGGCAGAAGTTCTCCGTATCAGCCGCCGAGGTGGATGATAACGACACCTGGCGGCGCGCTATCATCGGAATAGCCTGCGTGTCCAACGACACGGGTATGTCCAACAGGATTCTGGACAAAGTCGTCGATTATATCGAATCAAACCCTCTTGTCTCGCTTGTCTCCGTCGATTTGGAGTTTGTGTAGAGGGAGCGGCGAGCAGTGAGCAATGAGCGATGAGGATGAGTGAATGTGGGCAGAGTTGAAACGCGTCCTTCGACAAGCTCAGGATGCGCGAAAGGGACGAAGGGCGCGAAAGAAGCTGTCAGCAGTCAGCTATCAGCCTTCAGCAGGGGCCGGACGGATGTCCGGGAGACGCGCGCCGGGGAGGAATCTCCCCGTCGATCAAGCCATCAGCTTCTCGGCCCCTGCGAGGCCGCCGTCTGCAGACAAGCAGTCCGACGGAACAAGCTATTCATTCTTGGGGACGGGCCATCGGGTTTTATCCTTCCAACCCCCAGCCCCTAACCCCCATCCCATTCCGCGAAATCCGTACAATCCGCGTAATCCGCGTTTCTGAAACCTGAAATCGAATATGTCTACTCGGCAGGAAAAAGTTGAAGAGTTGCTGAAGGTTGAGATCAGCGAGATCATTCAAAGGGAGATGAAGGACCCCAGGCTGGGCTTCGTCACCATTACCGAAGTTAAGGTCTCACCTGATCTTCGGCACGCCAGGGTATTTGTAAGTGTGATGGGCGACGAGGAGCAGAAAAAGGTGAGCGTTAGTGCCCTCAACCGCGCTGCAGGTTTTGTCCGGGGGGAACTCGGCAAGCGGCTTAGTATGAGGGTCACTCCTGAGTTAGATTTCCGCATAGATACCTCGATAGAGCACGGCGCGAAGATTTTCGAGCTTCTCGAGAAGATCAAGAAAGATGAGTCTGAACAAGGATAACCTGAACGCCACAGTACGGCTAATAGAGACCGGGCAAAAATTCATAATAGCGGCGCATGCCCGTCCCGACCCGGATTCCATGGGCAGCGCGCTTGCCCTGGCTCGCGGCATCAGGCAGAAGGGGAAGAGCACCGTCGTAATCTCACAGGACGGCGTCCCGTCGAGCTGCCAGTACCTTCCCGATACTAAGACTGTTGTTATGAAAACAGCGAAGCGGGGATTCGACGTTGGGATAGTCTGCGACGCGGACGGCGTAAGGCGTACCGGAAGCGCGGCGGAAGCGGTCGTGTCCGCAAAGTCGCTCCTCATCATCGACCACCACATCTCAAGCGCCGAGCAAGTGGAGGCTGAGGACGCGCCCGCGCGCGCAGATCTCGAAGCTGTCGGACAGCAATCGCGTTCGAGCGAGCCACTTTACCTTGCAGACAAGACAGCCGCCGCGACGGCTGAAGTGGTCTTCGATCTGCTCAACGAACTTCGCGTAAGCATTGACCTCGAGATGGCCAGGCAGCTAATGGCGGGTATTGTCGGTGACACAGGCGTATTCAAGTTTACGAACGTCACTCCGCGAACCCTTGAGATAGCAGCCCGGCTGACGGCGCTAGGCGCATCGCCGTCCGAAGCGGCGGAGGAGATCTACGAAAACCGCTCAATGGTAAACCTCAAGCTTTTGGGTGTGGCGCTCCTTGCGGCTCAGCCCGAGAAGGAGGGCAAAATAGTCTGGTCGCGCATCACGCGCGAGGACTTCGAGAGGTTTGGCGCGCGCGACTCCGACACAGAAAGCATCGTGAACCAGCTCCGGGCCACAAAGAGCGCACAGGTAGGCATACTGTTTAGGGAAGTGGCAGAGAACAGGGTTCGGGTGAGCCTGAGATCGAGGGACGGCTTCGACGTAAACCGCATTGCGGCAGCGTTCGGCGGAGGAGGACATGCGGCCGCAGCGGGGTGTACCGTCGAAAAGAGTCTGGAGGAGGCCGAGAAAGCCGTTCTGTCGGAGGTCAGCTCTTGGATGGAGTCCTGAGCCTGAACAAACCCTCCGGGCCGACGTCCCACGATGTTGTGGTAAGGGTGAGGCGGATACTCGGGGAGAAGCGGGTAGGACACGCCGGCACGCTGGACCCGCTTGCGACCGGGGTTCTGGTGGTTTGTGTTGGAAAGGCCACGCGAATAGTCGAATACCTGGTCGCTCAAGAGAAGGAGTATGCGGCCGAGATGTCGCTTGGGAGGACCACGACAACGCAGGACTCAGCCGGAGAAGAGGTTTCATCAAGGGACGCCTCCCACGTGACGCGTGAGATGCTGGAAGCGGTCCTCCCCAGGTTTACCGGGCGGATAAAGCAGATCCCGCCCATGGTCTCGGCTGTGAAGCACGAGGGAAAGAGGCTTTATGAGCTTGCGCGCAGGGACATCGAGGTCGAACGCGAGCCGCGCGAGGTTGTGATACACAGGCTGGAGGTTACGAGCTTCACGCCCGGCGAGCGCCCTGTTGCCGGTCTGAACGTGGTCTGTTCGAGCGGGACCTACATCAGGACGCTCTGCGCGGACATCGGAGAGGCTTTGAGTGTCGGGGGCTATATGAAGAGCCTGGTCAGGCTGCGGGTCGGTCGTTTCGACCTGCGAGATGCCGTAGACCTGGAGACTCTGGAGCAGGCTGCAGACCAGCAGCGCGCAGAAGAACTGATGATACCGATGGACGAGGCGCTTTCAGAACTGCCGGCCGTGGTGGCCGACCCGTTTCTGGCCAGGCTGGTTGCGCACGGTGGGGCGATCCCGTCCAATTTGATAGCTGCGGAGGGCACGCTGGTGCGTGTCAAGTCAAGCAGCGGAGACCTGCTGGCTGTCGGACGGCTGCGGCTGAGAGGGAAGAGAAGCGTGGTAGCACCGGAGAAAGTGTTCGCGTAGATGGGTGGGGAATCGGGACATATACAGCTTATTCTAGGCTCCCGTACCGATGAGACGGTGAAACCACTCTTTTTGAAACGCGAATGCCGCGAAGAAGCGCGAATAACGCGAAAAAAGGGGGCCGGGTGTCAGGGGCCAGGTGCCGGACGGATGTCCGGGAGACGCGCGCCGGGGAGGAATCTCCCCGGCGATCGATACCGCGTGATGGCCGGGGATGTCCATCCCCGGCCAAGTGTCGCGGATATTCATCCGCTGACCCTTGCAACCCCAGCCCTTTTTTCGTGTTTTTCGTTCTTTTCGCGTCTTCGCGTTTCAAAAGCCAAGGCTGATAGTAAGTTAGACCCGTTGTGAAGAGACAAAATCTGAAAAGAAGAAAGCCCGGCTGGAGGCCGGAAGGTGGCAACTGTAGTTAATATCGACTCTGTGTCTGAGGATCTAGTTAAGTCCGCTGTAAGCATTGGTATGTTTGACGGCGTGCACTTGGGCCATCGCTCGCTTCTTGCCGTTCTACAGTCGGAGGCGGAGCGAATAGGCTGCCCGGCCGTGGTTCTCACATTCGACCGCCACCCGCTGGAACTTCTTGCGCCGGAGAGAGCGCCGCTCTACATTAACACGCTCGAGCAGAGAATACAGATTCTCGATGAGGCGGGGGCGGATCTTATAGTAATGGAGCCGTTCGACCGTGAACTGGCAGATCTCTCGCCCGAGGAATTTGTCGACCGGATCCTGGTTGAGCGGCTAAGGGCCGCGGCGGTAGTGGTGGGCACGGACTTCAGGTTCGGCAGGAAGCGCGCGGGTGACATTGATCTTCTGAGGAAGCACGGCAAGGAAAAGGGATTCCGCGTGGTGGGAGTCGAGCCCACGACCCTACACGGCGCTCCGGTCAGCAGCACGCGCATTCGGAACGCGATAGCAAGAGGCGATGTCGAGTCTGCTGCGCGTCTACTTGGGCGGCCTTTTGTCTTGCTCGGGCGAGTAGTACGCGGATCGGGCCTCGGACGCAAGCTCGGATTTCCTACAGCGAACATCGAGGTGGCTCCGAGACAGATAGTGCCCAAGGATGGCATCTACGCAGTCCGAGTTAGCGTCGGAAACCAGTCATTTCGAGGCGCGTGCAGCATAGGGATAAGGCCGACCATCGAGCGGGCAGGCCGTGCGATAGAGGTTCATATCGACGGGTTTTCGGGTAATATTTATGAAGCAGAAATCGCAGTTGTTTTCTACTGGCGTCTGCGAGATGAGATGAAGTTCGAGAACTTCGAAAGTCTCGCTGCGCAGATCGCGAGAGACCTTGAGGCTGCACGGAAAATGCTCGCTGCCGCAAGTTGATGGCAATCGAGCTTAAGTTTGACATTGGCGGGCCGATATGGTAAATTCACATATAACATTTGGAGGTGTAGATTATTTGGCGCTTATAAAAGAGCGAAAAACAGAGATTATTGGGGACTTTAAGACCCATGAGGCGGATACTGGTTCGCCCGAGGTTCAGATAGCCTTGCTCACGGCACGGATCAATCAGCTTACTGAGCATCTTAAAGAGCACAAGAAGGACCATCACTCAAGACGCGGGCTTCTTATGATGGTCGGACAGCGCAGACGGCTGCTGAACTATCTGGTGAAGACAGACATCAACCGTTACCGCGCTATCGTGGCCAAGCTTGGTCTTAGAAGGTAGGAGAATAGTAAACTTAATATGACGAAAAAAACTGAATTCGAGCTCGGGGGACGCACAATTACCCTGGAAACGGGCAATGTGGCTAAGCAGGCAAACGGTGGAGTCCTCCTAACGTGCGGCGAGACTGTAGTGCTCGGCGCAGCCACAATGAGCCTTGAGCCGAGAGAAGGCATGGACTTCTTTCCGCTGACGTGTGACTATGAAGAGCGGAAATACGCTGTAGGCAAGATACCCGGCGGCTTCGTGAAGCGCGGCGGGCGACCGTCCGAAAAGGCAATCCTGACATCAAGGCTGATCGATCGACCCCTGAGACCCCTTTTCCCCAACGGGATGCGAAACGACGTTCAAGTCATCACAATCCCTCTTTCAATGGAACCGGATAACCCGGCGGACACGCTCGCCTTGGTTGCCGCTTCGGCTGCCCTGACCGTTTCGGACATCCCGTTTTCCGGGCCGGTCGGCGCGGTTAGAGTCGGCAGGATCGACGAACAGTTCATCATAAACCCATCACTGGACCAGCAGGAAGAGTCCGACCTCGACCTGATTGTTGCAGGGACCAGGGAAGCGGTGATGATGCTGGAAGGTGGAGCTGACGAGCTTGCTGAGGCGGTCATCCTCGAGGCTATAGACTTCGGATTCGAAGCTATAAAAAATATCTGCGCGGCCCAGGAAGAGCTGGCCGAGAGTGTGGGCGCGGTCAAGACCGAAGTCTCACTGCATGAGATAGATGCGGAGATTCTTGCCGCAGTGCGTGAGACGGCCACAGACGACATAGCAGCGGCAATACAGGACCCCGACAAGGCTTCGCGGGAATCCGGGATCAACGATGTCAAGCTCGACGTAGTCGAGCGGCTGGCAGACCAGTTTCCAGAAAGGGAACTGGAGGTCGCCGAGGCGGCGGAGAAAGTAGTTAAAGAGCAGGTAAGAAAGCTCATTCTGGACAAGGGTGTAAGGCCCGATGGACGCGCGCCCGAGCAGATCCGGGATATCCGGTGCGATGTCGGACTCCTGCCGAGGGTACACGGCTCCGGGCTGTTCACTAGAGGCCAGACACAAGTTTTGACATCACTTACTTTGGGATCGCTGGACGACGCCCAGATCGTCGATACTTTGGATGAAGACGGCGAAAAGCGCTACATGCACTTTTACAACTTCCTGCCGTTCTCCACGGGTGAGACGCGCCCGCTCAGAGCGGCTGGCCGCCGTGAAGTGGGCCACGGAGCGCTTGCCGAACGCGCGCTGCGCTATGTAGTTCCGCCGCAGGAGGAGTTCCCATACACACTGCTGCTTATGTCGGAGGTTTTGGAGTCGAACGGCTCGACCTCAATGGCAAGCGTATGCGGATCAACGCTTGCGCTCATGGACGCAGGTGTGAAAGTCAGAACCCCTATAGCCGGCATCGCTATGGGACTTATGACAGACGCAGACCGGTACGCGATTCTAAGCGACATTCAGGGGATGGAAGACTTCACCGGCGATATGGACTTCAAGGTCGCCGGATCGGCCGAAGGCATAACGGCCATCCAGATGGACACCAAGATCAGCGGCATCTCGCACGAGGTTGTCAGACAGACGCTCTCAAGAGCCCGAGAGGGAAGGCTGCACATTCTGGGCATCATGCTCCAGACGATTCCTGAGCCCAGGCCGGCGCTGTCAAGATATGCTCCGAGAGTCTTTGTGATCGAGATCCATCCGGACAAGATCGGTGATGTTATCGGTCCCGGCGGAAAGATAATAAAGAAGATCGAGGCCGACACCGGAGCAAAGCTGGACATCCAGCAGGACGGGCACATTTACATCACCTCTGTGGACGCTGATGGCGGAGAGCGAGCTCTTAAGATCGTGGAAGATCTGACGCGCGATGTAAAGCTCGGAGAGACATATCTGGGGCGCGTGACCCGCGTTGAGAACTACGGCGCTTTCGTCGAGATTCTGCCCGGCAGGGAGGGAATGGTCCACATTTCCGAGATGGCCGTCGGGCGTGTGGCCAGAGTCGAGGATGTAGTGCGCATCGGCGATGAGGTTCTGGTCAAGGTGGTGCCCGGAGAAGAGGGCAAGATCCGCCTGTCTATGAAGGGGCTGACACAAAAACCTCGACCTGGTGAGACAGAGGATGAGCTTCAATCTCGCCTCGCCGCTGCCCAAGCTCCACGCCCCGAAGGTGAACGTGACCGCGGAGGGGATCGCGGACGCGACCGAGGTCGCGGCGGCGGCTTCGGCCGCAGAGACCGAGACCGGGAAGAGAATACTCCGGGAGAGGTCCGCGCTCACTTCAGACCAAAACGGTAAGGGGAGTTGTGAGTTACGAGTTGTGAGTTTTCGTTCTTTCGGGGAACCCCTTCCCCGAAACAGCTCAGCGATCAACGCTCGGTTTCGGGGTAAGGGTACCCCGAAACAACGGAAAGAAGCTATCAGCGGTCAGCCATCAGCCTGACGGGTGATGGGTGTTGGTTCGGGTCTTGGGGCTTGGGAAGACTCACTATCACCTAACCCGGCGGAGCCGGAACCAAGAAGGTATGCCAGACT
>JACPPP010000247.1 GCA_016190935.1 Armatimonadota bacterium | reverse complement strand
TTTGCATTTTGCACTTTTCATTTCCCTTGCCAGAGAGCAGAAAAAGCGATAAAGGATTAGATGGGTCATGGGACCTATGATGGCCGGGGAGATTCCTCCCCGGCCCAGGTGTAGCGGATATTCATCCGCTTGTGCGGCTCCGCAGGGGCCGAGAAGCTGAAGGCTGATAGCCTAATCTGCTTGACAACTCTATCGAGGAGGAATATGATTAGTATGTATTGTATGATTTGTGCGATTCGACAGAGTTCATTAGAAAGAGGTGAGCAAGCTGAAAAAGCAGACGTGGTGCTCCCTGGATGAACAGTTCTTTGGCGCGGTCACGGTGGGTGAGCGCGGCCAGGTGGTCATTCCGGCTGATGCGAGAAAGAAGCTGGATATAAACCCCGGAGATAAACTGCTCGTGATGGGCCACCCCTACGGCGCTGGGGTTGTGCTCGCGAAGATCGAGTCTATGCGCGAGTTTCTATCGTCCTTCCTCGAAGGACTGAGCGGGGTGGAGCGTACCATCCAGGACGATGGCCAGGAGTAAAGCCGACTTATTCACGAGCATCAGCGGTCCGAAGCAACTGCTGATGCTTTGATCGGTCCGCTGCGGGAGGGGTAGGTGGTCATCTGCCGCGATGGATACCATACTTGAGACCTGCAATCTGGGAAAAAGGTTCGGCAGCCTGAGGGCTGTAGACGGGCTCGATCTCGCAGTAGAGAGAGGTGACGTATTCGGCTTTCTCGGGCCGAACGGCGCCGGCAAGAGCACGACGATAAGAATGATGCTGGGCCTTGTGCGGCCCTCGTGTGGGTGCGTCAGGATATTCGGCTGCGACGTCTGGCACGACCGTGGGCGCGCGCTGTCGAAGGTCGGCGCTCTAGTCGAGAGCCCGGCGTTTTACAGATACCTTACCGGACGGCAAAACCTCTGGCTGCTGTCCGAGCTTTCGGGCGGAGCAAGTCCAGAGGCTATCGACGCCGCGCTGGAGAGGGTGGGGCTTTCGGACCGGGCGGACGACAAAGTGAGGTCGTACTCCCACGGGATGCGCCAGAGGCTGGGAATAGCACAGGCGCTTGTGTGCAGCCCCGAGCTTGTCATACTCGATGAGCCGACGAATGGGCTCGACCCGCAGGGTATGAAGGAGGTCCGGGAACTGATTAGAAGCCTGGCAGCGGAACATGGAATGACGGTATTTCTGTCAAGCCACCTGCTCTATGAGGTGGAACAGGTCTGCACGAAGGTCGCAGTCATCCACCGAGGCAGGCAGTTGGTCTCCGGGACTGTCGTCGATCTGCTCTCGCATCAGGGCCGGTTGCGCATATCGGTGGACAGGCCGCAAGATGCTGCAGCCGCTGTAGCCGGGATAGACTCTGTGGAGGTCCGCCGGGTTGAAGCGGACGCGATCCTGATTGAGGCGCCAAATGGCTTTGCCGCAGAGGTAAACAGGCTGCTGGTGACAAGCGGGTTCGACGTGAGCGCGATAGTTCCGCAGACGACTACCCTTGAGGAGTTTTACTTTTCGCAGGTGGGGCGAGGGGATGACGACACAGATCAGGCTTGAGCTGTTCAAGCTTGCGCGCAAAGGCCGAAGCTATCTCGGTTTCGGGGCGCTGATTGCCATTGTAGGGCTGGTGATATTGGGGTTCAGGCTGGGACCTCCGCCGTTCGAGGCATCGTTTGCGCAGGGGTTTGTAATGGTCGGCAGCTACCTTAACGCCGGGTTTGTGGCCTGGTTCCTGCTCAGAGTAATGCTGCAGTTCTTCCTTCCCCTGTTCGCCTGCGTGGTGACCGGGGACCTGATATCGGGCGAGGCGGCTGATGGAACACTGAGGACCATCCTGTCTCGGCCTGTGGGCAGAAGAAACTTGCTGGCATCTAAGTTTGCTGTTTCCCTGTTTTACGTTATTGTGTTAACATTTTTCCTTGGGGTGGCCTCCTATGCCGCCGGTGCGATCTTTCTGGGCAGGGGAATGCTGGTGACTTTTCAGGAGGGCACTATGCTGGGTGCTCAGGGGATCTACATCTATGCGGAGCCGGAGGGATTGGCGCGTCTTGCCGCTGCGTATGCGTTTGCGAGCCTGGGAGTCCTGTCGGTCGCGACGATAGCTTTCTTTCTGTCTACGCTCGTTGCAAACTCACTGGGGGCCATTGGCGGAGCCATGATGACGATGATACTCTTCCAGATTCTGGGGGTGTTCGACTATTTTAAGCCGATACACCCTTATCTGTTTACGACGCACATGAGCGCGTGGACCGGCCTGTTTGCTGAACCGGTCCCGTGGGGGGAGATATGGAAATCCCTGGGCACGCTGTCGGTCTATGTTGCAGCCTTCTTCACAGCAGGGATGGCTGTGTTCGTTAGGAAGGATGTTCTGTCGTGAGGGCTGTTCTCATAGTCATTGCTCTTGTAGCGGCTGTGGCGGTTGGGTCGGCAGGTAAGTCGAAGATCACATCTGCCGATGTGCTGGCGCGAGTGGAGCGGAACTATGCGGCGATTCGGGACTCGAGAGTAGATGTTGAGGTAACGATCGACAGCCCGCAGGTACGTATGCCGAAATCCACAGGCGCCGTCTGCTTTAAGCGACCTGACAAGGTCAAGGTCATCGCCAAAGACGGGCTTATGGTTATGCCAAAGGATGTCTTTCCGGGGGACCCGGTGGCGGCTATCAAGAGGCAGTTCGACACCGCTTATGACGGAACCACCACAGTAGACGGTGTGGCTGTATATGTCCTGAACCTCGTTCCGAGGTCCACCGAGGTAAACAGTAAGATGAAGCTCTTTGTCGAGAAGCGGCGGGGGCTGATAGTGGGCAGTGAGGCGAGCGTGGGCGGAGGGACGTTCAAGTCCAGGTGGACCTACGCCAGGATAGACGGAAAGTACTGGCTGCCTTCGAAAATAAAGGTGGAAATGGACGGCGCGCTGTCGCAGCCGGCTTTCGACCCGGACCAGATGAAGATGAAGCCGCCTAAGTCGGGCAAGGGTACTGCGGTGGTGAAGTTCAGCAATTACAGGATCAATAAGGGAATACCGGACAGCGTGTTCGAAGACGAGCGATGAGCAATGAGGTAACAGGTAACAGGTAACAGAGGGCCTTCCCATGCTCGATCGCCGGGGAGATTCCTCCCCGGCGCGCGTCTGGCGGACATTCGTCCGGCCCCTGCCGAAGGCTGATGGCTGATATGATAAATAGGTGAAAGAATGACAATCAGATTTGCAGTAGTTGGACTGCTGGCTCTAGGAGTTCTAGCCGGCCAGGCAATCGGGCAGGAGCCCCCCGCGCCTGGGCCGGAGCCGGATGTTATGACTATGGACGAAGCAATCGCCATTGCCGTCTCGAACAATCCGGCGCTTGCCATAGCCGGCGAGAGGGTTGAGCAGGCTCGAAATCAGGTGCGGGAGGCGCGCAGTCAGGCGCGGTTCAAGGTCGATGTTTCGGCCAATAGGACTTACGTAACCCCTGTGCCGGAGTTTACGATAGATACGCCCGAAGGGCCAAGAAGGGTGGAGGTGCGGACTCCGGAAGAGACGAGGGCGAACGCAACCGTAGTACAGCCTATTGACCTTACACGGCGGTTGTCGATTGGCAAGCAGCTTGCAAACCTGCAACTCGACATTCGGGAATTTGGAGAGGCGCAGACGCTCCAGCAGTTGATAGCTGACGTTAAGGGCGCTTATTACAACGTGCTCAGGGCTCAAGGCGCGGTGGATGTTGCTCAGGCTGCCCTGGATGTTGCTGAGGAGCGGCTGCGACTGGCGCGGGCGCAGTTTGAGGCCGGGGTCGTTGCAAGGTTCGATGTCACCCAGGCTGAGGTGGATGTGGCCAACTTCCAGCAGACTCTGATCCAGGCCAGGAGCAACGTTGACATCGCCAAGGGGGATTTGAACAGGACGCTCGGTATAGACGTAAACTCTCCGGTAGTCGTTCAGGAGCAGGAGGCGGCGGTTGAACCTGTGACGGTGGATATACCGGAAAGGACCGAGCAAGCCCTGCGGGCAAGACCTGAGATGCAGCAGGCCAGGCTTGCTGTGGATTTGACCGGGCGCAACGTGGACTTCGTATCAAAAGAGAACGATCCACAGGTTGGGCTTTTCGCGGGCGCTGACTGGACTGCCAATACATCGGCCTTCAATCCAAACGCTACGACTTACAGCTACGGAGCAAATGTCACGTGGCCTATCTGGAATGGGGGAATCACAAAAGCCAGAGTCGCGCAGGCTAGGAACGATCTGAATATCGCCAGACAGGATCTTGAGCGGGCAACACTCGGCGTCCAGCTTGATGTGCGCACTGCCGCTCTGAACGTTATGGAGTCGTCCAGACGTGTGGAGACCGCGCAGGCGAACGTGGAACAGGCCAGGGAGTCGCTCAGGCTGGCGAACGTTCGATATCAATCTGGTGTGAGCACCGCGCTGGAGGTCATTAATGCGGAATCGGCGCTCACCCAGGCATTGACCAATGCAGTCAACGCCCGTTACGACTATCTGAACGCTGTGGCTCAGCTTCAGCGAGCGACGGCTTCGCAGCCGGAGTACGAGAGGCTTACATCGCCCGCCATAGCCGCTCTGTCTCTAAACGGAGGAAACAAATGAGTCGAAATCGGATTATTGCAATTGTGCTTATAATATTCGTCATGGTCGGGCTCTTTGCAATGGGCAAGGTGCGGCAGGTCCGGAAAGTGACAAAGACGACCGAACAAATACACGAGGAAATGGGCGTGCCGGTGCAGACGGCCGAGGTTACTGTCGGGCCTATCGAGGACACAGTCTCGGTCACGGGAGACCTCGCTGCTTTGAAATCCGTCACTCTATCCTCGAAAATACCGGGCAAGGTGACGCAGGTGACAGTCCGCGAGGGCGACCCTGTGAGCCGTGGGCAGGTTGTGGTCGAGTTGGACCGGACGGACGCATCGGCCAACCTGATGCAGGCGCAGGCCGGACTGCAGGCCGCGAACGCACGGCTTTCACAGGCGAAGACGAGTGCTGCCGTGACCGATGTTCAGTCCGAGGCCGCCATCAAGCAGGCTAAGGCTGCGCTCGTTGCGGCACAGGCTAATCTCGAGAAGATACGTAAAGGGGCCCGCTCGCAGGAGAGGATGATTGCGGAGAACCAGGTAACCACTGCCAAGGCCAATCTGGACAACGCGGAGGCTAACCTGAGGCGCTATAAGCAGCTTTATGAGCAGGGGGCAGTACCGCAGGCACAGCTCGACGTCTATCAGACACAATACGACGTCGCCCTGGCGCAATACAACTCGGCAAAGGAGAACCTCTCGCTTGTGGAGGAGGGGGCCAGGCGGGAGGATGTCCGCGCGGCCGAGACCCAGGTGACGCAGGCCGAAGAGGCACTGAGGACGGCGAAGGCAAACGCTGCGCAGACAGACCTGCGAAGAGAGGATATAAAGAACGCCAGAGCCGGAGTGGCGCAGGCCCAGGCGCAGGTTGCCATAGCGCGCGAACAGCTTGATAATACGATTATTCGCTCGCCTATAGATGGCATTGTGTCCGCTCGGATGACGGAGCCAGGCCAGACCGTCTCACCGGGCGTTCCTCTTGGTGAGGCAGTCAATCTCGGAACGGTGTACTTCGAGGCCAACATATCAGAGACCGTTCTGGCAAAAGTCAAGGTTGGGGATGTCGTAAATGTAAAGGTGGACGCTTTTCCCGGCCAGAGTTTCATCGGCAAGGTACAGCGGATATATCCTGCGGCATCGACGAACACGAGAACCTTCAGCGCAAGGATCAGCGTTCCCAACCCTGAGTCCAGTCTGAAGCCCGGCATGTTTGCTCGCGGTTCAATTATTAGCGCAAGCCGGGGCAGCGCTATTCTGGTTCCGCAGAACGCTGTTGAAGAGAGGTCCGGCGAGTATGTTGTGTTCAAGCTGGAAGGCCAGACGGCCAAAATGCACACCGTCACGAGGGGACTTTCAAATCCGGAGTTTGTAGAACTGCTGCCGCCGACGGAAGTAGGGCCGGGTGACACTGTTATCACCGCCGGTCACGAGTATCTGGAGGACGGAACGAAGGTGCATGTCGGGGCGGGGAAGTGAAAAATGCAAAATGCAAAGTGAAAAATGCAAAATGATGACTGTGACGAACAGCGGCATCACCAATCTTACTGATAGGATGCTCGATTTTGCTGCCGCAACTATTAAGCTGGTTAACAGGTTGCCAAGGACAACTACAGGACGTCACATCGGGGCACAATTCTTGAGGGCTGGAACATCTGCGGCGGCAAACTATGAGGAGGCTTGTGCCGCTGAGAGTCGTGCTGATTTCTTACATAAATTGCAGATCGTGCTGAAGGAGTTGCGGGAGTCAAGGTTCTGGCTGCGTTTGGTCGATAGAGCCGAGTTGATTCCTGAGTCGGAGTATCAGAGCTTGCTGAAGGAATCACAGGAACTTTGCAACATCATCGGAAAATCCATCGTCACCACGAGGGCAAAGGCATGACCCCCGCTCGGTTCTTAATTTTGCATTTTGCATTTTGCATTTTGCACTTTGCATTTCCGGTCCGGCACCTGGCCCCCGGCTCCTGACCCCCGAAGAGGAAACTATATGTGGCTAACTAGTGTAAGTATACGCAGACCGGTGTTTATCACGATGGTGGTGCTCGGGCTTATCATCCTTGGGATGCAGGCGCGGCAGAAGATGCCGGCTGAGCTGAGACCGAAGATTGATTTCCCGTTCATAACCGTCGTCACGGTCTATCCCGGCGCAGGGCCGCAGGAGATAGAGACGCTCGTCTCCAAGCCCGTGGAGGACGCGGTCGGCTCAGCCGGTGGACTGCGCAACATAACTTCGACTTCACAGGACGGAGTATCGTCGGTCTTCATGGAGTTCGAGTTGGGAACGGAGATCGACGTTGCAGCGGCGGATGTGCGCGACAAGTTAACGGCTGCAAGAGCCAATCTCCCTCGCGATATTGAGGAGCCGGCAATCATCAAGTCCGATATTACGGCCGTGCCCATTATGTCGCTCGCAGTTGAGGTCGATGAGCGCGCGAACATCTCCGCCCGGGATGTGCGTATTCTCGCGGACAGGACGATGAAGGATGCGCTCTCTAAAGTAAGCGGAGTAGCCGCGGTTTACGTGAGCGGTGGGCAGGTGCGCGAGGTTTCCGTGGCTGTGGACAGAGATCGTCTGCAGGCATACGGCCTGTCTATAGACCAGGTCGCCCAGATTGTGCGCTCGGAGAATCTTAACTTGCCTTCGGGGTCGGTTAAAGAGGGAACCTCCGCGCGCAGCGAGCGTGATTACGCAGTCCGCACAGTTGGCGAGTATCGCGACGCCGAGGAGATTGCTAATACGAGAATAAGGATTCCAGATCGGAATGGCAATCCCGGCGGAACTATTCGCCTCGGAGACATCGCCACAGTTACCGATACCGTCGAGGAACCCAGCACCCTGACGCGGCTGAACGGCCGCGACAGCGTCGTCCTTGCTATCCAAAAACAGTCGGACGCCAACACCGTCGAGGTTGCGGAGGGGATTAAAGAAGAACTTAGGCTTCTTAATGGTTACATCGCCAAGAATGGAACTCCTGTCCGGGGCCTGCTCCCTGATAGGGTCAGGCTCATCGTGACCACCGACGAGTCGGAGTTTGTCGAGGACGCGCTGAACGACGTAAACCGGGCGCTGATCGAGGGAATCATCCTCGTCGTTCTTGTAGTCTTCCTGTTCCTGCACAGCGGCAGAGCTACTCTCATCGTTGCGCTTGCCATCCCCACATCGCTAATCGCCACATATCTGCCGATGTGGATATTCGGCTTCAGCATGAACATGATGACCCTGCTGGCGCTTGCGCTCTCGGTCGGAATACTGGTTGACGACTCCATCGTAGTGCTTGAGAATATAGAACGTCATGTGCGTCTGGGGGAGCCTGTGAGGGAGGCGGCGCTCACCGGCCGGTCGGAGATCGGGCTTGCTGCGGTCACGATCACACTGGTCGATGTCGTGGTGTTCGTGCCTATAGCGTTTATGGGCGGCATCGTCGGGCAGTTCTTCCGCCAGTTCGGAATCACGGTAGCTACGGCAACGTTGTTCTCGCTGTTTATGTCGTTCACGCTCACTCCTATGCTTGCCTCGCGGTGGCTGAGGTCGAGTGAGGAAGAAGAGTCGGTCGAGGAGCGGGCCAGGAGGTCGTTTACTGGAAGGCTCTTCGCCAGGTTCGAGACGTTCTTTAGGGCGGTTGATCATTCGTATCGCGGGGTTCTAGCGTGGGCGCTTGAGAACAGGTGGCTGACGATAGTAATCGGCGGCATGACGCTGCTTGTGGTATTTGGAATGCTGATGCAGGGTGGGCCTCCTAAGCTTGTGATCGCTGCTCTGGCCGTGGCTCTTCCGCTTTTGGCCGCGCGCGGGCGGGCGTTCAGGATCGCCATCATTTATTCGCTGGTTATGGTCTTTCTCGTTATGTTCGTGCACTTCCCACTCGGGTTCGAGTTCCTGCCTGAGGTTGACCGAGGGGAGTTTTCGGTCTCCATCGAGCTTCCTGCCGGGTCCGGGCTCGATGCCACTGACGGAGTAGTGCGGCAGGTGGAAAGCATACTCGCAGGAGTGCCGGGGATGGAATACTATCAGTCCACCGTTGGGTCGAGCACGGCGGGATCGATAATCGGCGGCGGGGATATAGGCCCTCAGTACGCGAGAATATCCGTCAAGATGGTCGATAAAGATGAAGAGATAATGATCGATGGGCGAAAGACGCACAGAGAGTCTGATGAAGATGTGGTGGCAAAACTGAACGGGCAGACCGCTCTCATCCCCGGTGGAGAGATTCGCCTTGCAACGTCGTCCGAGGTTGGACCATCGGGACAGCCTATTATGATGGAGATCACCGGTGACAGTATCGAGGATATAGCTGTTGTGGCCGGTCAGGTCGAGGCCAGGATGAAGCAGGTGCCCGGGGTGATCGATGTCCAGAACTCTTGGGACGTCGGCAAGCCGGAACTCCAGGTAACGGTGGACAGAGCAAGGTCTGCCGACATGGATATGACCGTTTCCCAGATAGCGAGCGCGCTGCGGACATCCATCGAGGGCAATACCGACGCCAAGCTGCGGGATCAGGGCGAGGAGTACGACATCCGTGTCCGGCTCGCCAGGCTCGACAGACGGAGCGTTTCAGACGTATCGAACGTAATAGTGGGCCAACGCGACGGCGCGCCGGTGTATCTGCGAGATGTAGCTGACGTCAAACTTGCCGCCGCTCCGAACAAGATCGACCGCAAGAACAAGCAGCGGCTGATTACGGTTGGGGCTAACACAGCCCGGGGATATGCTCTGGGCAACGTCCAAAGACAGATAAGCACGGCGCTGGAGACTGTCAATCCGGGCACAGCCAGGATAGCTGTAGGCGGAACAAGCCAGATCATGCAGGAGAGCTTTGGCTATATGATAAGCGCCCTTATGCTTGCTGTTGTGCTGGTCTACATGCTGATGGGCGCCCTATTCGAGTCGTTCCTGACGCCGCTTGTGATCATGTTCAGCCTGCCGCAGGCTATGGTTGGGGCTTTTCTTGCCCTGATGCTGGCGGGCGAGTCGTTCTCGATCATCGCGATGATCGGAATAATAATGCTTATGGGGCTTGTGACCAAGAACGCGATTCTTCTGGTTGACTACACGAACACGCTCAGGGACAGAGGAAAGCCCCGCAATGAGGCAATCCTCGAGGCGGGACCGACCAGGCTCCGTCCGATCCTGATGACGACTCTTGCTATGATCGGTGGAATGCTTCCGACGGCGCTTGCGGTAACGAAAGGTTCGGAGCAGCGCGCGCCGATGGCCATTGCGGTCATTGGAGGACTGATTATGTCAACGCTCCTCACGCTATTGGTCATACCGACCATCTATACGGTGGTTGATGATTGGACCGGCGGTTTGAAAAGGCGACTTTCCTTCAAAAAACGACCGGAGGAGGAACAGCCAGAAGGGCGAGAGACTGGGCGTGATGGACACGGGACGGAGAGTTATCCTTTTGAGGTAGAGTCCGATGAGGCAAGGAGCAGACGCAGAGGCTCTGCCGAATTCGACGACTGACCGGACTAAAATGGAGCGGGAGACGAGGTTCGAACTCGCGACATCCAGCTTGGAAGGCTAGCGCTCTACCAACTGCGGTGGCGTTGGACTAACTGTGGTCTTCGCTGCGGGAGACCACAGTCTGCCATATACCGGATAAGCCAAGTATCTTCGTCCAATTGGCGATATACTGCAGATCTATGATGTCGCTGCTGATCTTGAGTATCCCCACAATGTCTCTGAGATGCTTCTCCGAACCGCCCTCCTGAAAATACAGCATCTTACCGATTATGACATCCTCCGGGGCAGCTACATAACCTTCCATGTCCGGTAGAACCCTGACCTTTTGATGCCTCTTCATCTGTTCTTTTCCCCAGGCATCGCACCGGGCAATAATGAAGTCTATCTTGTTGCCGGATGCAGGGTGGATGACGTTAAACTGGCTCTCGTGGGTGATTGCGTTGAGGATAGCATCCCGGCTGACATAGTAATCATTCGGGTCGAATGCCGTGATAACCTTGTCCACATCGCCAGCACTCAATCGGACGACAATATCTATGTCCCGGGTCATTCTGGGTTCGCCGTAGACACCGCTGGATACAGAGCCTACAAGCATATACGGAAGCCCCAGTTGCTCCAGGACCTCCAGGACGTGGCGTAAGAAGTCAATCTGCTTCATAAAGCATCCTGCGAGCGATTTCGGCGCTAACTTGTCCATCGTCCCAGTCGGGATGCAGCGTCCGAAGATGACTCTCGATCAACAAACGCATGGTGTCGTTGGCGTCAAAAATCATCTCCGCGCGCTCCCATGTCGTCTTGGTCTTGAGAACCGCGGCAACGTCATCGTCAACGGCTTCTATCTGTTTAGAATTAGGCATTCTTTTCGGCATTGATTGCCTCAATACATACTAACCCTGGCGTACTTTTCTCCACTAATACTAATACCTTGGCTGGCTTTGTGCAAATCGGGAAGGTCTGTACATTAAAATGGAGCGGGAGACGAGGTTCGAACTCGCGACATCCAGCTTGGAAGGCTAGCGCTCTACCAACTGAGCTACTCCCGCTCGCAGGTCGTTTACACCAAAAGTATAGCAAAACATGCTCTGTAAGTCAACGCTGGGCCGGGCAAAGGCTGTTGCGATAAAGGGCGAAATTGGGTGCCAAGTGAGCAGTTGCCGAGGCTCAAGATGCCCGTCCAGAACAGACAGCCCCTGTTCGGGACCTTGCAGAACCATAGTGCACGATTACACAGTTTGTCCGGCCCCTGTGGGGCCGCCGTCGGCAGACA
>JACPPP010000001.1 GCA_016190935.1 Armatimonadota bacterium | reverse complement strand
CTATACAACCTATAAGGAGATTAGACGTCGGAGTCTGGCATACCTTCTTGGTTCCGGCTCCGCCGGGTTAGGGGTTAGGGGTTAGGGGCTGGGGGTTGGCAATTGCGAATTCCGATGGCCCGGCCCGTCTAGCGCCGGGCCTCATCCTGAGCTTGTCGAAGGATGCCATTCGAAATTACCAACCCCTAACCCCTAACCCCCGTTTGGGGAGGTTGTGATGCCGAAAACTTACGAAGGAAAGCTGCTGGCTGCTGGTCTAAAGTTCGCAGTTGTGGTCAGCCGGTTCAACGAGTTCATTACGAACAAGCTGCTGGATGGAGCGCTGGACGCTCTGGTGCGGCACGGCGCCGACGATGAGAGCATTGAGATCGCCTGGGTGCCCGGCACGTTTGAGATTCCGCTTGTGGCGCAGAAGCTCGCGGGCTCCGGCAGGTACGACGCGGTTGTGTGTCTTGGCGCGTTGATCAGAGGTTCGACGCCGCACTTTGAATACATCGCGGCGGAGGTGACAAAGGGCATCGCGCAGGTCGGGCTCGCCTCTGGCGTGCCCACGGTTTACGGCGTCATCACCACGGATAATATCGAGCAGGCCATTGAGCGCGCGGGCACGAAGGCCGGCAACAAGGGCGCCGCCGCCGCCGAGTCCGCTATAGAAATGGCGAATCTTTTGCGGGCGATGAGCGATGAGGTAACAGGTAACAGGTAACAGGTAACAGGTAACAGGGACGGGGGAACAGGGAACAGAGGGTCTTCCCATGCCCGATGAACTGTCACCATCATGTTGTCGGAGTAATCTTTCCTCCGACCTCGCCCCCGGTCCCTGCTGTCGTCTGACTGCTGATAGCTGAAGGCTATATCTTGGAGCAGATTAATGAGGAAACTTATAAGCTACGTTATTGTATTTGTAATCGGGTTTGCCGTGTGTGCGGCCATACTTAATAAATATTATGGCGTTCCGGCGGGTACTGGCTCGCCCATTGCCTTTACCAATACATCTCAGCGGGGCGCGCCACCGATAGCGCTGAATGGTAACAATCCAGTGGCAGCGGCTGCGGCTAAAGTTGAACAATCGGTCGTAAACATAGACACAGTTGGACGGCCAATGGGTATGAGCCCGTTCGGTTTCCCCGACTTTTTCGGGTTTGGCAGGCCACAGCCTGCCATCCCGCAGGGACAGGCTTCCGGCGTGATAATCAAGGATGACGGTTACATACTGACGAACAACCATGTGGTTGCGGACACTACTAAAGTCTCGGTGAGACTCTGGAATAAGAAGAGCTACCCGGCAGAGATAATTGGTAGGGACCCGAAGACCGATCTCGCTGTGATAAAGGTTGCGGCGAAGGGGCTGCCTGCCGCGACTTTCACCAATTCGGACGCCCTGCAAGTGGGTGACTGGGTGATTGCCGTTGGAAACGCGCTTGGACTGGGCACGACGGTAACTGTCGGTGTGGTCAGCGCCACGGAGCGCCAGAACCTCGACATAGAGGGGACGCGGCTCGAAAACGCGATACAGACAGATGCAGCTATCAACCGCGGAAACAGCGGCGGAGCGCTGGCCGATATCAACGGGAATATCATCGGCATCAACACCGCCATAGCGTCAACCAACCCCGGCGGGGGCAGCATAGGCATCGGGTTTGCTATACCCAGCAACACTGCAAAATGGGTGGCGGACCAGATCGTCAAGCGCGGGAAGGTCGTCCGCCCCTGGGTCGGCATTATGTATATGGAGATCAATGACTCAGTGCGGCAGGAGCTTAAGCAGATGGGAGAGATTTCCCTTCCTCCGGTGAACGGCGCATTGATACGGGAAGTGGTACCCGGAAGTCCGGCCGATCGGGCAGGGCTCAGGCCGCTCGACGTTATAATCGACATCAACGGAAAGAAAATCAAGGACATCAAGACAGTCGCAGACGAGGTAACCAACTCTAAGGTTGGCTCGATAATCGACATGACAGTCTGGCATGCCAGGACTCAGCGGAAGGGTAAGGTCGCGGTAAGAACAGCCGAGATGCCGGGTGGGCAATGACGATTGGAGTTGTAAGCGATACACACGGTAGGATAGACGCGTGGAGGAAGGTGGAGGTGTTGTTCTCCGGCGTGGACCTGGTCATCCATGCGGGGGATGTCCTGTATCATCCTCCACGCCTTGGATGCTCAGAAGGCTATGACGTCCCAGCGCTGGCGGAGTCGTTGAACCAGTTCCCTGCTCCAGTCGTAATCGCACAGGGCAACTGCGATGCACAAGTTTACGAGGAATTGTTGAACATGCCTGTACAATCACCCTACGCGCTGGTTGAGTTTGAGGGGCTGAGGATTGTTGCTACGCACGGTCACCTTTTCTCGACCGAGCAGATGATCGCGATGGGAAAGCGATTTGGCGCCGATGTTCTGGTCTCAGGTCACACTCACCTGCCCGTGCTTGAGCGTACTGACGATCTGATTCTTCTCAACCCCGGCAGCCCGTCCATTCCGAAATTCGAGCAGGGCGGGCGGAAGATCGGCAGCATCGGCCTTATTACCGACAGCGAAATCCGAATAATCGCAGTGGACGACGGCCGGACTCTTTTCAATCTCGCGCGCTAGTATTATAACGACGAGTCATATTGAGGGAGGGATATAATTCTGTGGGTAGAATAGCTGTGGGATTATTGAGATGGAACCTGTTGATATTGGCAAGATATACACGTCATTTCGTTCGTTTCACAGCTACTTCCGACCGT
>JACPPP010000249.1 GCA_016190935.1 Armatimonadota bacterium | reverse complement strand
TTCAGTTGTTAGATACTATGATACAGTCTATATGCGGCTCTATGCCGACGGCGTCCAGGTCGCAAGCACTTATGCGCCCGGCAACCTGTTTCAGGGCAGTGGGCCGCTCGACATCGGCCATCCCGAAGGCTGGTTCGATGGCTCTATCGACGAAGTAAAGATATGGAACGAGGCGCGCGCGTTCTCTCCGATCAGCGATCCGTCCCCAGAGCCGCAGGACACGCCTTTTCTGATACTGGGATCGGCGCCGTTCTTTCCCATCGGTCTCTATGGTGTGCCGCCGACACTCTCCGACAATGAGATGCGGGAGATCACCGATAGCGGCTTTAACTGCATCATGTCGGATAGGAATTTGACCAATGGCGGATGGTTGTCATTCCTGAATCGATCTCAGCAGTTCGGGCTGAAGACCCTGGTAACACTCTACGATCAGGACGGGACCGGCCCATGGGGGATGGATTTGAATGAAGGGAGTATTTACGACGTCCCCATAGCCAATGACCGATGCGCTCGACGAACCGCGCTTGTCGATACGTTGGGCATCGTCCGGGATCATCCGGCTCTTCTGGCCTATCATGCGCTTGACGGCATATCCCGCTACGGCGCTCAGATGGAGGGCCTGCTTGAAGGACGGAGCTTCGTGAAAGACCAGGATTCGACGCACTCGATCTGGCTCAATCATTCTTCGTCGGTCGTGAGCCGGAGCGCCCTTGCCGACTATAATCGTTTAGGCGATGCGGTGAGCGCGGATATTCGCCCGGTACCGGCGAGCGCCGGGCAATCGAAACTCGCAAATACCACGGTCTCGTGCGTGGGCGAATACACTCAGCTCATCCGCGAGTCCGTAGGCTACTCCAAGCCGGTATGGATGGTGCTTCAGGCTCATAAGTGGCCCGCCGCACCGGATTCCCGCTTTCCTACCGCCGCAGAACTGCGATTCATGACGTACGACGCAATCATCAATGGTGCGAACGGCATCATCTATTACAGCTATCATCCAAAAGCGACGCAGGGTGGCTTCAACAGTGGGGACGAGCCGTATACCCCGGAGTTCTGGTCGGCGCTGAAGCAGGTGGCCGGCGAGTTATCGTCGCTTGGCGCGAGGATTACCGCCCAGAGCGCCGCGGGCGCTGTAGTTCTCGACACGCATTCTACTGAGGTGGAAGTGCTTGCCAAGCGGCATAACGGACGCCTGACGGTCATGGCAGCAAACAAGACCGGAAGCAGTCTTCAGGGAGTCACGCTGCGCCTTGCCAACAACGGCTTTCTTGGTAGCGTTAACGTGCTGTTCGAGTCCAGATACATTCTCCCTTCGGGCCAGAGCGTCTTCCAGGATAACTTCGCGCCTTATGATGTGCATGTTTATGACTTCCTGGAGCCGCCGTCCGGAGATAACGTCTGGATTCGGGACGACTTCGACGGAGTATCGCCGCTCGCACCGGACTGGGTCAATGCGACTGACGACGGCGGCCAGTTCGTGCTGGATGCGGCAAATGGTGTATTCGTCGGCCAGAATGTTGGGTCTCCATACACCGATCGAGCGTCGTACGCCTACTTTGTGCTGCCGCAGGAAGTCATCGATGCGGGTTATACCTATACCGTCAAGGGCGCGGGGGTCGCTAACAGTTCCGCCGAAGAGCCTTTCATCGGCCTCACATGGCAGACGACGGACTGGAACCACGGCAACTGGTTTATGACCTCATCGGGCGGCAACGTCGTGAAATACTCGACTACGAGCGCGAACTCCGGCGGCTGGCTGGGAGGCGGCGGTGCGTCGGCGAACGACCAGTGGTTCTGGATGCGCGCGGTCGTGAACGGAAATACGAGCAGGTTGTACCACAGCTCCGACGGGACAAACTATACCTATCGCGGCCAAATCACGTCCACCAACACCGGCTCATTCGCGGGTGTGCTGACCGGCGCGCAGACTGGAACGAAGACAAAGTACGATTTCGTCGAAGTAAGGTCACCGGCAGCTCAATCGGTAATGGTATCTTCAATCAGCGGCCTTCGAGAGATCGGCGACGGCGTAAGCGTCAATCTTTCCGGCCAGATCGTTTCGGCTGTCTTGGCAGATTCTTTCTACATTCAAGAGCCGGACCGAAGCTGCGGTATCAAGGTGCTCGGGACGGTCGCGGCGCAGCGCGGGAGCGCGGTGCAAGTCACGGGAATTCTCGGAACCGCCGGCTGCGAACGATATATAGACCTTCAGACGGCGCAGGTAACCGGCAGCGGGGCCGCGCCGCAGCCGCTCGGTCTGGCCAATGCCGCACTTGGCGGAACTGGGCTGCTGATGACGCCCGGTATAGGGGACGGGACCGGACTGAGCAATGTCGGTCTCCTTGTGCGCACGTGGGGTGTGGTCAGAGATGTCGTGGGAACTCAACCCAATGTTGTTTTCTATCTCGATGACGGCAGCAATCGGAGTTCGGACGGCGGGCAGATTGGGGTCAAAGTTTACACGCCCGGTCCCGCGCCGCAGGTCGGGAATGTGGCCATAGTGACAGGTATATCGTCCTGCGAATCCGCGGGAGGAGCATCCGTCCCAACGCTTCGCGCGCGAGACGCGGCGGATGTCCAGGCGCTCTAATAACAGGGGAAATATAGTGAGATTTGTCGCTTTTGGGATTCTTAGCGCAATGCTTATATCGGCGTCTTGCTCGGCTGGAGTCATCCTCGATGTGCGTTTCGACGAAGGCTCCGGGACGGTGGTGAATGATTCGTCTCCGCTTGCGCAGGTCGGCGAAATGTACAGTATGAGCGACGCCAACTGGCAGCCTGGCAAGGCTGGTTCGTGTCTTTCATTCGATGCTCCTGGGCAGTATGTCGAATTTCTGCACAGGGCGGAGCTTGCCCCTACTCGTGTAACGGTAGAGGCGTGGGTCCGTGTCACAGGAGGGATCAACTACAGGGCAGTCGTAGAGAAGCCGGGCTGCTACAGACTCTACGTAAGGCCGTCATCTTTCCACAATCTGGAGGCCGGAGCCTGGATTAATGGCATCTACACTGTTGTGCGAGGGGGGCCACCGATCAACGACCGCACGTGGCATCATGCAGCATTCACATACGACGGCCTGGCAATGAAGCTATTCCTGGACGGCGCTGAAGTCGGGAGGACGGATGCAGCCGGGAACCTGCTGCAGATGGAATCTACGCTCAAGATAAGCAACGCCGCCGGAGGGACGTTCCAGGGCGGGATTGACGATGTCAAAGTATGGGATGAGGCGCGGACATTTACTCCCATTTCTCCGCCAACCGTCCAGCCAAAAGACACGCCGTTCGTAACCGTGAACAACGCGCCGTTTTTCCCGATCGGTCTTTATGCAGTGCCGCCAACACTCAGCGATGGCGAGATGCAGGAGCTTGCCCAGCACGGGTTCAACGCCGTTCAGGTGGATCGAAGGCTCGATAACCCCGGCTGGATATCGTTCCTTAATCGGTTACAGCAGTTTGGGATGAAGGCGTTCGTAACGATCTCAGGTTACGGCACGAGTTGGTGGCCGTTTGGAATGGACCTGAACGAAGGCAGCATCTGGGGCAGCCCTATGGTCAGCGATCGCTGCGTCCAGCGCCAGTTCATCGAGGACCTGGTGAATACAGTCAAGGACCATCCGGCAGTGCTTTGCTACGAGAGTATGGACGAAGTCTCGCAATACCTGCTGCAGATCAATGGGTTGCTGGAAGGTTACTGCCTGGTCAGACAACTGGACCCCAATCATCTGGTCTGGGTCAATCACCCGCCCTCGGTCACTACACAGGAGCAGTTGCGCGAGTATAACAGGATCGCCGATATTGTCGGGTTTGATATATATCCGGTTCCACAGAGCGCGAACCACACGATGCTTGGGGATCCGACGATCAGCTCTGTTGGACAGTATACGGATTTCATAAGGCAGTCCGTGGACTATGCGAAGCCTATATGGATGGTGCTTCAGGCTTATCAGTGGAAGAGTGCGCCGGATGGCAGGTTCCCCACTGCGGAAGAACTGCGGTTTATGACGTATAATGCAGTAATACACGGCGCAAACGGCATCATCTATTTTCTATACAACCCGAAGCAGATGTTCGCTCCGTCGTGGAACGTGGGCAACGTGGTTTGGACTCCTGAGTTCTGGTCGGCGTTGAAGCAGACCGCTTCCGAACTGGCCGGCTTATCACCTGTTGTAATGGCGCAGAACGCAAGCCCCGCTGTCACCATCGACGGTTCCCCCTCGCAGATCGAGCACATCGTGAGACGGCGCAGCGGAAAGCTCACGGTGATAGCGGCGAACCACACGGCAAACTCAGTCTCGGGGGTCCGGTTCAGACTGGGAAGCGGTAGTTCCCTTGGAGCGGTCACCGTGAGGTTCGAATCTCGCACGATCACTCCGTCCGGCAGCACGTTCACGGACGATTTCGCGGGTTACAGAGTTCATGTATACGAATTTGTGGAGCCACAGTGAAGGGACATTCACTGATGAAGCGCATGGTTTACGCTAATTTAATCTCAGGAATTGTGATCGGGTTGTTCCCCGGCGCAGTCGGCGGCGCGATAGTACTCGACGTGAGATTCGACGAAGGCTCCGGGACGGTGGTGCACGATTCGTCTCCGCTTGCGCAGGTCGGCGAAATGTACAATATGAGCGACGGCAACTGGCAGCCTGGAAAGATCGGAATGTGTCTTTCATTCGATGCTCCTGGGCAGTATGTCGAGTTTCCGCACCGGGCGGAACTTGCGCCGACTCGTGTCACGGTAGAGGCCCGGGTCCGGGTGACCGGAGGAATCAACTACAGGGCGATCATCGAGAAACCGGGGTGCTACAGACTCTACGTGAGGCCGTCGTCCTTCCACAATCTGGAGGCCGGAGCCTGGATTAACGGCATCTACACTGTTGTGCGAGGAGGCCAGCCGATCAACGACCGGACCTGGCACCATGTTGCCTTCACATACGACGGTCAGGCAATGAAGCTCTATCTGGATGGGGCCGAAGTGGGGCGGACGGATGCAGCCGGGAACCTGTTTCAGATGGAATCTACGCTCAAGATAAGCAATGTCGCCGGAGGGACGTTCCAGGGCGGAATCGACGAACTCAAGGTATGGGATGAGGCGCGGACATTTACTCCTATTGCTCCGCCTTCTGTCCAGCCGAAGGATACGCCGTTTGTGACGGTGAATAATGCGCCGTTTTTCCCGATCGGACTTTACGGTGTGCCGACAACGCTCACTGATACGGAGATGCAGGAGATCGCTCAAAACGGGTTCAATACTCTTATGTCGGACAGGTATCTGGACGGTTCGGGATGGGTGTCGTTCCTGAATCGCGCGCAGCAGTTCGGGCTGAAAGCAGTCGTTACGGTCTATGCACAGGGTGGAACAAACAACCCCTTCGGTCTGGACTTGAACGAGGCCAGCATCTGGGGCGGGCCTGTGGTCAATGATCCCTGTGCGCGGCGTGAGCATGTCAAAGCAACCATCAATGCCGTCAAGAACCATCCGGCGCTTCTGTGCTATGAGAGCTTCGATGAGGTCTCTCAGTATTTAGTACCGCTGAACGGCCTTCTGGAGGGCTATTGTCTGGCCAGGGAGTTGGATCCGAACCACATGGTCTGGTTCAATCATCCTAGCTCGATCACCACCCAGCAGTGGATGCGCGAGTATAATGTGATTGCAGACGTTATAAGCATCGACATCTATCCGATTCCGGCAAGCGCGGCGCACGCGCAGTTGGGGGATACGACCATCAGTTCCGTCGGCCAGTACACCGACTGGACCCGCCAGTCCGTTGCCTATGAGAAGCCGGTCTGGATGGTGCTTCAGGCCTACCAGTGGCACGATCCGCCCGACGCGAGGTTCCTGACGGCTGACGAGCTTCGCTTTATGACTTACAATGCGGTCATTCATGGCGCGAACGGGGTTTTCTTCTTCAACTACCATCCGAAACCCACGTACCCGCCGTCGTACAACCACGTGGATGTGGTCTTCACCCCTGAGTTTTGGGTGGCGCTGAAGCAAATGGGAAGCCAGCTTGCGTCCCTGTCGCCAACGATTATGGCCCAAAACGCCAATTCGGCTGTAGCATTGAACAATCACACGTCAGAGATTGAGTACATCGTGAGGCGGAGAAACGGCAAGCTCACGGTCATTGCGGCCAATCATACTCCGAACGCGGTATCAGGTGTTCAGTTCGGACTGGCAAGTGGCCGAAACCTCGGCAGTGTAACCGTGAAGTTTGAAAGTCGTTCAATCACGCCTTTCAATAGCACTTTCACAGACAATTTCATGGGGTATGCCGTTCACGTTTATGAGTTCACTGAGCCTTAACGAAGGAGAGGGTTTCAATGAGACACTTTTGTAGAGCGAGAAGAATGCACAGAAACGGTTTTACGCTGATAGAGCTGCTGGTGGTGATCGCCATTATCGCGATTCTGGCCGCGATACTGTTTCCGGTCTTCTTCAAGGCCAAGGAACGCTCGCGGGTGACGGTGTGCGCCGGCAATTTGAAGCAGATCGGCTCCGCCATTCAGTTGTACGCCAATGACTGGAATCTAAGGCTCCCTTACTTCAGAGAAACCGGATGGAACTGGGTCCGCCGGCTCGGAAGGACCAATACTCCCCTCACCGGGCTTGGTCTTCTGCAGTATGGCTACCTGAAGAATGTGGCTGTGCTGTTTTGCCCGAGTGAGGCAAGCAATCCTTTCGGAGTGGCGAGTCTCAGAAAAGACGCCACGCTGGCGAACATATCCAAGATCAGCTACGCCTACTGGGCCGGAGAATCTCCTGTGGGACCAGGTGACAGGTTGACCCTTTCGGCGGAACCACGGAAAGTGATCGTCTCGGATCACGCGCTCTGGAATCCACCATATACCGCGCACGTGACGGGAGGCAATATCCTGAAGCTCGACGGCAGGATAAAATATGTTGAGTTGAGCACGGACGCCTCTCGCCAGTGGAAACTCCAGGATTTCGACAGGATGTAAGGGTGACCATCGAGGAAGTGGGCATTGCCCGTACAGAGCATGGTGGCTCCATGTTCGTCTTTTCTTGCCTCCAGAACCGCGGAGACGCGGAAGGAAATTGAGCTGCGGAAGGTCCAGATGGGGAGGGATTTAAATCCCTCCCCATCTCAATCCCTCCCCATCTGGTTTCGCGTTTCCATCCCTTCCCCGCTTCCGCGGTTCAGGTACCATGCGTTGTATGCTGCGGGAGCGGCAGCTTGTACAGGCTTGTGAAGTTTAGGCAAACCGAAGTTCCCGCAGCATGGGGAACGCAGACGTTCAGGTGCGCGCTTTGATCGGGCACCGCGAGGAGCAGGCTTATGGCTTCTGACCAGTACAAAGTACCTACTGTTCTACTTGAGAAGCATCCCGAAGTCGCGTGTGCGACCGGCGACACGGTAGCTGAGGCCAGCCATCGGACTCTTTCGGATGCCGACATCCGGCACAACATGAAGGTCATAATCATGTTGGACGCGATCTTCACCACGGGAGTCGCGGACCTGGTTATGGCGACCACCCCGCTTTGGGTGCTGCTCGGCGCATCGAGCACCAGGATCGGGTTCATCAACTCGCTCTCGATATTGGCGCTGGTCGGAGTTTTCCTCTCACCGTTCATCAGTGTCAGGTTCAGATTCAAGAAGTGGTATCTCTTCTTCATCCACGTGCCGTACATCGGCACCTGGGGAATAATGGGCCTGGCGCTGGTATTCGCGAGGCATTTCGACCTGTCGAATGCCTGGCTTCTTGCGTTCCTGACCGCCATGACCGGGGCCAACTTCTTCACCGGAGGCTTCGTCACGTTACCTCACCAAGAGTACACTGCTGCGTGCATCCCTATGAGCCACCGTGGACGGTACTCCGCTTATTCACAGGGGATAGGATCCCTGACTTCGATCGGATCGACTATGCTCGGAGGGTGGATTCTGCTGCGAGTCGCCAAGCCGATGGCGTTCGGATACCTCTACCTGTTGACTTGGTTCTTCTGCCAGGCGGGTTATGTGATGGCGCTTTTTGGACGGGAGCGGCCGACGCCGGTCGAAAACGCGCCGAGGCCATGGTCGAGGGGTATGCTGGTGGCCGTGTGGCAAGATAAGCCGTTCCTCAAACTGATGCTTGTCAATGCCGGCTTCATGATACTGTTCTGGCCGATTATCAATGTATACATAGGGAACTACGGCTACAAAGAGTTGAAGATGGCCCCGGCTCTCGCGGCGGTTCTGATGATGATAACGAGCGCTGCTAGAATCGCCACATCCGGCCCCATCGGACATCTCACAGATAGACTTCACCCCAAGCGTATCCTTCCTTACTGGCCTTTGGTGGCATTTCTGTCGATAGTCCCGGTGCTGATCCTGCGCAATGAGATAGGGGTCTTCATCAGCACGGCAATCGGCGCCGTTTTCTTCATCGGGCAGGGTTGCGCTTTCCTCGCGTTGATCTACGGTCTGCCGCGCCCCGAGGACCGGGCCGGACACTATACGTTTCAGCTCATACAAAGCTACGTGAGCGGGAGCATAGGCCCGCTTCTTATGGGTAGACTCTGCGATGTATTGTCATTCCAGGTGACGTTCGCTATAATCGCTATTGCTGCGCTTGTGATGTGTCCCATAACCAGGTATCTTCTCTCCGGCATAAGCGCCAAAGCGCAGGACTACGCGTAGAAGGGGAAATTGGTGGATTCAAGAGAACGCATATTAGCCACTCTTAAAGGAAAAATTCCGGACCGTGTAGGAAGATCTGAGATGTTCTGGTCGGAGACGGTTGAGAGGTGGAAGACCGAGGGATTGCCGGCGGACGTAAACGTCGAGGACCACTTCGGGTCGGACATCGCAATCCTGCCGTGGCCGGACCTCAGTCTCAGGTTTCCGGTCGAGGTCATCGAAGATACCGATGAGTATATTGTCCAGTGGGACGCCAACGGAGTACTGCGCAAAGACTTCAAGCGCGAATCAGGCCATACTCCCCACTGGCTCGAGTATAAGCTGAATAGCAGCGAGGACTGGTGGGCGCATAAAGACAGGCTCCAGCCGTCGAGCGACAGAATCCCGGAGGATATGCGTGAACAGTATGAACTCCTGCGGAGCAAGGGCAAGTTCATAGTCTTCTCATGCATCGAGTCTTACGAGCTTGCCTGGAACGCTTTCGGACAGGTCGGCATCTTCACGATGATGATGGACCAGCCTGAGGTTGTGCAGGACATCTTCGATACATACGCGAACACATTGATCGGTCTGGCTCAGACGGCGCTCGATCAGGGAATCGACTTCGACGGCGCATGGTTCTTCGGCGATGTCGGATACCGGAACAGCACACTATTCTCTCCAGCCTGCTACAACGAACTGCTCTTCCCTGCTCATCAGAAGCTGTGCGGGTTCTTCAACTCTCTCGGCAAGCCGGTGCTGCTTCATTCCTGTGGGAAGATCGAATCGCTTATCCCCAGGTTCATAGAGGCGGGATTCTCCGCGATCCAGCCACTTGAAGCCAAGTGCGGGCAGGATGTAAGGGTCCTGAAGGAGATGTATGGGGACAAGATCACCCTATTCGGCAACATAGATGTCCGCAAGCTCTCCGGCACGAAAGAAGACATTGAAGAAGAGATCGAGAGCAAGCTGCCTGTCGCCGCGAAGGGCGGCAGATATATCTTCCATTCCGACCACTCCGTCCCGCCGACTGTTTCCTACGATAACTACTGCTACGCGGTCGAGTTGTCGGAGAAGTACGGTAAGTACTGATAAGCATATTTGAAACGCGGATTACGCGGATTGTACGGATTGCGCGGATGGATGTAGCTGATCGCCGGAGCCGGAGTTTGTTTTGCCTACTGAACCGCTGAGACGCTGAAGGCAAGGGAAAGTCTAAATGTCTAAAGTGTAAAGTCTCAAAGTCGGGCGATCTGCAAGAGATTATTCGCTGCGCTCCTAAGAAACTTCCCAAAGCTTCAGGGCAGTTTCTTTCTCAGATGGTACCGCCTGCGGGGTCACAACCTCAGAATGACATGACTTTTGACTTTAGACTTTGGACTTTGCACTTGGCACTTGACACTTGTCACTTTCGTGTTTTCTTTGGTTTTCGTGCATCCTGAGCTAGTCGAAGGACGTGATTAAATTAGCTCCAGCTCCGCCGGGTTAGGATATAAGAGACTATGGACGACCGATATGCGGCATTTATGGGCATGGCTCCGAAGAGGATCCCTCACTGGGAGCACTGGTCTTGCCCCGATGCCGAAACATACATCACCGGGATCGACTACTATGAAAATCCCAAGCTCTGCCGGGAGAGGATGAAGGAGCTTTATCCACTTCTCGATCTGCCTGTTCCGGAGAACGATACGCCCATACCCCGCCCGGACAAATTTGAAGAAGAGGGCACTCACATTGACAGCGAAGGCCATCGCAGCGTTCGCTGGGGCGAGGGCGAAACGTCGCACTGGGACTGGGGCAAGCGGTTTAAGACCGAAGAAGAGGTCTTTCAATTCTCGCCGATAGAGCAAGGGGACTTCACCCACATTCCGGTGGTGGAATCTCACGATTACCGAGATGAGGAGAATCTCTACCGGAAATACCGGGAGATGTTT
This sequence comes from Armatimonadota bacterium, assembly GCA_016190935.1. Lineage (GTDB taxonomy): Bacteria > Armatimonadota > UBA5829 > UBA5829 > DTLH01 > JACPPP01. Next base: position 3,431 of record JACPPP010000249.1, on the reverse strand, counting down.
CCTCAAGAATGGGGCGAAAGTGCGCCGATGGGCACGGCCGTTAAAGTTGCGTTCTACAACACGATGTTCATGTGGCCACTGCTCACGCTTGGCTGGGATCTGTTCCTTCAAACCTGCCTCGACGAGCGCTTCGGACGGCTCATGGATGAATTCGCGGAGATCAACCGCAGGGTCTTTCGCGTGTTCTCGCGGCTGCCGGTCAATTTCGTCGTCTGCCATGACGATATAGTAACCTCACGCGGCCCCGTCTGCTCCAGAGAATGGATGAACAGACACATATTCCCCCGCTACGAGGAGTTTTGGAGCATGTTGAAGGCAGCCGGCAAGGATGTGATCTTTATGGTCGATGGCTGCATAGACGTGTACGCCGACGACATATTCGCCTGCGGAGCGCGAGGGATCATATCGGAGCCGTATACCGACTACAAGACCATAGCTCGCAAGCACGAGAACTGCTTCCTTGCAGGCGAGGGTGACAATCGAATACTTATGCGAAACAACGCAGGAGAGATTGAAGCTATGGTCAGGAATATGGTCGATACCGCCTCTATCACCGGCGGATATATGATGTGCATCGGAAACCACGTCCCCTGGAACGTTCCGCCGGAAGCAGTGAAACGCTATCTGGATTTATCAATGGAGTTAGCAAAGCGATCGTGAGGAATTTGATATGCAGCCTGTTCCACTAATTCACATTACTGACCTGTTCATGCCACCAGGAGATCCTGACGACCACATCGACCTGGCGACGGTATACGCGCTTCCCGAGTTTGATGTCCGTGCGGTGGTACTCGATTATTCAGGAGGGTGGGAGGGATGCTATCCAATAGAACCTGCCTTCATCCCGGTGGTCCAGCTCAATTATCTCACAGGACGAGCGGTACCGGTAGCGGTGGGGCCTATCTCACCTCTTACCAGTCCTGACGATACATGTACGGATCGGCCTCTGCGCGAGCAGGCTGGCATTGAGCTTATCACACGTGTGCTGCGCGAGAGCCCGAGTCCGGCGTATGTATCGGTTGTGGGTTCGACGCGCGCACTTACCGCTGCGATCAACCGGGACCCTGAATTGGCCCGGAAGAAGATAAGAGCGGTCCTTCTGAGTGCTGGCGCGACGGGCGACTTCAAGGAGTGCAACGTCGAGATGGACCCTGCAGCCTTTGTGGGGCTATTCAGGAGCGGCGTGAAGATCCATTGGTTCCCTTGTGCTACCGAGAAGGGTCCATTTGACACCGGAGAGCACAATACATTTTGGTGTGCGTCACACGCCCAACTGTTCAAGGATCTTCCAAGACCACTGCGTGCCTGGTTCACGCATTCCTACACCGGAAACCTGCGTGGCGATATACTTCGGGCCCTTGATGAACAGGGCATGTGGCCTCCGTGGGATAATATATTCACAGTTCCTGTTCGAAACATGTGGTCTACAGCGATGTTCGTCTTGGCTGCGGGGCGCGTGCTGGTTAAGGTTGAGGCTGCCTGGCGCTTCGTCTCGGCAGAAAGTGCCCCCGAAGACGCTCCACGGCAGTGCCTGGAACTCGAACCCGTCGAGGTCACAGTTACGGACAACGCAGTGACTCACTGGACACCTGCTGGTGGTGGCGAGCCAAACGTCCTGTTGTTCAGACGCAATCCTGGCACAGAGCACACAAGTGCCATGGCCGAGGCACTAAACTCTCTGCTGTGTTCGATGCCCTTGGATAGGTGAGATACGATATGACTGCCAAGGAAGTGACCAAACGGGCTATTAGCTTCAAGGGTCCTCTCCGTATACCTATAGAGAATCTTTCTTCGCCGGACGAATCGGATATCGTGTTGGTCGGATCAGCGCCAAAGTACTGGGAATGGCATGAGGTATCCCCTGGCGCCGAGGAGTGCTTCGATGAAAACGGGTGCCGCCGCAGACGGTTCGGACATAGTGGAATCGGCGAAGTAGCCAGCGCTCCCGTACAGAATTGGAACGATCTCGAATCATTCGTGTTCCCACCCCTCCCGGATTCATGGCGCATGGATACCGAGAGCCAGGTACAGCTCTACTCCGACAAATACGTGATGGGTGACCTGGGAGTGGCGTTATATTCCACTGTGGATCTGAGAGGTATGGACACTTTTCTCTATGACACAGTCTTGGAGCCGGAAAAGCTGATGACGCTGATCGATATTGTGCTGGAGCGGAAGCTCGCACAGATAAAGGATTATGCCAGGATGGGCGGAGTGGACGCTGTGGCTTGGTATGATGACTGGGGTATCCAGGATCGTCTGTTGATCTCTCCTTGTACATGGCGTTCCCTGTTCAAGTCCGGGTACGCGGCTATGGTGGAAGAAGCTCATAAACACGGCCTTCACGCTTATTGGCATTGCTGTGGATACATTTGGGACATCGTTCCGGACATGGTTGAAATCGGCGTGGACGTCGTAAACCTGGATCAACCTTCGCTGATGGGAATTGACAACTTGGGCAGGTCGTTTGGTGGAAATATCTGCTTCAGTTGTCCCGTCGACATCCAGGCTACGCTTCCAAAAGGTGATTCGAAGCTAGCGCGGGACGAAGCTCGACTGCTATTGGACCGGCTCGGATCGTTCAACGGCGGACTGATAGCAAAAGTCTACGGCGGCTTTGAGTCCGATCTCGACATACTGCCCGAGGTTGTCGAAGCCTATATTGAGATGCTGAGGTCTTATCGATACGTAACATGCGTCTAATCTTGTCACCACGCACGCCACATCTGGTCTGATATTTAGAGAAGACGTAACCCCGGCCCGTCTTGAAGCAGGATTTGACACTAGCTCCAATTCACGCTAGAATATATGAGTATGATGGGGATGTGGCGGAATGGCAGACGCGCTTGGTTGAGGGCCAAGTGGGCATTAGCCCGTGGAGGTTCAACTCCTCTCATCCCCACCATTTGAACTTGGGATGGTGGACTCTTGCCTACTATCCGATATGCCTGTGTAGCCTCAGCACCGCGCTTGGTTCCTGCATTTTAGTGTGACCGCGATTGGTTCATTTTCCCTGTTTCTTCTTGGTTGTGAGGAGTAGGAAAATGACACGCGGGCAAGTTATCAGACTCAAGAACCTTTCCTATCTAGCGGATGATATGTCCGCCGCTATCGACTCGTTTGTGAGCTTCGGAAGCTCTAAGAACCTGTCAGAGAACACCCTGAGCTACTACCGTTTCAGACTGAATGCCTTCAAAGCGTTCGCGCCGAATGCTACTCCGGCTTCGGTCACTCCACAACTCATTCGAGATTTCCTTGCACACGAGACGAAACATAACAGTCCTTCAACGGCAAACCATTCGCGTATCACTCTAAGAGCGTTCTTCAACTTCCTCACGGGTGACGGCCCACGAATTGACCGATGGATAATGATCCGTTGCACACTCTCGGCCATATTCAACCAACTCCCAGAAAGAGGCGTATAAAGAAGA
>JACPPP010000248.1 GCA_016190935.1 Armatimonadota bacterium | reverse complement strand
TCGCCGGCTGCACCTGGCCGATTCGAGTTCGTCATCCTACTGACTGGTCTTTCGCCTCCTGTTGCTCCCCACCCCACCTCACGGTGACGCAGTTACAGTCGGCTACAGGCCGGGGAGCGTATGCCTGAAGAGGACTTCCACCTCTCTAGCCATGCACGCTCACAGGCGCACAACGTGGTCAAATCTGGCATTTGACCACCTGGCCAAGCACGGCGGAATTCGTCGAACATGAGGGGATTTTGTTTGTACGCACTCCTTTCTCAGAACTAACCCACACGGTTCATCTATTACAAGACCCATTTCTAACTTTCTTTCCTTTCGAGCTTTCTTCGTTAAAGTAGCGGGCGGGCGCGCCACATGGGTAAAAACTCCCCACCTAAATCTTCCGCGTACCATTGACTGACACCGGAGTCTGTCGTTACAATCTTGGGGTGAGAAGTGGTAGCAAGTGGTATATAAGGGTAGCAGGACCCATGGAGGGTGCAAAATGCGCGATGGCGGGAGCGATGAAGATAGAACTGTAAGCCAGATTTCGGTAGATCCGCAGCCGGAAGGCACAGTGGCCGTCTACCTCGTCGAGACAAGGGATGAAGAGGAGACGCAATCGCTGCGAAACCTGTTCGAAGAGTTAGAGCCTCACATCAGCGTAGCGCAACTTTCGCGTGGGCGGCTTGTTACCTACGCAGTCAGGACGACGGACGCTGATCCTTCCGTCCTGGATGAGATCGAACATGCGCTGAAAAGCAACTATCAGTTCGTGGTAATGCAGCGCTCGTTTGACTCGGTCATCCACCGTGTCATTAAGGACCTTTGTTCCGAGACGGGGACCAGGCTTCTTCCCATTCCTCGATGTAACATTTGCAGTAAGCCCGATCCTTTTCCGCACATAACTATTACTCTCGGCGATGAGGGCGGTGAACCGGTTATGTCACGCAGCTACTGCCGGACGTGTGCTGCCAGCCTGGCAGCCGGTACCAATAAGGACTTCGTTCTCTCGCTGCTGTCCGCGGACCGGCACGACTTCGGAGAGCTTGCAAACTCCGAACTGATCAGGTCTCGAGTGCGGAGCCATTACCTGCGCTACAAGATAAGGCAACTGAGCAATGAGCGATGAGTTGTGAGTTTTATGCTGCGGGAACGGCAGGCTTAGGAAGAATTGGCGGATTCGTGCCGGTCTAGTTCCCGCAGCAAGCGCACAAGGCCTGTTATGCTGCGGGAACTGGCTGAATAGAATGCGATTTTTCGGTGGAAACCTACCGTTCCCGCAGCATAAATAAAGCGAAGGATCTACTTTGGTATGTAGAGTCCCTGCCACTAGATTCGCTTCATAAGCGAATATCTTTATTTACAAATGAGCCAAGTTTTCTGGTATTGCCCATCTAATGCATGAAGATTCGGATTCGTTCTATTAGTAGCCCCTGAACCACAGAACGGATGAATCGCATATGAAACGGATGAGACCTTTCATCCCTTCATTCTCATTTCATCCCTTCAGCGGTTCAGGAGGTATAGACACACCAAGAGAATAGAGGGAATCAGCCTCGTCGGTTTGAGGCGAAGCTTCGCTAGAGAAGAGATTCTTCGCTGTGCTCAGAATGACATGGCTTTTTGACTTGGGACTTTGGACTTGTCACTTGACACTTGACACTATCCCGCGTTCTTTCACTCACTCTTTGGTTTGAGGGCCTATGTTTTCCGGCGCATACGAACATTCGATAGACAGCAAGGGCAGAACCGTAATCCCCGCAAAGTTCAGGACGAAGCTTGGCGAGAGGTTTATTCTTACAAGGGGCCTGAATGGTTGTCTGTGGGGGTTTTCCCAGGCCGTATGGCCGGATGTTCAAGAGAAGCTGGTGCCGAAATCGTTCCTTGACCAGCGCGGCATTACGTTGGAGCGATACTTCCTCGGTTCCGCCGTCGAATGTGCGCCCGACCGTCAGGGGCGCGTTGCCATTCCTTCCCATTTGCTCGAGCACGCCGGGATAGAGTCGGAGAGCGATATCTGGATTATAGGGCTTTCGGACAAGATCGAGGTCTGGAGCAAAAGCAGATGGGAAGAGTTTAACGATTCCCTCACAGACGAAGTTCTATCCCGGCTTGCGAACGATCTGGAAGTCACCACCAGCTCGGCCACTACGGCAGATTAATCAGACATGATCTTGTATGCCTCGGTGCAAAAAAACCGCTTGCACGCTATTGAAAAATGTGATAGAATGCGGCAAGAGGAAGGAGGAAAGATGACCCATGATTGGAATAAGGACGAGTGGAATTCTCCTGGCGCTGGTACTGGGCATTGGAGGCATGCTGCCCGTCTATGCAGCCCCGGTCTACTGGGTGAACTGGATCAGCGGAACGGCTGGTCCCACTGGATCCGCATCGGGCGTGCTCGATATCGGTGGCACAACTATCGACGTGAGCTACTCGGGAGAGATAGCCTTCATTCAAACAGCAAGCGGAACAAACTACTGGAATCCGTCCACACCCTACATCAGCGCTATGGTGGACAATGCGCCTCCGGCGCCGGACATCATTGCGCTGTCCCGGACCACGTCCAAGACACTGACATTCTCCGAGCCGGTCACCGACCTGTTTTTCGCGTTCATGAGTATCAACGGGAACGGATACCGTTTCGACCACGACTTTGAGATCGTGAGCACAGGGAGAGGTTACTGGGGAACCGGAACGGTTGTCAGGCAGGATTTGGGCGGAGGTATCTACGAGTTGAGCGCAACATCCGGTGAGCCTCACGGAGTAATTCGCTTCCCTGGCGCGGTCTCCTCGCTCACATGGACCAGCCGGATAAACGAGCACTGGAACGGCTTCACCGTGGGGACCTATGGACTTGTGCCAGAGCCGGGCGCCTTCTCAGTGCTGGGCGCCGGCCTGCTCGGGCTTCTGGCTGCTTTCCGCCGCAAAGTGCCCGCCTGACGTGCGATACCTGAACCGCGGAAGCGGGGAAGGGATGGAGACGCGGAACAAGATGGGTAGAGATTGATAGGGGTAGGGAAGGCCGGTTACCCGGTCTCCCCTCCCTCCGAACCGTGCGTGCGGTTCTCCCGCACACGGCTCTCCGGTTGGTGGTATTACCT
>JACPPP010000245.1 GCA_016190935.1 Armatimonadota bacterium | reverse complement strand
TGCAACTGGTGCAGCTATGCGGGGGCCGACCTTGCTGGAAGCTCCAGGCTGAAGTACCCGCCGAACGTGAGGATAGTCCGCGTGCCATGCTCCGGCCGCGTGAACCCCTTCTATATTCTGAAGGGGTTTCAGAAGGGGTTCGACGGAGTGATGGTGCTGGGTTGCCATCCGGGCGACTGCCATTACGCCAAGGGGAATTATTACGCCAGACGGAGGGTCATGCTGATAAAGGAGGTACTCCAGTCGGTCGGGATTGAGCCGGAGCGGTTCCATTTCGAGTGGGTGTCAGCATCGGAGGGAGCACGGTTCGCGGAATTGGTGGGCGAAATGACCGCAAACATCCAAAAGCTCGGCCCTTTCGCGGGCGTCGATAACAAGCGCGCGCCGGCGGGGTTTTGAACCGCGGAGGCGCGGAAGTGGCGGAATTGCGGAATTATAGTTTGTGAAAGAGTGGTCCGGAATAAGGGTGTTACAGAAGCCGATTGAAGTGTTGGAGGTTGAGAATTCCGCGCTTCAGTATGTTCCGCGTCTCCGCGGTTCTGGAGGCATATAGCTGAGAATATGGCTAATGAAATAGAAGCAAGAATACGCGCGGAAGCAAAGAAACTCCTCGAATCCAGCGAGGTGACGCTTGTTATCGGCTGGGAAGCGGGGAGTGTGCCGTTTAAGACCAGCCCGGCGTTTATCGAAAGCCCGGAAGATGTGGAGCGGCTGGTCTGGAATCCGGCGTGTACCAACAACCTCGCGGTCTATCTGACCGAGGTTGCGAAGCGCGCGCGCGTCGGGATAGTCGTAAAGCCCTGCGACAGCCGGTCGATCGTCACGCTCGTTCAGGAGAAGCAGATATCCCGCGAGAACGTGACGATAATCGGCGTGACCTGTCCCGGAATCGTGGACGATACGGCGCTGAAGAAGGCCGGCGTAAGGTTGATCGATGTCCTGGCGGTAGACTGGAATGGCGACAGCTTCAATGTCACGACCGGCAGCGGTAAGAGCAGTGTCCTGACACTTGACGCTGTCAAGGAGGGCTGCCGGACGTGCGCTCACCGTGCTCCGGTTATAAGTGACGTGTCTCTCGGAGAGATGCCGGACGCGAATCCGCTCCCAGTTGAACCGATGGAAGGCTCGTTCTCGGAGCGGCGAGAGTACTGGGCCAACGAGTTCGAGCGCTGCATCCGCTGCTATGCCTGCAGGCAGATATGCCCGGCGTGCTACTGCACCAAGTGCTTCGCCGACAGGAACGATCTCAAGTGGACGAACAAGCACGTGGGGATCTCCGATAACTGGATGTGGCATATGGGCAGGGCAATGCACCTCGCGGGCAGGTGCATCGGCTGCGGCGAGTGTGAGCGCGCCTGTCCTATGGACCTGCCGATGATGAAGCTCAACCGCGAGTTCGCTCGGCACGTAGAGGAACTATTCGGCTATACTCCCGGTATGGACCCGGAAGAGCTTCCAGTGCTTGGTCAGTTCAATTATGACGACAAAGACCCGAACGGACACTAATCGATTTTAGATTTAGATTTAGATTTAGATTGAAGAGCGATATGGCAGATAAAGTAATAGCGAAAACCGATCTGAGGAAATGGCTTGCGGGTATGGCCGCCGATCACGACGTGATTGCTCCGATAGGTCGCGAGGCGGGCCCTGCTACCTGGAAGGATATCAACGGGACACAGGACATCGACATCACCGCGAACCAGATGGTTATGGCCGCGAAGGAGTTCCTCCTGCCGGTGCACGACGTCCTGTTCCGCTTCCATACCAGGAAGGGTGAAGAAAGACTCGAAGTCCCCGATCTCACAAACAAATCGACCGTAATGATCGGCCTGCGGCTCTGCGATGTTCGCGCCATCTCCGTCCTAGACGCAGTCTATTATAATCAGGGCCCCTTCCGGGACGCGTATTACGCGGCGCGGCGGGATAAGCTTGCGCTCGTGGCTGCCGTCTGCGATGATCCGAGATGGAGCTGCTTCTGCACCACGGTCGGAGACCTCAAAGAATGGAAGCTCGGCGCGGATGTGCTCATTACGGACCTGGGCGACAAGATATATGTGCAGCCTGTAACCGAGAAGGGCGAGGGGCTACTCCAGGGCGATTTCTTCAGCAGCCCGTCCGAGGATGATGTAAGGAAGAAGTCGGAAGTATGGGCGAATCTCCTCGCGCTGCCGAAGCGTCCCTTCGCGGGCAAAGATATCTCAAAGATTGTCTCCTGGGATGACCCGGTCTGGGAGGAGCAGGCCAGGAAGTGCATCGGCTGCGGGATCTGCACCTTCATGTGCCCGACCTGCTCGTGTTTCGACATACAGGACGAGACGACCGGAAGCGTCATCGAGCGTTACCGGTGCCGCGACACGTGCCAGTTTTCGGACTTCACGATGATGGGCGCGGGCCACAACCCGCGTCCTGAGAAGAAGATGCGCGTGCGCCAGCGGGTCCTGCACAAATTCAAATACCAGGTGGAGCAGTTCGACCTTATCGGCTGCACCGGCTGCGGCCGGTGTGTGGAGTCCTGCCCGGTTAACATAGATATACGTGGTATAGTATCTCACATTGCTGCAGAGCCACTCTGATACCTGAACCGGGGAAGCGGGGAATGGCCTGAGACGGGGAATTCCAGATTCGTCGCGCCGATGGCCCGGCCCGTCTCGCGCCGGGCCAAATGTGCCGCACGTCCTCGTGCGGCTCCAACAGGCCGATTTCCCCGTCTCCCCGGTTCAGGAGGCAGATTAAGCGGACTTGGTACCACGCTCTATACGGCCAGCATCTGGTTTCGTGGCATTTCGTGTTGTCGTGATTAATAATAAGGGCAGCATATTATGAGCATAGATACTGAACAAATGAAAATTGAAATGCAGACGCAGAACCCTTACCTGCCGCAGCTTGCGGTGGTAGAGAAGATAATCAAAGAGACGTGGGACACGAAGACGTTTCGCACGGTGTTCTTGGACGAGGGACTTCGTGAGACGTTCACATACGAGCCCGGGCAGTTCCAGGAGGTGAGCGTCTTCGGAGCTGGCGAATCGACGTTCTGTCTGGCCTCGACGCCCACCAGGCAGGGGTATGTGGAGTTCTCGGTCAAGAGGGTCGGCGTCGTCACGGATGCGCTTCACGACCTCTCGGAGGGCTCGATAGTAGGCGTTCGCGCGCCGTTCGGCAACTGGTTCCCGTACGAAGAGTGGAAGGGGAAGGACCTCTGGTTCATCGGCGGCGGGATTGGGATGGCCCCGATGCGCTCGATCCTGAACTTCTGCCTGGACAATCGCAGCGACTACGGTGAGATCGCGACCATCTACGGCGCGCGCACGCCGGGCGACCTGTGCTACAAGGATGAATTCGACGAGTGGCGCAAGACGTCCGCTCTGTACCTCACCGTCGATGCCGGAGATGAGAACTGGCTAGGCAACGTCGGCTTCGTGCCTGCCTACCTGATGGACCTGGCTCCGAAGCCGGAGAACGTGATTGCCATCACCTGCGGCCCGCCGATTATGATCAAATTTGTGCTCCAGAACCTGAAAGAGCTAGGGTTCCAAGACGAGCAGATCTACACGACCCTCGAGATGAAGATGAAGTGCGGCGTGGGCAAATGCGGCCGCTGCAACATCGGCACGAAGTTCGTCTGCATCGACGGGCCTGTATTCTCATTTGCTGAGATAAAGGACCTCCCGCCGGAGTTCTGACTGGGGCCGGGGCCAGGTGACGGGGGCTCGCTTCTTTGGCAACAGAAATGGCATACTAAAGCGCCGGGTTCCGGAACCGTTGAAGAGATGAAATAAGGGTGAGCGGATGAACTTTTTCATCCCTTCAGATTGCCCTTCATCTGTTCAGCGGTTCAGGATGCCCCAATTAAGCGAGTAACGTTCGGACGAAGGCCCAATTTCAGAAATCTGACATGCGTCCCCGAACTGTTTCCACCACTTGACAAGCCCGTATGCTTGGGCTACACTGCGAATAGCTGTCATCTGTTCCGTGGCGGCGCTTGTCAAAGGGGTGTGTCTATGAGCATCAAATCATCAGTCGCAGCATTTCTTCTTCTTCTCATGTCTTTACCGGCATTTCCGGCCACTATCTATGTCAAATGGGACTCACCAAACGACCGGTTGACAAGGTTGGCTGGTTTAGTCATAATACATAAAGGTTTTGCCTCATTTCTGAACCGGTGAAGGGATGAAGATTCATCCCTTCATAAAACATTTCATCTGTTCAGCGGTTCAGGATGCCCAAATTAGCGAGTAAAGTATGCATTGGAGGTTGGGAAATGGGAAAGTGTTTAGTCGCCATATTGTTTCTGATTCTTCTTATCTCGGTTGCGGTTGCCGCGCCGCCGTCAGTCAGCAATGTCACCGCCCACCAGCGGACGGACGGGTCGCACATCGTGGATATCTATTACGATCTCTCTGACCCGGACACGACTCTGCTGCAGGTGTCCGTCAAGATTTCGAGCGACGGCGGGAACAGCTATACCATCATACCTATCTGGGTAACAGGCGATGTTGGGCCGAGCGTGCGAGTGGGCTCAATGAGGCACATAGTCTGGGATTGTGGCTTGGACCTGCCTGTTGCCTCGGGAACCGCATATCGAGTGGCCGTGACCGCCACACACTCAGCCCTATCACTCAGCAGTACTACGCCGTTCACAGGCACGGGAATACGGAGTGACTACTACGTAACCGCGCCTTCGCCCGCGCCGGACGAGATAACCGTCACCGTGTCCTCTCAGGATACGGGCATAGCGCAGGTGGCGCCGTACGGCGAGGTTCCGGGCGCAGTTCAGGTGATCATCCCGAAGGGCACCACTGCAAGCGGCAACTTCGATGTCATCGGGGTGGCCTCAGCGGGCGGCGCAGGCGCGGTCGCAGGAACCACAAATCTCGTCCTGACAGCCGACTGGGCCGTGAACTCCGTTCCGGTGACCGTATACCAGACGGACTTCCAGATCGCGATGAACCAGACCTTCGTCAAGACCAGTGGGAACGCGCCGTTTACGGTCAAGGCCGGCTGGAACTCGGTCTACGGCTACAGACTGGCGCAGCAGACGGCTGTGGACATCACCAGCAGCAACACCGCCGTCCTTGGGAACGCGTTGGTGACCATCCCGGACAACGGATCGTCAGTAAACGGCCTGTCCCCGATCATTGATGTCGGCCAGGCTACTCTGACGGCGAGCACAATAGACGCGAACATCCTGAGCGGCGTCGGACCGGACGTGACGATAACCCCGCTCAGCTTCAATAACGCGAACATGAATACGGGCACGGGTGTCAAGACCGGCTACTTCTATGTGAGGGTCTCTCAGGCTCCCGCAAGCCCAATCATGGTTACAGTGACGTCGAACGATCCGTCGGTTGCGCTGCTTGCGCCGTATAACTCGAGCACGAGTTCCGGATCATCCTCGGTCACTGTGACGATCAACGCCGGACGCACATACAGCACGTACTTCGACGTAATAGGTGTCGGATCAGGCGGGACCGCCGGAACGCTGGTTGCAAGCACCATGCTTACGGCCACGGCCGAAGGTGTCGCATCGGGCTCCGCCAACGTTTACGTCTTCCAGACGGACTTCAAGTTGATCGTCAACGCGAGCCAGACAATGCCTAATCCCGCTCCGGTGACAGTTCAGATAGGCTCGCCGAACGTCCTGTTCTATCCGCAACGTGCGGCACAGTCTACTGTTGTTGACATCACATCGAGCGATCTGGCGGTGCTCGGCAATACCTCGGTTACGATTGTCAACAACGCAACGAGCGCCGCCGGAAGCGTGAGTACGAACGGCGTCGGCCAGGCCACTTTAACGGCCAGCACTGCGTCGGCGAGCATACTGAACCGCACGAGCAATCCGATCACTGTCAGCCTGCCGAGCTTCACTTTCAGCTCAACCAACATGGTTGCGCCGACAGGCTGCCGGAACGCCTACAGCATCAGCACTCGATGGGTGGCGATCTCCGTATCGCCACCCGGAAGCCAGACCGGGATTTCCAAATCCTAAACCGAGCTTGTCTAGGGGATGATTGTGCCAGATTCGGAGATCAGGCATTGGCCACAAGGCGGCGATTCGGAGATCGCCGCCCATCAAACTATTCATCTGGCCTGAGGAGTAATCGTATGAAGTATGCAACCATATTTGCCGCTCTGGGAGCTATGTGGCGTGGTTCACAGACACAAACGGCGATAGAATCCCCAGAGGCAAGATCCTCAGAATCTGGGGGCGAGAATGATTGGATGCAGTTGGATGAGATGCTGTATAAGGACTTGCTGTACACCACGAACGCGTTGTTCATCGGGGAGCAGATATTTCCATACTGGGAAGCTGTGTACGCCATCCTCAGCGGCGCGCTGCTCACAGCTTACTTTGCGGCAACGGCGATCAAGCCCGTGCCAAAGCTCGTGTTGTGCATCGTTGGAATCCTGTTCAGCATCAATTGGCGGCGCCTGGTCGAGCGAAATAGGCTGTTTGCCAACGCGAGAGAGGGCAGAATGAAGATAATATGCAAACTTTTGCAAAGGCAAGTTGATTTCGGAAGAACCGTTATGGTTGTCCCAGACGACCGGAAGCAGCCAATAGCCATTACGAAATTCACAATTTTCCAGCTTTCCGAAGACCAGAAGAAGTATCTCGACTCCCACTGCAACTGGTGGAGTGGCATGTCCACCTGGGTTCTGAGAATTGCGGTTCCGAAGTATTTGATGTGTATATGGATTTTGCTTGCGGCATATGCGGTTTACGCTGTCCTAATTGCTCTGTCTGTGGTACCGACGGTGTCTTGGTTACACGAGTTGATATGATGCGCAGCTTGTGCGTTCCTGCATCCCGTACGGACAGTTTGTCTAGACACGGGGGGTTTCTGACGAAATGAAACAAATCGTGACATTGATGGCTTCGGCAGTGATCTTCTCGACCACCCTAGTCGCACACGCCGACACGTCCACTGGTTACTCCCCCGACTTCGCCATCGAAAACCGAACCTATATCCCTGGCGATGCTGCGACAAGCTATTCGGACCTCTTTACAATCGATAACCATACCCTTGGCGGTGGGGATAGCAGCACGGGGTTTTCGGGAATTTTCAGCATCTGCAACACGTGCGGCGACACGCGCGCCCGCCCGCCCGCAGCTATTGCCAGGAGTCCATACACGGATAATCCACACCAACTTCGCGGGCAGTTCCACGCTCACAGCGTGCCGGATAAGTTATGGGCAGGCCCTGTGCTCAATGATAATGACTTCGCGAACAAATATCGAAACCTGGGCTATGACTTTCTCGCGCTAACGAACCACTGGCCCGACGCGATCGTCACCCGCCCTATCTCGCCAGTTTCGCTGAATCCGGTCTGGGATGGCTGGGTCCCGTGCAGTGTGGAATTGACATACGGCACTAACGGAGTGAGGGATGGACACCTGATTTCTATTGATATGAAGCAGGGTACCACCACAACAGACATCGAATATCCAAGGACCGGCGAGTCGCCTCGCGACGTAGCGTACAATATGACCACTCGCATTCAGAGGGTGCACAATCAGGGTGGTATGGCATTCATCGCACACCCTGATGCTAACGGCATTATGCTCCGCTATTTTCCGACTGGGCATGATTATTCTATCACTACTGACGAACTCGTTCAGATATGCCGGAACAGTAAGCCGGAAGGCATAAGCATTTATCAAGTAATGTCGCCAAACGCGGAAGCTAAATGGGACAGGGTACTCCAGACCTGCGGATTCCCTGTGTGGGGTTGTTCGGAGGATGACTGGCACCCCGACGCATATTATGCCCCTTTGCTCGGCTCAACGTGGATTGGAGTGCCAGGGAATCCCGGCACCCCGTGGAGCAGCATTAGATCTGAAGTTACCAAAGGTAATTTCTATGCTTACTGGGTGTCCAAAGGCTCAAGATGGACGGAAAGCTATGATCCCCCCACAATGCACGTGACGGTGGACAACTCCGGCACGTACCCTGTGATAAGCGCGCAGATTAACGACCTGAACGGCCATAACGCGACCTTCCACTTCAAAACGAAGGAAGGGTACTTTGGTGGCTCGACGTATACCTGCAATGGCAACGAGCATTACGTTCGGGTGCAGGCGGACGTCGATCTTGGCTGGGGAAGGACTCTCTACATACGCTCCCAGCCGATCTGGATAGACCCCATAGACCAGACGGGGGCAGCGAGTAGTTCGGGATTTGGAAATCCTGATCTGGCTTTGAGGTGGCGATACGGTGATCGCCACCTATGTGCGCCTGTGAGCGTGCATGGC
>JACPPP010000037.1 GCA_016190935.1 Armatimonadota bacterium | reverse complement strand
TGTTGTCGGAGGAATCTTTCCTCCGACCCGGCCCCTGCCGAAGGCTAATAGCTGATCGCTGACCGCTACTTTCGTAACCGGCGGAGGAGTCCGATGAACGGAAGCGCTGCGCCCAACGCCGCAAGAGAAGATGGCTCGGGAATGATTGTATCCGGCCTGAGAATGTGGAAGCCTACTGATCCGTCACTCGGCGGATCAAGCGGATCGGTATCCGGGGATGTGAATCCCACATTGTAGGCGGTGTTCATCTCGCTGCCGGTCTTGCCGTCTTTGGCGTAGAAATCTCCCCAGACGGGCGCACGGTAGCTGTCGAAGCTGAGCTGAAGGGTCAGCCCTGAGGTCGCATCGAACTTGATGCCGTAGACAGGATCGGGCATACCCGGATTGTCACCACCGCCAGGCAGATACTCGTCCACGCTAACGGTTTCAACAGATCCCTGATGAACCTGGAACGAACCCTCAATAATGTCCGCAAGCGTAAACTCCGGAGAGACCTCGATGATCATGTGGCTCACGGACTTCGTAGTGGAGGTAAATGTGTAGTTATAGTTCCAGGAGCCGTCCGGGTTCTGAGTGACAATCCAACTAAAGGTGACAGGCCACCAGCCGGCGCCGGTGCCCGTGATCCCGCTGCCCGCGGGACTTGACAAACTGCCGGTAAAGGCGCCTGCTGTGCAGACTGCCAATGCGAAGATTATCGCAACTGACAAACAGATTCTTGACATATTCTTTTTCTCCGTCACAAGTGTGTGGTTCTAATCGGAAAGGGCCCATCCTGCGTCATTGTTTCACCGGCAGCATGTGGCCTACTCCGTTCTTGCATTGACCGGGGGATACCCGTCGCGTTCCGTTTGCTAGCCCAACAGATGCTGAGCCATTGACACATCTACCATATTCAGTGTAGCTTGACTCCTAACACTTGTCAACTAGTAAAATTACCAGGTTTTGGACATTTTTCTGGGGCCAGCACAGCTTGCTTAACACTTGCCAATTACTTTATATCTCAGTTTGAACGGTAGTGCTATGACGAAGATCATAATTACTGGTGCTGCCCACCTAACGTATGATACCTGAACCGCGGAATCCGGGAAGGGCAGGAGACGCGGAATTCCAACCTTCCGCGGTTCTGGAGGCAAAAAGACGAACAAGAAGTCACCATGCTTCATAGGGGCAATACCTAAAAAGCATCGAATTCTTGCTTTTTGATGGTTTGAAAAAGAGGGTGAAGTGGTATTAAAGTAAAAACTGAACATCGGCGAGACAGATTCCCGGGCTGAACCACGAGCTTCTTATTTAGAACTTGGCTGGAAACGGCACAAGGACCAGATAAGGAGCTAGCCGTAGGAAACCCCAACCTCCGATAAAGGGAAAGCCTTTATCGGGGAGGTAAGGAGACCGAAGGTTACGTCGTGATAAGAAAGCGCCGTCACCTGCCGAATGTGAGTAGGTAAGGGGCGTCGTGTAAGTTAAACGGCGACAGTGCTAAGGCCCGGGATATTGTTTTTGCGTCCACCGTTAAACGCCCCAGTATTCCTTTATTATTTCTAACTTTCTTTCCTTTCGAGCTTTCTTCGTTAAAAGCATGTGGATAATCCGCATAATCCGCATAATCCGCAGTGTCTGCAACCCCTGCCTTGAGTTTCAGAGAATTCAAACGCCGGGTAATCACTAAAATAGAGGGCACGAATCTAAGGTGGAGACGATACAATTGGCACAGACCGAAGAATGCATTGGCACTGAACACCAGGTAATCTACATCCAGGCGCTTGAAAGCCTCGCGAAGAGCAATGTGCCGTTTGTGCTCGGAGGCGCGTTTGCCGTCTGGCACTACACAGGAGCCTGGCGCCATACACACGACATTGACGTGTTCACCTCTCCCGAGCACGTTCCGGCCGCTGTCGAAGCGCTGACTCAGGCGGGTTTCGCCGACCTGGGGGAACAAGCCCAAGGTGACAGAGAGTGGATATACCACGCCATCAAAGGTGAGATCATAGTCGATGTCATCTGGAAGTTTGCCAATCGTATAACCGCTGTCGATCAAAGCTGGATGGAACGAGCGCAGGAGGGCGAAGTTCTCGGAGTGAAGGTTAAGATAATTCCCATCGAAGAACTGGTGTGGACGAAGATCTTCGTGATGAACAGACACCGGTGCGATTGGCCGGACGTGATAAGGATTCTCCGCGCTAACTGTCCAACATTCGACTGGAACAAACTGCTGAATCTGTTGGGAGAGCACTGGCTGCTGTTTGCGGGCGTGGTTGACGTGTTCGACTGGGAGTGTCCTGCCGCCAGCAATTGTATTCCAGACTACGTCCGCAGCGAACTTAGAAAAAGGAGGGAAGAATACCGGCCTGACCCAAGCATCCCCTCGCGAGAAAAGCTCCTCGATCCGTGGATCCATGCCAGACCGGAGGACCTATGTTACTGGGCGCCATGAACAATCCTATGTTCAATCTCATCGATGAGATCGAGACCATAGCTGACCTTGGATTCGACTTCATAGACCTTGCTATGGAGCCGCAGGCTGCTTACTCCGGCCATTTTCCGGTGCGAGAAGCCCGTAAGTCGCTCGACCGAACAGGTCTTGATGTAATTGGTCACACCGCCTGGTACCTTCAGATCGCAAGCCCGTTTCCCGAAATCCGCGAGGCTGTCTTAAAGGAGTTCGAGAGATGCCTGAGGGTGTTCCACGAACTCGGCGCCACGATGATGAACATCCATCCGCACACCACAGCGCCCCTGCACGACTGGGATTGGATAATAAGCCAGAACATTGCGGCGATCTCGCGGCTTTCTGGGCTGGCTAATCGGCTTGGGATGAAGATCATTCTTGAGAATACCCCTACCCTCAGCAGGGCCATAGAATTGCGGAAGATACTGGACGCCGTGCCGGAAGTCGGGTTCCATCTCGACGTCGGCCACGCACACCTCGATACACCCTACAACCGCAGCGAGGAGCTTTTAGCCCATTTCGGTGACCGTCTGTTGCACGTTCACGTATCGGACAACCGGGGAGGCCACGATGACCTGCACCTGCCGCTAGGTGTGGGCAATATCAACTGGTCCTGGGTCGTAAAGATTCTGAAAAACGCCAACTATGATCGGGGAATAACTGTCGAGGTCTTCGGAGATGACCCGGACTACCTTCTGATCAGCCGGGACAAGCTGCGGCAGTTGTGGGAGACGATAGAGGCCGGTTAACCCGGAGAACGAGTTATGGGTTGTGAGCTATGAGTTTTGATGGCCCGGCCCGTGTCGCGCCGGGCCGCATGCTGAGCCTGTCGAAGTACGAAGGATGCGTTTCAGAAAACCCACCACACTGGCCTAACTACGCACAACTGGTAATAGACGGCGCGCTCCCCAATAGATATCCTTGAACCTGTGCTCCTCCAGGCTGCTGATAGTGACACCGGTCCCACCGCCGAGCGCATGGATGAACCTCAGCCCGCCGATTGACATACCGACGTGCGTGATTCGTCCCCTACCCTCCCCGCCTGCAAAGAAAACCAGATCACCGGCCACGAGGGCTTCTCGCTCCACAGGCACAGCCCGCTCGTCCTCCGCCTGCTGATATGAGTTGCGAGGGATTCTCAATCCGTGGATATGATAAACGAGCTGGACAAACCCTGAGCAGTCGAGACCAAATGGAGTGGCCCCTCCCCAGAGATAAGGGATGCCGATGAACCGCTTTGCCGTAGCGACTAGCTCATCCCCGGACGGAGGGGAGGCTGGAGGAGTGGCCTGCTTGATCTCTGCGCTGTGGATGTAACCCTGCTCGCCGCCTGGAAGCACAACCGTCGTCCATTCGTCATCGGACTCAAGGATCTCAAGCTCGGAAGTGATGACGGCTTTCGTCAGGATATCAGCGGATTCATCGGGCGCAGCAAGTATATCGGCGAAAAGTGAATTCATACGGGCTACGCAACCGCTGGCGGCATACTCTGTGCCGTCGGTTCGCGGCAGCACCCATGTCGATAGCGCCCAACCGCCGCAGCCGTCCCATGTCCTTATGTAGACCCACTCATCCTGTTCTTTCTCGATCCACGCAGGCTGGCCGAGTATCGCCTGAGTCTCCAACTCCGACGAGACGTCTGGTTGCGTGTGCAGGTTGAGGACGTTTTTGGAGATTACGGCAAGTTGAACCACGGCGCTGCTACTTCCGTTCCGCGTACCAGGCATGCGAGAACCGCTGATACTCCTTCTTCTCCTTGATCTTTCGCCACCAGGACTGGTTGTCGCGGTACCATTCCACGGTCTCGCGCAGGCCGCTCTCGAAGTCGCGCTCTGGCTTCCATCCTAGCCCCCGGAGCTTGATCGTATCGATCGAGTAGCGCCTGTCGTGGCCCGGTCGGTCGGCAACCCGCTTGATCAGGCTCGTGGGCTTGTCTAAGTACTTCAGGATAAGAGTCGTGATCTCGATGTTTGTCCGTTCATTTCCGCCACCCACGTTATAAGCCTCACCGACATCTCCACTGTGGAGCACAACGTCGATTCCAGAACAGTGATCGAGCACATGCAGCCAGTCCCGCACCTGCCGGCCATCGCCATAGAGCGGAAGCGGCTTATCGTCAAGAGCGTTCGTGGTGAAGAGCGGGATCAACTTCTCAGGATGCTGATAAGGGCCATAGGTATTGGACCCTCGAGTGATGAGGACCGGCAGCCCGTAGGTCACGAAGTAAGACCTTGCCAGCAGGTCGCCTCCAGCCTTGCTCGCCGAGTAAGGGCTGTTTGGAAGCATCGGCGCAGTCTCTGGAGAGGATCCTTCCTGCACATCGCCATAGACCTCATCGGTCGATACGTGGAGGAATCGCTCGATGCCATGCTTCTTAGCCAGTTCGAGCAGGACGTGTGTTCCGAGCACATCTGTCGTGATGAAAGAGTCCGGTTCGAGTATCGAACGATCTACAAATGACTCCGCGGCGAAATTGACGACCGCGTCGGCCTCCGCAACCGGCCTGTCAACATCCTCACCGTTTCTGATGTCGCCCTTTATGAACCCCATCCTGGGCCCGGAGAGGTCCGCGATATTGTCCGGGTTCCCGGCGTAAGTGAGCGCATCCAGGATGGTCACGTGGTAGTCCGGATACCTGTTCAGAACATACCTTGCAAAGTTGCTTCCTATAAACCCGGCCCCGCCGGTTATGAGAATTCGTTTCATTTAGCTTTACGTCCTTATTAGAGTTACCCCAACAAGACCGGGCTATGTTGCTGCTGGAGGTTGTTGAAAAACTACCTGCTGCATTACTTTTATGAATGAACGTCCACTACTGTTTTCAATAATCTTGACGGCTCCGGTACCTGTGAACGTGTGCATAGTGGCATGAAAGACGGATAATAGCAGGTCTTGCAGGGTTTGGTCATGCTCAAGTGGTTCAATCTTCATCTGCCGCGCTTCAAGGTCGATGCGAGGTATGTGCCGCCCGTGGCTATCAAACTCTTTATGGGCTGAAAGCCAGTTGGCAATATCATGAGCCTTTTGGATACCGTCTGGGTCTGAGCGGAACATGTAATTTGCTAGCCATGACTCGACGAGTTTTTTTGACAATCTTATGTGATTCTCACATTGAACTAGCAGATCGGGCCCATATTGACTCAACATTGGTAGCCAGGAGGCAAGATTGGCAGGGTCCTGACATTCTCGCTGTGCCTTATCGAATTGGTCAAGAATTGCCTGCGCAGGCGCTATTCTTAGACCGAGAGGAGTATGCAAGACGAACTGTGGATCGATCGGCCCGAGGAAAGAGTGCTTACCCATAACAATAACATCGGCGGCACATGCTAACATGGTGGCCGCCGACATCGCCTGCTGAGGAACAATTACCCTGATATGGCTAAACTTTGATCGCAGATATGTCACAATTGCCTCCGCGGTTTCTGCGGAGCCACCGGGGCTGTGAAGAATAAGGTCCAATTTGTCTCCAGGGAGTCCTTGGATTACGGCCATAAGTCCCTGGATATCTTCGTCATTTATGCTGATGACATCGGGAGATATATTTGGATCCGGTTGAGTCCACTTCGAAGCATACAGAATTATGGGTCTGCCAGTATACTGATAGCTTTCAATAAGATACTTTCGCCTGATGTTATCGAATGCTTCGGGACTTCCGTCCAATTTCAGCTCTTCTAATATTCCTGTCCAGTTCGGCAATTCCCCCTCCTGTCAGCTATCTTCCGCAGGTATTGCTTTCGGAAGTTATTCTTATTCTAGGTTGCGCTGCTTGAACTTGTCTTTGAACCTCGTCAAGCCTCTGCCACCGTCCAAAAACCTCCATTGCAGTCGCGACTCCAGGCATCTTCAGAGCCTCAGCAAGCATTTGTTCGTGCTTCTTCGTCCTTTCCGAGTGCTTTCTTGTCATTGGTCTATCCTCTCGTGATACTCCTCATTTGTTTATTATGTACCCTCTTTTTTGCCACAGTCCAGTGTTGCTTAAGTAAACTTCACTTCCCAATCGAACGGGATATCCGGGCTGTCGTACGGCGCCCGGTATTCGTCCGGCTGCTCGCGGTTATACGGCTTCGTCGGAAAGTTGATCAGCAAGGAAGGCTCCGCGCCTACAGTCTTATACCCGTGATAAACGCCAACGGGTATCTTGAGCAGAGCATAATTGTGCTCGCCGAGGTAGATTGTATTGGCTTCCCCCCTGGTCGGAGATTCATCCCTCGGATCATACAGCCCTACCTTTATCATTCCTTTGACGCAGACCCAAAGGTCGGTCTGCTCCTTGTGATAGTGCCATGCTCGAATGACGCCAGGGTAGTTCAAAGAGACATACGCCTGACCGAACTGCTCGAATATCGGATCATCGACTCGAAGCAGTTCCATGAGAAAACCACGGTCGTCAGCATGCGGCTGGAGCCGCTTGATCTCCACATCCTGAATCATCCGTCTACCTCACAGCACGCTCACATCGCTGTTATCGCCGAGCATCAGCCGATAGGCTCTCGGCCTGCCGTCGTCTTTCGAGACGGTGACGTTCTTTCCTATGAGGCTGTCCTCGATGCGCGCGCCGATTCCTCTGATGCAGCTATCCTCTAGCACAATGCTGTGCTCGACCTCGCTTCCGGTTATCGTCACTCGATTATAGATCGAGGTGAAAGGTCCGACGTAGGAATCTTCTATCCTGCAGTCCTCACCTATTATGGCCGGTCCGCGGATCACGCTTCTCACGATCTCCGCGCCCTTTTCGACAATTACCCGGCCGTCGGTGCACGAGGATTCATCCACCCTACCCTCTATCCTTGTTTCGATGTTCTCGAGCACAAGCCGGTTGGCCTCGAGCAAATCCTCCAGCTTCCCGGTATCCTTCCACCAGCCCGTTATAAGATGCCAGTGGACGGCGTAGTCCTTTTCTATTAGATACTGGATAGCGTCCGTGATTTCGAGCTCACCGCGGGCTGAGGGTTTTATGGCATTGACGGCCTTAAAGATGTTGCTGTCAAATAAGTATACGCCGACCAGCGCCAGGTCCGATTTCGGCTCTTTCGGCTTCTCCACCAGCCTTTGGACGCGGTTCCCGTCGAGCTCGGCCACACCGAAGTCCTGCGGGTTCGGAACCTTCGCCAGCATAATGTGAGCATTCGCCTGCTCGCCCTCGAACCGTTGGACGACCTCCGTTACCCCTTCTCTGATCAGATTGTCGCCAAGGAACATAACGAACCGGTCGTTGCCGATAAACGGATGAGCGATCTTGACCGCGTGCGCAAGACCGAGGGGCGCTTCCTGGGAGATATACGTCACCTTCACACCCCATCTCTCGCCACCACCGACTGCGGCCATAATTTCTTCCGCCGTATGGCCGACGATTATGCCTATGTCCCTAATCCCGGCATCTCTAATGGCCTCAAGCGCATAGAAAAGGATCGGCTTGTTTGCCACAGGAACAAGCTGTTTTGCGCTGGTATGAGTTATGGGGCGGAGTCGAGTAGCGCGCCCTCCGCTCAGGACTAAAGCCTTCACTGTTAATCACCACCACCGATTATAACAGCTTAGCGGGATTAAGAGAAGACCGTCGCGCAAACAAGGGTTCTGGGTTAGCAAGTAGACTCCTACCTTATGCTGGGTGCTAACAAAGAATTGACAAGCGGTTGTTATCCGGTTACACTGGACGCGGAGATCAATTATGGCTCTGAAGTTCGAATGGGACCCGGAGAAGGCTGCAAGGAATTTGACGAAGCACAAGGTATCTTTTCCAGAGGCTGCAACTGTTTTCGGAGACAAGTTGAGTATTACCTTCTATGATCCAGACCATTCGGAGGACGAGCATAGGTATGTAACTATGGGAATGACCCGGAACGGTCGGCTGCTCGTGGTGGCACACACCGAACGTGGCGGACGTATTCGAATCATAAGCGCAAGAGAGATGACTCGCAACGAGAGACATTCCTACGAAGAAGAGCAAGATTGAGATGGAAGACGAACTGCGAACTGAGTATGACGTATCCCGGATGAAGGGCGTCGTTCGGGGGAAATATGCTGAGGAGTATGCCGAAGGTACAAACCTTGTCCTGCTTGCCCCTGATGTTGCAGAGGCGTTCCCGACCGAAGAATCCGTAAACGAAGCGCTGCGGCTTCTGATGAAGGTGGCGGAATCAGCTCGCAAACGAGCAAGCTAAGCCGACCATCAGACCACCGAGGCAGATTCCGTATGACACGCAAAGAGTCCGATGACCTTGAAGACTTCATTGCGTTTGAATTGACTTCGGAAGACGAGGGTTCCAGCCGCCGCCGAACGGGAGGCTGCTGTGCGATGGCAATACCCGTAGTTCTTACTATAATTGCCCTTGTCGCAAAGACACTTCTCTGATGGCCGGGGAGATGCTCCCCGCCGAAGTGTGGCTGATATTCGTCCGCCTATACTGGATGATCAGACACCTCTTGGCCGTCAGCTACCCCACCACCGACATTCACGATCCGTCCCGGCAGTAGGAAATCCGTCATCAGTCGTACATCGACTCTCTTCGCAGCGCCTCATCGGGCAGATCAGGTACCGGCGGTCTGGGACTGTTCACCCAGTCCAGAAACGACCGGATATGCTCCTCAGCCGTCTTCTGAAGTTCTTCTTCGACCGGAACCAGCTTCAACGTGTTCCCTTCCTGCTCTACGCGATAACGCCCGTGCGGCTTAGCCTGCCGAACCACGCCGTGTGGAAGGATTATGTCGCCATATTCGTTTGCTTCAACAATATCGGACACTCTAGGTCACCCTTTAGCATTCTACCATATTTCATCTGGCGGTGGGAGGGTCGGAGACCCGTGGAACTCCCGTCCGGGATCGGGAGATCCCGGACGATGTGCGCCTGTGAGCGTGCATGGCTTGAGAGGTGTATGTCCTCTTCAGGCATACGCTCTCCGGCCTGTAGCCGACTGTAACTG
>JACPPP010000233.1 GCA_016190935.1 Armatimonadota bacterium | reverse complement strand
CTGCTGCCTCTCTCGCTGGTTTACGATGTGGGGCTGGAGGCGTATCTTCTGCCTTATAGGCTTGGAATCAGGCGGAAGCACAGGCTGCCGTGCCGGGTGGTGAGCGTCGGAAACCTGACCTTCGGCGGCACGGGCAAGTCACCTGCCGTGAGGGCTATCTGTGAGAAGCTGATCGACCGCGGGCTACGGCCGGCAGTCCTGAGCCGTGGGCACGGCGGACGGATGTGTCGGACGGGTGCTGTCGTTTCGGACGGGACAAGACGGCTTCTCGATGCGGCTGATTCCGGCGACGAGCCCGCTGCGCTCGCTGATGCCGTCCCCGGCCTGCCTGTTGCGGTATGCAGGGATCGGAGGAAGGCCGGAAGGCTCGTCGTCGAGAAGTTCAGGCCGGATGTCATCGTGCTTGACGACGGTATGCAGTACTGGCAGCTCCAGAGGGATGTAGAAATAGTGCTTGTGAGCGCTGAAAGGCCGTTTGGGACCGGACTGGTGATGCCTGCGGGTGATCTTCGTGAGCCGGCAAGGGGAATCGGGCGGGCGGACGCAGTGGTCATCACGGGTGTGGAGGCGGTCGGATCGGCCTGTGTCGAGGGTCTAATAGAAAACCTGGAACGGCTTGCGCCGCAGGCTAAGATATTCCTTGCCCGGCGTGAGGCGCGGGTGTTAATCGATCAAGAGACTGGCGAGCGTGTGCCGATTGAGTACCTGGAGGGGGTGCCGGTCGTCGCGGCATCCGGCATTGCCAACCCTGCGTCGTTTGAGAATATGCTGGCGCAGGCGGGCGCAGAGGTCCGGGAATGCATCCGTTTCGGCGACCACTGCCGCTACGATCAGAATCAGGTCGCGCTGATCGAGGAAACGGCATCGAAAACCGGCGCCGAGGCTGTTGTTGTTACCTCGAAAGATGCTGTAAAGCTGCGTATTCGGGGCAAACTGTATGTATTGGAAATGGCGCTGGAGATAGAGGATATCGACGAGTTGATTGATCTGATAACCGGAGACTGAGTTGAGGCGCTTTGGACTGAAGAAAAGAAGTGAGATGGCGCTTGGGAGGCTGGCGCTTTTTGCCGCCCTTCGGATTGCGAAACGGCTGACACCGGAGAAGATAGAACGGTGGGGACGCAAGCTCGGCGGTTTCATCTATGTTGCATCGCGCCGTTATCGCGGGGTGGCGATCAGGAACCTGCGCGCGGCCTATCCTGAGTGGAGCGAGCAGGAGGTGCGCGACGTTGCGCGGCGGACGTTCGAGAACTTCGCTAGAGGCGCGCTCGAATTTCTTTACCTGAACGACATGCCGCCGCAGGCCGTGGGCGAGTGGCTGAGTGTTGAGGACACAAGCCCTCTCGATGCTGTCCTTGAGAAGGGCCGTGGGGCGATAGTGATTACCGCGCATCTCGGAAACTGGGAGCTCCTTGCCCGGAAGTTTGCTCTCCTGGGCTACAGGATCAATGTGATCGCGCGGGACAGCGATGACCCGACGACGACAGGGCTCGCCAACAGCATCCGGGAGAATGCCGGTTACAAGGTGCTTTCTCGGGACAGCTCTGCAATCCCTGCAATGCGATGTCTTCGCAAGAATGAACTTCTGGGGATTCTGCCGGACCAGAACACCTGGTCCGGGATATTTGTCGACTTCTTCGGCAGGCCGGCGGCGACTGCAACTGGGCCGGCTGTCTTGTCGCTCAAGACCGGAGCGCCTATCCTCTGCGGGTTTGCCCGTCGCGTCGATGGAGGCTTTTTCGAGGCGGTGATTTATCCCCCGCTGGAAGTGCCGTCAACCGGCGACGAAGAGGCCGACATCCTGGCCCTTACGCAGGCATACACCAGGGTTATAGAGGATGAAATAAGGAAGGACCCGGCGCAGTGGCTGTGGATCCACGATAGATGGAGGAGAAGCGCGGAATGTATCTGAACGCCGCGATTCCCGTTTTTGTGAGAATGGCTCGCGCCTTCGGCTCCGAAGTTACAAGCAGCTTCGGCGCGGTGATGCACGCCGCCTTCCTGCGGCGAAACGAGCTGTGGCTTACGGACATGCTGAAAGATAGGGAACGACTGAGCAGCTTGCGCGGCGCGGTGCTGGTGTTCGCCCCGGCAGTCGGAGAGGTGACGACAGTCGATCCGCTGCTAAGAATGCTCGTCCGGGAACGGCCGGATCTGCCACTGCTGATATGCGTCACCACATCCTCCGGGCTGGCTTCCTGTGAAACCGCCGACTTCTCGTCTGTCCGTATCACATCAGACTCCCGCAGGCTTTTTGATCGTCTGATTCGGGCGTTATCGCCCAGGGGGATGATGATCGTTCAGGTCGCGCATGCCGCGGGTCTGCCAACTAACCTGGTAGCTGCAATGGCGGCGAACGGTCTGCCCATGGCTGTAGTGAACGGCTACCTGCCCGCCAGAGACATGAAGGTCTCGACAGGATGGGCATATCGCGGACTGCGCAGAGTCTACAAAGATATCGACGTCTTCTGCGTGCAGACGGAGGAGGATGCGGAGCGTTTAGCCTCACTTGGCGCGGAACCGGAGCGGATTGTCGTTGCCGGGAACATGAAATTCGACGCGGCTCTCCTCTCCCTGGGAAGCAACAACGTTGAAAGACTGGCGGAAGAGTTGGGACTGGACCCGAAGGACCCGCTCGTGGTCGCCGGAAGCACGCATCCCGGCGAGGACAGAATCGTTCTGGAAGCGTTCAGGGAGGTAATCAGCAAGATCAAATCCGCGCGTTTGGTTATTGCTCCGAGGAGGATCAAGAAGGCCGAACAAGTCGCTAAGCTCGCTTCGGGTATGGGTTTCTCTGTGGCTCTCAGAAGCGGGATATCGGGCAGGCCGCAGGTCATAGTTTTGGACACGGTTGGGGAGCTCAGGCCGCTGTATGGCGCAGCATGGGTGGCGTTTGTCGGGGGCACAATGGTTCCTATTGGGGGGCACAACGTACTGGAACCTGCGGTTTTGAGGAAGCCTGTGGTTTTCGGTCCCTATGTGCATCATACTTCCGGAGCAGCAGAGCTTTTGCTGGAGGATGGTGGAGCGCTGTGCGCCGAGACGGGCGGCGAGCTTGCGCGGGTATTGATGGAACTGCTTGAGAACGCGGACCTGCGCAGGACAGTGGGCGATCGGGCCCTGGCATCGGTGCGGTCGCGCGCAGGCGCTACTGAGATATGCGCTCGTGTGGTGACAAATCTGTTGCTGGAGCCGGGGATTCCTCCGACTAGCAGTGTTCTTGCCACGGGGCGCGTTTCCGGTCAAAGTTCCGGGGCAGGTAGATGAAAGTTCTCCAGGTCGTGAGGAACCGGCAGCACGGAGGCCCGGCACAGCACGTCCTGGTCCTTGCCAGAGAACTGTCGGCCTGTGCAGATGTGACAGTCGCCTGCCAGTCCGGAAGCTGGATAGCAGATAGATTGCGTGACACATGTCTACCCGCAACTGAAGTGAGGATTCCTGGAAGCATAATGAATCCATTCTCTGCCGCAAAGCTGGCCTTATATGCGAGAAGGAATAGGGTCGATGTAATCCACGGCCACGGAGATTGCTGCGCAATGTACGCGAAACTCGCAGCGACTGCCTGCGGCGGTCTGTCCGTGTCCACTGTCCATTCGTTAGTGCCAAATAGCGTCAGGTGGACGAGCAGATGCGACTCGGTGATCGCAGTCTCAGAGGCAACTGCCGATGTGCTGAAGTCCAGGGGCGTGCCTGGGGGCAAGCTCCGCGTCGTGCGTCACGGCGTGCCGGACCGGCTGCTTGGGGTGGACAGGGATGAGTGTAGGTGGCGCATTCGCCAGGAGTTCGGCATTCAGCTTACGGCGCCTCTCGCTGTCGCCGTAGGCAAGGCCGACCGGCTGAAGGGACATGATCTGTTCTTCGAGGCTGCCGCGGTTGTTCGCAGGACGCTGACAGACGCTTGCTTTATGCTCCTCGGCGGCAGATCGGACGGCTTCTCGCCGGTTATAGATGCCATAGTGGCGAAGCACAGTCTTTCGTCCGTAACTTTCTTTCCAGGCCACCGCTATGATGCTGTCGATGTGTTTGCCGCCGCCGATGTCGTTGTGCTACCGTCGCGCTCCGAAAGCCTGTCACAGACGGCAATAGAGGCGCAGGCTGTGGGGACTCCGGTCGTGGCATCGAGGGTCGGAGGACTCCCTGAGGTGGTAGCGGACGGCGAGACTGGCATCCTGGTCGAATCAGAGGATGTGGACGCGCTGGCGGAGGCGATGCTGTCGCTTTTTCTTGACCCGGCTATGGCCGGCAGGCTCGGCTCGGCCGGAAAGCAGCGGGTGGAATCACAATTTCTTGCGCGAACGATGGCGGAAAAAACACTGGCCGTCTACCGGGAGGTCATGGCGCGATGAGCCTCACCATAATGCAAGTCGCCGGAAACCGGGGTATGGCGGGGATGGAGCGCCATGTTGTCAACGTAAGCCGCGAGCTTCGGGCCCGTGGGTTACGCGTCGTCATTGCCTGCAAGGAAAGAAGCTGGATTTCTAACGAAGCCAGGGGCGAGTTCGAGGTCTATACGCTGCCGTTCAGGAGGCGTTTCGATTTCGCCTCGGCTGCGAGAGTTTCCCGACTGGTGGAAGATATTCGGCCTGACATTGTGCATGTACACGGCCCGGTGGCCTTCCGCTTTGCAGCGAAGGCTGTCTGGTCTCCGCTCGTGGTCTCGGCACATGGGCTGAGCGGGTGGGGGAGCAGCCTCAGCAGGGCGGACGTCGTCGTTGCAGTGAGCCATTGGACCCGCGCGGGCATCGAGAGATTGGTTAAGGAGCAGAGCCGGATCAGGGTCGTCCACAACGGCATAGACTGCTCCAGGTTCGCCGGTTTCAGCGATACAGGCCGGACGTTCCGCGAGGAATTCGGACTCGATGGCAGGTTGGTCATAACTTGCGTAAGCAGGCTTGTTCCGGCGAAGGGCCAGCACGTCCTGCTCGAAGCAGCGAAGACCGTTCTGGAGAGGTTCCCCGAGGTTAGATTTGTGGTAGTGGGAAGCAGATCGGAGTCGTACGAGCGATCTTTGCGAAGAATCTGCTCTGAGAGGCAAATTGAAGACACAGTTGTTTTCACAGGCGAGAGGCACGACATCCCGCAAATACTGGCTGCGACTGATATCCTGGTGCAACCTTCTTTGGAAGAATCCCTGGGAATCAGTGTTATCGAAGGTATGGCAGCTAGCTTACCTGTTGTCGCGAGCCGCGTCGGTGGTCTTCCGGAGTTAGTTGAACATGGCGTAACAGGCCTTCTTGTCGAGCCGGGAAACCCGGCGGAACTGGCCGATGCGCTGATCGAGCTTATAGATGATCCTGACGCTCGCAATAGAATGGGTCGCGCCGGACGGGAGCGGGCTTGCGGCCATTTCAGCATAGATGTTATGATCGACAAATTCGTATCAATATATAGAGACGCCGCAGGTGCGCGAGCGGATCTGGAAGTTGTTGATTGCTGATGGAGACGATGCGGATTCTGGAAGTTATTACGCCCTCGAAGCTATCCGGGGCGGAGATATACGCAAGCGACCTCTCCCGCGGCCTCATGGAGCGTGGAAGCAGAGTCGTGGTGCTGACCAAGAACGTTCCTCTTGTAGTCGAAAAGATGCGGAGGTCCGGCCTCGATGTCCGCACGGGAGGGATAGGCGGAAAGCTGAACATCATCTCGGTGCTGAGACTCCTCCGTCTGGTTCGTAAGGAGCGTATAGATATAATCAACAGCCATCTGTCTACAGCAGGCCTTATCTCGAGTGTGGCGGGAAGGCTGGCTGGTGTTCCGGTCGTGGCAACCGTGCACGCTCTTAACACGGCCACCTGCTTTCGGCTGGCGCACCGGGTCATAGCGGTCTCGAACGCGGTGAAGAAGCACGTGGTGGGTCAGGGAATCCCAGCAGAGCGGATCAGCGTGATCTACCCGGGAGTGGACATGGCGGCGTTCAGCAGGAATGGAAATGCAGACTCAATAAGGCGTGAGCTTGGAATACCCCCTGGCGCGCCGGTTGTCGGGATGGTGGCGCACCTGACGCGGAAGAAGGGACATCACGTTCTGCTCCCAGCAGTCGAGAAGGTTCTTTCCTCAAGACCGGAGTGCAGGTTTCTGATCGTCGGCACGGGACCACTCGATTTCGCACTTCGAGTGACGACCAAGCGGAAGGGGCTTGGGGAGAACGTCGTCTTTACCGGGTTCCGTAAGGATATAAGAGACGTGATCGAGAGCATGGACGTGGTAGTCCTGCCTTCGATTTCGGGCGAGGGACTGCCGGTAAGCTTGATCCAGGCCATGTCGCTCTCTAAGCCGGTTGTAGGCTCCAGGTTGAGCGGAATACCGGAGATTGTGGAAGAGGATAAAACAGGGTTGCTCGTTACACCCGGCGATCACAATGAACTCGCCCAGGCGATAATGCGGCTCGTTGGAGATGACAATTTACGTAATCAAATGGGGAGCGCCGCGCGCGAGCGCGCTCAAAGGTTGTTTAGCCTCCAGAACTGCGTCGATCATACGTGGAGACTTTACACACAGGTAATCGAGAACAAGGAACGGTGTTGATGACAAGAATCATTTCATTGGCGGTATTACTCACAGCGTCTGTTGCCGGCGCCGGCCAGACGGATCATATTACTAAATTGAAAAACTCCCTCCCAACCTTCAAGGATATATGCTTTGCGGCGGAAGTAGTTGAGAAAGACAAACGTGTCCTGAACAAAATGGACAAGCGGCTCTCCTTGAGCTATGAATTCTCCAAGGCCCGAGTGTGGTTCAGGGTACCCTATTCTACAAGGATCGACGGAACGCTTGGGATGGTCAAGGCACAGCTTACCACAACCGACAAACTTTCCATACTGAGAATCCCGAGCGTGCGCTACAGCAAGAAGGAGGATATCTCTCAGGATCCGGCGAAGAAACAAACTGCATTGGACCTTGGCGTCCTCACTCCTCAATTCTTTAAAGACTACGAAGTGAAACTGCTTCCAGAGGACGAGACCCGGCCTGGGCTTCTGGTGTTGGAGTTGCGCCAGTCCGATCCTGGTTCTTCGATTCGGACCTTGTGGGTAGACCCTGAACGGCTGCGCGTGGTCAGGATGGAGAAGCGGCGGCCGGACGGCAGGCTGGTAGCCGCTTATATGTACCTCAAGTATGAGAAGTTCAACGGCAAGCTCTGGGTGCCGAGCCGGGTGGAGCTTCACGGTGAAGACGACAAGCTCGCTGCCGCGCTCGAGCTGAAGGACATCAAGGTGGATACTGATATCCCCGACAGCATGTTCGAGTAGCGGCGAGCGGCGAGTCGAAACGCGGATTATGTAGATTATTGGGATTTCGCAGATGGTGGAACCTGATGGGCAGGGTCATGATGACCCTGCCCCACATTCCCCGGAGATCATGGCCATTGACAAATTAATCGGGGTGTATGCTGCGACATATTGAAACACGAAGGCCGCGAAGGAGCACGAAGTCCACGAAAGGCTGAATAAGTGAGTCAGCCCGGACTTTCGTGTTTTTCGAGCTTCTTCGTGTATTTCGTGTTTCAGCATGCCGCACTACATATACCCGATTATTTAGTCAATCTTCATAATGTCCGCCACCCAGCACATCGCACTGCACTATCTGCGGAATCGTTATAATCTGAGAAATCTGTGGTTCAATCCGGTCCCGTGCTGAAAGCTGACGGCTGAGAGCTGACAGCTTCTTGTAGCTGAGGTGAAATCTTTGGAGGTCAAAAGCGGTATTGGTCTTGCGCCGGAGCGGTTGATGCGACTTCCACCGCGCCTGCGGCTCAAGGTGCTGAACTTCCTCGTCCGCTGGAAGCGCTACGCCGAGGCGCTTCCGCTTGCCCGGCGGCTCGCGGAAGATCAGCCCGACGGACTGCTCTACCGTTCGACGCTCGTAAAGGCCCTGGCCGCGCTGGGCCAGTTCGACGAGGCCGCCGCGATTGTGGATGAACTCGAATACCAGCATCCGGGCCGTCCGAATGCTCTCGCTGCCGCAGGTGATCTTGCAATGGCCCAGGGGGATTTTCCAACCGCTCTCAAGCACTATTTGCGCATACTACAGGTCAACAGCAGCAGCACGAAGGCATGGCGGCGGCTTGCGCTGCTTTATCTGGCGGCCGGACAACCTGAAAAAGCCCGGGTCTACTGTCACAAGATCGAAGATCACAACAAAAACGAGCGCGATGACGGCGAAGAACGAGCGCTGCATCCTGACGTACTTCGCGCGCTCGCACAGATACATAGACTGGACGGCGATGAGTCCTTAGCATGTGAGATCGAGGAGGGACTGGTCGCGCGCGAAAAGGCCGAGGAAGAGCAACTTAGCGAGGCAGTGCAGAGCCAGGGAAGTTCAGTGCCGCCGGCGCTTCCGCAGCCGCGGCCGGTAGGGCCCTCGCCTGAACCGCCCGTCAGAGAGGTGATCGAACCCGACTCAGCCGATGTGCCTGTTCCTCCCACTCCACCCGAAGTGCATGAACGTCTGACGGAGGTGTTCGACTACCACGAATTTCGTCCCGGCCAGGAAGAAGTGATCGCAAGGTCGATTGCCGGACAGGACCTTCTGGTCACTATGCCGACCGGCGCTGGGAAATCGCTCTGTTACCAGCTTCCAGCCGCGCTCGGACGGAAAGTAGTGGTAATCTCTCCCCTGATCGCGCTCATGAAGGACCAGATCGACGGCCTTCCTCACCTGCTCGCAAGCCGCGCTACTCTCATCAACAGCACGCTCGACAGCGATGAACTCGAACGCAGGCAGTCTGCAATCGCGGTGGGGAAATATGCGCTGATATATGCCGCGCCGGAACGGCTCAGGCAGATGCCGTTTCTTCACGCGCTCAGGAAGGCCGGGATCGCTCTCTTTGTGGTGGACGAAGTTCACTGCGTAAGTATCTGGGGCCACGACTTCAGACCGGACTACCTCTTCATCGCGGATGCTCTGGAGTTGCTTGGGAACCCGCCGCTTTGTGGCATGACCGCGACGGCCGGTCCGGATATGAAAAGAGACATCGAATCCCAGGTCCGCAGGCGGCTCGTCAGGGTGAGCACCGGCACGTGCAGGCCAAACCTCAGGCTGGAGGTCTGGCCGGCTGCGAAGAGCATGGAGAGGCTGCGCGGGCTTGCCAGGATATGCGCTGCCGAGTCCGGCAGCGGCATCATCTATGCAAACTCCCGGAAGAAGACGGAGGAGATTGCTTCGTTTCTGCGCAGCGCGGGTATCCAGGCAGCACACTATCACGCGGGGCTGGATGGCGCGGAGCGGTCGGCGGTGCAGGAAGAGTTCATGGGCGGTCAGTGCCGGGTCATCGCGGCAACGGTCGCGTTCGGAATGGGCGTGGACAAGCGCGATGTCCGCTTCGTAGCTCATTTCTCGCCCCCGAAGTCATTGGAGAATTACTACCAGGAGGCCGGCCGGGCAGGTCGGGATGGGTTTCCGTCTCGGTGCATCCTATTCTACAGCCCGAGCGACAAGGCTGCACTGACCGCGTGGAACACCATCAGCCAGATCAAGATAGAGGAGCTGAAATCCATCTATCAGGCAGTCAGGCGGCTGCTTCCGGGCGGGAAAGGGCCGGTACATGAGGACGATATAATGCGAGAATGCGGCCTGGAGGAGACGAGGGTGCGGGTGGCTGTAAGTCTGCTTGAGCGGGTCGGGCTGCTTTCGAGGCGGGTAGACGTTCCTATGACAATCACCATCAGAGTCAATCCGCATATGGATGTGCCGGAGGAATTTGCCCGGTTCGTCTCGGCTGCGCGTCTGCGGTTGGGGCAGAGGATCGCGCTGGAACTAGCCGACCTCTCGGACAGGACTGGCATCCCGCCTTACGAGATCGAGCCCAGGCTGCTCGAATGGCGCGACTGCGGCTGGCTGAGCGTCAGGACCTCCGGCCGGACGATGTATCTCGAGATCCTGCCCGGAGGCAAGGGCGCTAAGGCGGAGCTTGAAAAGATATTGGACTCCTATCGCGTTCATTCCAAGCTGAAGATCGAGAAACTGGCGGCCTACGTAAAGACGAAAGAATGCAGGCACGGCTTCATTTCGCGCTATTTCGGAGAGGAGGCCGTGGGCAACTGCCAGTCGTGCGATAACTGTATAATGGCTGAGGCGCCGAACAAGTTGTCGTCCGAGCATATTGTTGTGCTGAAAGGGGTTCAGTCCCTGCCTATACGGATGGGCAGGGCGGGGCTTGCAAAGGCGCTTACTGGCTCATCTCGCTGTCCTTTGAAACCCCACGAATGGCCTTACCTTGGGGCTTTTTCCGGCCGGACTCAAGATTCTATCAAATCGCTGATAGAGGATTTGCTTGACTGGGGCTATCTCCAGCGCGACGGCACACCTCTTCGCCCCCTGGTGATGCTGACGATGGCGGGGAGGAAACTGCTCAGGGAGAAGGAAATCGACAGTTGAAACGGAGGATATGGCTGATCCTGGCGCTGGCTGTGCTGGCGGTCGCCGCCGGGGCGCAGGACGAGGAGCGGGAGGTAGCGCCCGATCAGGAGCCGGTGGTCATAGAGGCGCGGGTTATCGAAGCTACTCCGCCCGCAGTCCGCGCTGAAGGTGATGTCCTCTTCCAGCAGGGCCAGAAAAGATTGCTCGCAGACGAGGTCTTCTACAACTACGAAGATCGCACGGGACTTCTGACCAATGCAACCTTCACTACCTGCGCGCTCGATGACCCCGATTACCGCATAACGGCGCGCGAAATACGGCTTACGGAGGAGCAGCGGCTCAAACTGACCAGGGTCCGGATATATCTGTGGAACCTGCGAATCGTCAGTCTTCCCAAACTGTCGATCAATGTCGGGCCGGGGGCCGGGAGGGAGACGCTGCTGCCGAGGCCGGGGTTCAACAGCCGCGATGGGTTCTTCCTGAGCGCCCGCTATCCGATATCGGACACCGACAGGACGGAGGCTTCCCTCGTACTCAGACCTACAACCAAGCGGGGTATTCAAGGCGGAGTTGTCGGAGGCTACGCCTTCAGGGGCAGTACAAGGCAGATTTCTCCGTATGTTCAGGACTTCGATTCGGAGCTGCGCCGAGGTCAGAGTGTTCTTCGGCCCGTGATCGATGAGGAGCTATGTCTGTTTCCCGAAGATCAGCCGCAGCCTGCTATCCTGGCTGCGTTCGGCGCAGTTCTTGCCCGGGAAAGAGCCTTCGATGTGGACGACACCGGATTACTTGTTACCCGCTTTCCCGAGATCGGGGTTCGCTATGTCAGCCCGCAGGTGTGCATAGTTCGGGAGGGTGAGCGTCCCCGGCTTGGGGCGCAGGCCCAGCTAAGGGCCTCCTGGGGGCGGTTTAAGGAAACGCCCGATGGGGGATATTTGAACAGGCTCGACACTCGCGGAACCGCTTCGACGACTCTTGCGACATTCCGCGGTTCCACCGCGCTTCGCGCTACCGGCCTGGCGCGCTACTCGAATTACGAGAACGGAGAGTCATTCCGCGCTCTGGGCGCAGCCCTCGATGTGAGCAGGATCTATCCCGGAGGATCATTCGCCTCGCTCAGGCTGATTACGCACGCGACATCGGGGACTACACCCTTCGAATTTGACGACATCGACATAGAGCGCGAGTTGGAAGGGGCCGGCAGGTACGTCCGCGGCAGATTCACATACGGCCTTCTACTGCGATACGACCTGGACGAGCGCTCGCTTCGTGACTGGGAGGTCTCTGTAGCTAAGAGGCTCGATTGTCTTGAACCGAGCATCTCCTTCCGGCACAGGTTCAGCCAGATTTCGTTCGGGATACGAGTACTTGGTCTTTAATCATAAATGTCTGCTTTCAGACGGTTGCACGGAAGGAAACGGCGTGTCGGGTGGTGTAGAAGACTATTGGAACAGCGGATTGCGCAGATTATTGGGATTTCGCAGATGGTGGTAACAGGTAACAGGTAACAGGTAACAGAGGGTATTCCCATGCCCCATGACCTGTCACTCGACACCCAACACCCGTGAAGCTGACAGCTAAATAAGGAGGTAAAATTGGCAGTAAAGATGACGCTTCCTCTTCTCGGACAGACGATGGAGGAGGGGACGATAACCAGATGGATCAAGAAAGAGGGGGAGAAGGTGGAAAAGGGGGAGCCTATCCTTGAGGTTATGACTGACAAGGCTAATATGGAGGTGGAGGCTCCTGAGTCCGGGATACTGCGTAAGATAGTGGTAAAAGAGGGTGAGACTGTTCCTGTAAAGGAGCTGATTGCCGTAATAGG
>JACPPP010000231.1 GCA_016190935.1 Armatimonadota bacterium | reverse complement strand
GCGCAGGGTAGCTGTGCCCTCACCTGCGATCGGGCAGCCGTGCGTCACCGCATTGGCGCACGCCTCGAAAACGGCTGAGACAATGGCTGCCAATTCCTCATCATAGAAACCTGCCGCCGCTGCCGTTCTTATTATTTCTCTGCGGCAGCGCTGCAGTTCTGTGGCCGCACCCGAAAGAACGATTGTCTTCTCATTCAGTGCCATTTGAAAAAGCAACCTGCAATGCGCAACTAAAGTTTTCTTACCCACGCCTGTCGCAACTTTATCGATCGCCTGGCGCTACAAAGCAACCGGGCGGTTTCATTCGCCGGGTTGAAATAGTCGCTGCAGCATTAGAACTACTCTAGAACTACTCTTTCTGCGCCTCGAGCCACCTGGCCCAGTTCGGATAGTCACGGGAGAAGGCTATATCCTCGTAACGGTCGAGGTATTCGGACGGAGCGGGCACGTAGATTGACAGTCCGTGGCTTCGCTGCACCTCACTGCCGGTATGGGCTTCATAAAGGACTGCCGAGGAGAGAGCCGTCTGGAGCTTGCTGTAGGCCGCGGAGACCGCTAAATCCGGCACAAGCTGGTTTACAAGCCCCGCGTAGTCGAGCAGATCCTTATAGTAGTCGAAAGCATAGGCCTGGGCGCTGGTGCGCGCGGTCCTGAGAGCAGCGGCGCTGGTCGAAGCATGGGGAATTATTGCCGCGGCCAGATCGTCCGCTGCCTCTGCGACGGCTGCGACGTTCGACAACTGGACAAGTGACTGCGTCACCGGATACTGGTTGGTGTAGGCCTTGATGTACTCCTGTGCTATGATTGTGCCGAGCTGCCGGGGGCTCATTCCCGGCGAGGCGGCGAGCGGAGCGAGCCAGCGATCATAGACATAGCCGTCTCCCGGAGGACTCTCCTCGGACCCGACAAGAAGAGTTGCGCTGTTTCGCATCTCGTAGGCGACCTCGGTCATCTGCATGAGAGAGGCATCGAATGCCACAAGGTCTATCTGAGGCGATGCGGACGCAAGCGCGTAAGGGAGATCGACTGTGCTGATGCTGGTTCCGCTCGTGTCGTCGAATGACACGTTCTTCGTGGTTATCGTCTGCGGGGCCGTCCGCCACCCCGAACCGTGGTTCCAGATTATCAGACAGTAGTTCGTTGCTGGATAGCTCTGCTGGCCCCACTGGATGAACTCCCGCAGCGTCTCGGGACTGCCCATATCCACCTCGCCTATGTCCTCGATGAGCGTGGAGTTAATGGCGCTCAAGTCGCCGTCCTTGGTCACCAGATAACGCCTGGTACTGGTCCAGTTGCCATTTGACGAATCGTAGCCGGGGGAGCGGTCCATCTGTACGAC
The DNA here is from genome assembly GCA_016190935.1 of Armatimonadota bacterium. GTDB lineage: Bacteria > Armatimonadota > UBA5829 > UBA5829 > DTLH01 > JACPPP01. The sequence continues at coordinate 2,412 of JACPPP010000231.1, read as the reverse complement.
TATATTGAGCCGGGCATTGGAACCGACCTTCTCCATCTGATTAAAGTTGATGATTCCGAACCGTTCGAGGTCGTTATCGGCGTTAAGATATACGAGCACGGTCCAGCTTCCGTCGCCTCCTCCCGTGCCTCGCTCGAAAGTCCCGGTCGCCGATCCCGAACTTCCTCCACCACAACCTGCGATGATGGCGGCTATGGCGGCGATTAGCAACGCCAATGCTGACAATAAGTATCTATGTTTCAAATCCTGCTCCAGTTCTAAAAAGGGTGTTGGGTGCCGGGTGACGGGTGTTGGTGAGGGCCATGGGTCATGGGGCATGGGAAGACCCACTATCACCTATCGTCTATCACCTGTTACCTGTTACCTGTTTCCGTAGAATCAAAGCCTTAACTTTAGAATGTACTTCTGGTAATTATTACAGTTGACAATGGCCTGAGCCTGGGATAAAATGCGCATGAATAGAGCGGGCGACGGCGGATCACTCCTGGCAGGTATCTGGCCGCCGGTCGTCTGCTCTAATTATTCCACTTTCACCCCAGGCCGACCCCCGTTAGAATTACCAGACGGTGGAAGCAGCGTCTCATTCCCTGCCGAATTATCGACGCAACCTCTACAGTTCTTAGACGCAAGACATCGCGCCTCAAGTTCCTGGTCTGCCTGCCAGCACTGACAGAGGAATAATCTTTTCTCACAAATAACAAGTAAATAGAAAAACTTCCCAAGAGAAAGGTTGGACTTCTGTGATATCAATACGTAATCGGGTTCTAAACGGTGAGTTGCTTTCGGGCACGTGGCTCAATCTCGGTTCGAGCCTGACGGCTGAGATGGCCGGAGGGGCGGGATTCGACTGGGTGCTGATCGACCTGGAGCACGGAGTAGGTGACTATGCCTGCCTCTTGCACCAGCTTCAGGCCGTGGGAAACACCCAGGCCGCGCCGGTCGTGCGAATACCCTGGAACGATCCTGTGCAGTTTAAGAGAGTCCTTGATCTGGGGCCCTGCGGGGTTATGGTCCCGTATGTCAACACAGCAGACGAGGCCAGACAGGCTGCTTCATCGATGAGGTATCCACCGCAGGGGATAAGAGGTGTGGCAAAGCTGAACCGAGCCTGTGGTTTCGGGCAGGACTTCGACGATTACTTCGACTCTGTCAACGACAATCTACTTACTGTAGTGCAGATTGAGACGGAGACGGCGCTTGGTAACGTCGAAGAGATAGCTGCTGTGGAGGGCATCGATGTTCTTTTTGTCGGGCCGATGGATTTGAGCGTGAGCCTGGAGATTCCCCAGCAGTTCGACCATCCCAGATTCAGATCGGCTCTGACCAAGATAGCGGAAGCCTGCAGCAGGCACGGGAAGGCCGCTGGAATACTTCTGGGGGCCTCAGAACAGATCGAGCAGACGGTAGCGGACGGATATACGTTCGTGGCTCTGAACTCGGACGGCGGACTCGTGGCGAGCGGCATGAGAAAACTCGCTGCCGAGTTCGAGCGATACAGGCAGGGGTGAGGTAGTGGCAAGTGGGAAGTGACAAGTGAAAAAGTGCAAAGTGAGCGGTTCTATGCTTCGGCTCGATTAGAGCCGAAGGCCCACCTATCAACGAAGGGACCGCTTTGGCTATTAGCGAGCCGAAGCATAGAAAGACGATGCCTGTGATCGCGAGGATAGGATGAGGTGGCAGTTCCACGCTCGCGGTGGCGAATCTGCAAGCAGGCGACTCGTCCGAACAATCTGGGGAGAAGTTGCGTCTAGCAATTGGGTCACGGGGATATGAGAAGCTGTTCGTGACATTACCGAGAGTGGCCTGCATACAGGCGGCGCGCAAGAAGGGGATGGACTATGATTATGCGCGACTCGATTCCTAAGATACTCGGACACTGGGAGCTGGCGCTGATCTTACTGGCCGTGATGGGCGGCTTCCTCGCCATTATCGGTGCAGGCAACGCAGACAAACCAGACCCCACCGCCCCGCTCGATGCCGGCGAGAGTTCAACACCTCCGCAGAGCGCAGTGACAAATGGAGAGCCACACTCAGGGAAACCCGATAAACTCGTTTTCCGCGTAGCAGAGGTTCTACCCAATGCCGGAGTGATTTCCGCCTTTGAACCTGTTATAGTTAAAGTAGAGGTCACCAACATATTCTCTCACCCTGTCCAAATATACTGCAGCAGCGACCAGAGCGCCCGGATCGAGGTGAGAGATCCACTTGGCAGATTGGTCGGTGACTCGCCCGTTTATGCATACGGTGAGACTTTGTCAACGGATCACAGACTACCCAGATCCTCCACCAATTTTGGAAGAGTAGAGTTTGGGAGGTGTCTGGGAGTAGTTTTTCGAGCTGTGGGGGCTGTTTTGACTGTTCTTTGCAGCCCACATGCTGATAGACCCAAGACTCTAGCCGCTTTAGCAGGCT
>JACPPP010000229.1 GCA_016190935.1 Armatimonadota bacterium | reverse complement strand
GATAGTTGTTCTCGAATCAGTTCCATTGCATTACCTCCATCTATTCTGGTTCCCAACCCTCTGACAACTAAACATCACGTGGCCTAAGGCCACTACCCTTTTTCGCGATTAGGAACAGTGTGTATTCGCCAGCGCTTCGATTTCCGCAAGTATCTGGCTGTCTTCGAAGCCCCTGAGTTTCGCCGAGAGCGAGCGGCAGGTGGCGGCGCACGTGCCGCAGCCGTGACAGATTCCTTCGTTGACCTGCGCCACCGTCCGCATCACCTGGTTCTCCCGGGTCGAATGCTCCCGGTCGAGTACCTCGACCATATCTATAGCCGTAAATGGACAGACACTGGCGCAAAGTCCGCAGCCGGCACAGGTATTCTCATCAATGTACGCAATCATCGGCTCGGAAGTGAGCCAGTCTTTCGAGAACATCCCCGTGACCTTCGACGCGGCGCCCGATGCCTGCGCCACCGTGTCCGGGATGTCCTTCGGATACTGGCACGCGCCTGCGAGGAAGATCCCGGCCGTCAGCACCTCGACCGGCCTGAGCTTCGGGTGCGCCTCGGAGAACCAATTGTACTCGTCCGTAGAAATCCCCAGCTTCCTGGCAAGCTCCTTGGCGTCGGACTGCGGTTCCATCGCGGTCGCAAGCACCACAAGGTCTGCTCTGATCTCCACCTGCTGGCCGAGCAGTGTGTCCGCTCCTCGCACCACCATCTTGCCGTCCTCCGGGAAGATTCTGCTCACGCGGCCACGGATATATGTAGCATCGTAGTCCTCTATCGTTCGGCGGACGAACTCCTCATATCCCTTGCCGTTCGCGCGGATGTCCATATAGAAAACATAGGCCTTTGCGTCGTGCAGTTTGTCCTTCATAAGGAGCGCCTGCTTGGCATTATACATGCAGCAGACCTTGGAGCAGTACGGATAGCCGTTCTTGTCGTCGCGCGAGCCGACGCAGGAGATGAACACCACAGTTTCCGGCACTTTGCCGTCGCTCGGGCGCTTGATCTTGCCCTCTGTCGGGCCTGACGCATTCATCAGCCTCTCGAACTGGATGCCGGAGATCACATCGGGGTGTTTCCCGTAACCATACTCTCCCATCCCCGAGTAGTCCCAGGTCTTGAACCCGGTGGCGACCACGATTGCCCCGATGTCTTCGGTGACTATCTCATCCTGCTGGTCGTAGTCTATCGCGTCGCTCGGACACATCTTCTGGCAGACGCCGCACTTGCCCTTGATATACTGGCGGCAGTTCTCCCTGTCGATGACCGGGATGTTCGGCACGGCCTGCGGGAAGGGGATCCACATGGCATTACGGAGGCCCGTCCCCTCGTCGAACGGGTTCGGGAGCTTCTTCACGACGCACTTTTCGGTGCAGATGCCGCAGCCGGTACATTTCGAAGCGATAACGCCCTTAGCCCTCTTCCTTACTTTGACCTTGAAGTTGCCGACGAAGCCTGACACCTCCTCGACCTCCGAGTAGGTCCAAATTTCTATGTTCGGATGGCTTCCGCACTCGACCATCATCGGAGTCAGGATACATGCCGCGCAGTCGAGGGTCGGAAAGGTCTTATCATACTGCGCCATGTGCCCGCCGATAGAGGGAGTCCGCTCGACGAGGATGACCGGGTAACCTGCTTCAGCTATATCGAGCGCGGCCCTGATTCCGGCAACACCGCCGCCGATGACCATAGCCTTCTTGGTGATCGGAATCTCTTTCGTATAGAGCGGCTGATCGTTTCTGGCCTTTGCGGACATCATTCCGATGATGTCGATTGCCTTCTTCGTGGCCTCTTCGCGGTCATCGTGGACCCAGGAGCAGTGCTCTCTGACGTTGGCCATCTCCGCCATATAGGCGTTCAGGCCCTCCATAGCGATGCATTTCTGGAAGGTCGGCTCGTGCAGCCTGGGGGAACAGGCTGCAACGACAACGCGATCCAGCTTGTGCTCGCGTATCGCCTCCCGGATCAGGTTCTGGCCCGGTTCGGAGCACATATATTTGTAATTCGTGGTATAGACGACGTCCTGGAAGTTAGCCGCAGCCTCCGCAGCCTTCTCCACGTCCACAGTCTTCGATATGTTCGTGCCGCAGTGGCACACAAATACTCCGATTCTTGCCATGTATAGCTCTCAGCTTTCAGTTGTCAGCGATCAGCAGTCTCACGCTTCTGATGGGCCGGGATATCCGATGGACCGGCACGTACCGCGCCGGTCCCAGTTATGCCGCACCTCCCGGTGCGGCGGATGGTGCAAACTTGCACATGCTCATCGGATCGAATATTACACGGCTACAGCAACTCCACGAACTCCTCAACCGTTAGCCCCAGATCTCGTATAATCCCCGCCAGTGTCTTGGGTTTCAGGGTCTTGCCAGCGTGCATCGGAATAACAACGCGCAGCTTGTCCCGACCCCTTACAAATACTGCATGACTCCCTTTCTGCCGGTCCAACCGAAATCCAAGGTTTGCCGCCACGCTGACGACCTCTTTTGCAGTGACGGCTGGAATGCCGGGACTCAAGCAGCGACCTCCACAGGTTTCACATATATGTCTTCTTCGGGCAAAGGTTCGCCGTGCGCCTTCAGGCTCTCAATGTACGCCTCCATTGCCTCACGGATGTTCTCAACAGCCTCATCTAAAGTATCTCCCTGGCTGTGGCATCCGTGCAGGGCAGGTACAAAAGCGTGAAATCCGCCATCCTCTTCGCGTTCCAATATGACCGTGTATTTCATTTCATATATCCTTGATGGTCTAGCCAATCCAGTGTAAAGTTTATTCGTATAGCCGTTTTTCTCACCTTTGAAACACGAAGGCGCGAAAGAACGAAACACGCGAAAGACGCTATTTACACAGCTTGCCGATAGGACGCACAGCCTTCCACTGTGGCCATTTCGCGGTCTTCGTCTCTTCGTGTCTTCGCGTTTCTATACTTCAGTCAAACCGGTTGATTCGTGCGTCCTGAACCGCGGAGACGCGGAAGGGACGGAAGCACGGAAACCTGAATCCTCAAGCCGGAGAGCTAAGCATCTCACCTGCCCGAGTTTGCCAAGCGCTTGACCTCACACTGCTCTACAACGAAATCCGCACGTTTCTTGCCAAGGACCAACTCTTTGTAATGAACTTCGATATCAACTTCTCTTACGGCATCCAGTCCAGCGGCGGTCAATTCTCTGTGCAGTGCCCGCTGGTAGAATGTTTCCTCAAATCCAGGCCCGAGACTCTTGTGCACTTCCACAGCACACGCCAGGATGCGCGATGTCAGCTCAGTGTGCTGATAGCCAGGACCAGATTTTCGCATTTCGCCCTTCCGCGTCTCCATAAACTTCCGCGCCTCCGCGGTTCAGGATTTCCCCGCCGCCGCAGACGCCTCTTCCTTGGCCCCAGCAGCCTCCCCCGCCCCTATCGCCTCCAGTGCGGACGCCACATCCACCATGTGCTTGCCAAAATAGCCCCTGGTCCCCGGCAGGTCCATCGCAAGCGCCACAAGCTCGGTTATATAAAACACGGGAAGATCGAACGTCGTCCCGTAAATCTTCTCGATTTCCGCCTGGCGCATATCCAGGTTCGCCTGGCAGAGTGGGCACGCGCAGACGACGGCGTGCGCTCCGGCCTTCTTCGCTCGGAGGAGGATGTCGTGCGTCATCTTGTGAACCATATCAACCCGAGTGAGCGAGAAGCCAGCGCCGCAGCATTCCGTCTTGTAATACCACTCGACCGGCTCCGCTCCGAGCGCCCGAGCTATATTGTCTATCGACTGGGGGTCCTCCGGGTCGTCGAACCCCATGATTTTCGGCGGCCGCACAAGCAGACAGCCATAATAGCAGGCCACCTTAAGACCGCAGAGCGGTTTCCTGACCATCGCAGAGAGCTTTTCGATCACCTCAGGGCGGGCGAGCGGCTCGACAAGCGGCTCCACAGTGATCCGGCCTGTATACTTAGCCTCGAGTTCCGCGTTTATTGCCTCAGCCACTCCGTTACCGTTTTTCATCGCTACCTCGGCGGACTTCATCCGGTTGAAACAGGCAGCGCAGGGCACGACAACGTCCAGTCCCATCTGTTCAGCTATTCCGAGGTTCCGCGCGGGCAGGGCGACAGCAAGCTCATGGCTGGTCGCGTGCGCCGAAGATGCTCCGCAGCAGTTCCAGTCCGGGATCTCCTCAAGCTCTATTCCAAGCGCGCGGCAGACCGCCTGTGTCGAATCATCGTATTCCTTCGCCGTAGAATGCAGCGAACAACCTGGATAGTATGCAAACTTCATCTAATAATACCGTTCAGCGTGTCGTCTTTGTGAAAAACTTCTTAATCTCTCTGAGACCCCTGATCTTGCGGGGAACAAGCGAGAGCTTGCCCTTCGAGAACATCTTCATTCCGAGAGGGATATCGTTAAACAGATTGCCGGACAGCAGTTTGTAACGCGCGAGCATGCCCGCCTCAAATATGCGTCCATTCCGTTCTACGTCCGCCAAGAACTGCCTGTGGAACGTCACAACATCCGCCTCTTTCGGCTTGATGCCCTTCCTCATCGCAATCTCGCGGCAGGCGTCCATTACCTTGGCAACGGAAAGCTCTCGCGGGCATCGGGCCGCGCAGGTCTCACAACCGGCGCAAAGCCAGATAGTCGAGCTAGACAGCACCGGACCCTCACAGCCCAGTTGGACCATCCGCATCACTTTGTTCGGTGTCAGATCCATAGCGAACGCGGCGGGGCATCCCGCGGTGCATTCGCCGCACTGGTAACACCCGGCGACCCGCTCTCTGCTGAGGTCCTGCACCTCAGACGTAAAGTCAGGGTTCACACCTGCGCCGTGGACAAGAATATCCGCGCATATTTCTTCTTTGGTTTCGGTGAATAATTGGCCCATAATTCAGTCCGGTTTCGCAGTCGAACAGCCGTCTGGCGGAGACATTTCAACCTGCTCTGTAGCTATAATAACTCATCATCAGGCCGCCGGTCAAGAGTTTGTGTGCATTTTCACGAGATATATTTGCTGTCTTAAGCCATCTGGTAGGAGGAAACAAGCACAGCGATATAGAATAACCTAATCAGATGTTTGGCCGGTTCCACTGGTTAATGTTAGTGAATCCGGCATGATCTGAATCGCTCGGAAACAAGCCGCGAGTGGTTCAACCCAGGAGGTCAAAAGGAAAATGAAGGCAATTGTGATCATCGTCGCTGTGCTGCTCGCTGCAGGGGCAGCCTACTCTGGCGACATCGTGACCGTGCCGACCGCCAACCAACTGAAGGCCGGCGAGATCGATGTAGCCTACTACTATCTCGGGCTCGATATGCCCGTGGGCTTGCCGTCATCGCTTCAGGCGCAGACGGTATACATCGGGCTCACTGACCGCATCGAGCTCGACGTCCACCGCTACGACCCGGAGAAGGCGCTGGATAAGACGTCAACTATTGTCAACGCCAGCCTTCTGATCTTGGGCGAAACGGCGGTCACCCCGGCCATAGTTATCGGCGGCCGCAATATCACCGGGGAAACGACGACCAACGGGCCGGTCGATTCCGACAAGAGGTCCTGGTTCATTTCCGCCGCGAAGAACGTGACCCCGATGCTGCCGGGTGGACCAAAGCTCCCGCTTGTCAGGCTGCACGCCAGCCTCGGAACCAAGGACTGGACGCTGCTCGGTGAGGACAGGCACGCCGGTCTTTTCGGCGGCGTACAGGCGCTCCTCACACCCGAGATAGGAGCCATTGCGCTTCACGATGGACAGGACCTGATTACGGGACTGACGTATACGCCCAAGAATAGAGGACTCACAATAAAAGGTGGCGGATTCGGCAAACACTGGTGGAGCGGCATCAGCTACGCGAGATCGCTCTGATAGAGCGCTTTGACGTTGATCTTCTGACGTGTAATACCTGAACCGGGGAAGCGAGGAATTCCGTTGTTTCGGGGTACCCTTACCCCGAAACCGGGCGTTGATTGCCGAGTTGTTTCGGGGAAGGGGTTCCCCGAAACAACGGAGATCGCTCTGACAAACCGCTTTGGCGTTGTTCTTATGGCATGTGGTACCTGAACCGGGGAAGCGAGGAATGGTCTGAGACGGGGAATTCCTTCCCCGTCTCCCCGGTTCAGGAGGCTGGGCTCTACCCCACACGATATGAGTCTGACATAGCGCGGAGCTTCGCCACTCTGTCCTTTATAGGTGGATGAGTGCTGAAAAGTGAGGAGATCGATCTTCCACTGAGCGGACTCACGATAAACATATGGGCCGTCGCCGGAGCAGGTTCCGCGTGTGGCAGTTCATTGCCACGTTCAAGCTTGAGAAGTGCGTTCGCGAGACCTAGCGGCTTGCCCGATATCTGCGCGCCTGAACTGTCCGCCAGGTACTCTCGAGACCTTGAAATCATCATTTGGATAACAAGAGCGGCAAACGGGGCGAGTATGGTTATCGCAAGAAGTCCAATCAGACCCGCGCCGCCACCCTCGTCGTCGTCACCGCGGGACCCGCCGAAGATTGCGGCCCACCTGGCCATACTGGCAAGCATCATAATAGCCCCGGCCATCGTTGCAGCGATCGTGCCGATCAGGATGTCCCGGTTCTTCACGTGCGCCAGTTCGTGGGCGATCACTCCCTCAATCTCTTCACTGTTCAGCATCCGCATCAGACCTGAGGTTACGGCCACAGCCGTGTGGTCCGGGTTGCGTCCCGTAGCGAACGCATTTGGCATGTCCGTCTGCATAACGTAGAGCTTCGGCATCGGCAAGCCAGCCTGCCGCGCCAGTCCCTCCACAGTCCTGTAGAGATCCGGCGCCTCTGCCTCCGACACAGGCTTCGCTCGGTACATCGTGAGCACGATCTTATCGCTGAACCAGTAGCTCATAAAGTTCATTCCGGCGGCCAGGACGAACGCGAATATCATCCCGCTCCGTCCGCCGAACATGTTCCCGATGAGCATGAACAGCGCCGTCAGTGCTCCCATCAAAAGAAACGTTTTCATCCAGTTCATATCACCTTACCATCCTCTCATTCAGAAGATGCATCAGCCATAGTAAGTCTACAGATCCGCAGTCCAAGTTGGAACGCCGGAACGTTCGATCCGTATATTAAATTGTACCCTGTCAGCTCGCTGGCGTCAACCGGCCTTTCTCTGCCCCTATCGACATTCAGCCGAACAGTTGGTAACATGGTAGAGTCAGGCTGGCAATCTTTGAAAGGATGCAGAGAACTAAATGAGAGGCGAAACGGTCACGGAGAAGTTCGTATACTGGCTGGTGGTGGACAGGATACCGGTCACAAAGCTGCTTATCCTGGTGAATATTGCGACGTTCCTGGCCGTCGTGCTTTTTGGTGCGGCCAGGTCCGCGCTTGTGCCGTATCTGGCCTACGAGTCGCGGCTGGTGGTCTTAATGCCGTGGACACTAATCACGTACCCGCTGATTGCGCTCACGTTCAGCCCGATCAACCTCCTCTTTCAGGGGTACTGGCTGTGGGTCACGGGAGGCAGCCTGGAGAGGTCCTGGGGCAGCCGAACCTTCGCCATCTTTTTCTTCGCGATGTCCGCCATCTCTGCAATCGGGTTGTTCATTGGCGGGATGCTGGGGCACACCAACTCATCGGCAGCCGGACTGTGGCTTCCGCTCGCGGGGCTTACAGTGGCGTTCGCGATGCTGAATCCTGAACAGCAGATATTGTTCTTCTTCATCATTCCGATGAAACTGAAATACCTTGCCCTGCTCGACGTGGCAATAGTGCTCGTGAGCTACGGCAGGGTAAGTCTGGCGCTGGGGATTTTCGCCCTCGCGGGCTGCGCCTTCTCCTACTGGTATGTCCGCACCGGGAGGTCGTTCGACTTCCCGGTGCGAAGACAGGACAGGGGCGAAGTCATACGCCTCTACAACAAGCCCAGCCTCCTGGCCAAACTGAACCCGCTCAAATGGATCAGGGAATACAAAGAGCGCAAGAGGCTCAGGGATTTCTTCGACAAATCGGGCTTTAAGGACTGATTAGCTATCAGCTTCTCGGCCCTGCGGGGCCGCCGTCGGCAGACAAGCTGTCCGACGGAACAACTCCCGTCCGGGATCAGGAGATCCCGGACGATCGGACGATCGGTTCATATACATTCCATCTGTTATTATCCAATAAACCTCGATAGCCGAGATAGCACATCCTGCTCGAACCTTCGGATGTAGTCCGTGACGTAATTCTTTATATTCATCTGGGGATCGTCAACGAGGGGCGTAAGGTCCATGGCGAACATCATAGCGGTCGTAATATCCGTCCCGTGAGAAGCATAGTAGGTGGCGTGGGCGCGCCTGCGGCCAATGGTTGCAAGGTCGTAGCGTTTTCCGCCGCAAATCTGCGAGTCGAACACGCCAAGAAGCGATGCGGCGAGGTTTTCGTGCCCGGCTACGTCGAAGGCCACTTTGTCCTCATCATTCATCCAATCCAGGTCCCTCCAGACCTCGCATCCGTATACCTGCTTCGGCCGGACTTCTTTAGGCAGGTCTCTCAGCGTCTTGATAACCCTGGCCGCAACGGCGACGTGAGTGTCATGCTTGTCGGCGAGATTATGAGTGTAGATGACCGATGGCGCACACGCTCGAATGATCTGCTCCAGGTCGTGTAAGACTCTCCTGTCCTCGGGATCCTTTACTGCCGAGCTCGGATAATCGAGCATCGCACAGGCGCTGTACTCGCCTATCACGGCGGCCTTCTTCTGCTCCCTTTTTCTCACTTTTCGCATATCTTCGTTGGAGTAGGCGGCATAAAGATCGTCTCTGGGACTGCCGGCGCCATTGGTCACGACGACACCGGTGAACCATCTATCATCGCGCCCAAAGCATCGGAGAATCCCATCGTAGGCCGTTATCTCCAGATCGTCCTGGTGTGCCGAGACGCCCAGGTGCGTGGTGCGGGCAAGGGCAAAGTCCGCCGAAGCACCGTCCGGCAGGAATAATTCGGCGCTGCTGTTATGAAACTTCATCTGATCGCATGACTCCTCTCGTCACGGCAATTCTATGCCACCGAAACGTCACTGTCAAGTACAACGCACAGACTAATATCGTGAAGCTAGGTGTTCCCCGCCTAACGGATTATACCTGAACCGCGGAAGCGGGGAAGGGATGGAGACGCGGAACCAGATAGGGAGGGATTCCGCAACTCCATTGTGCCTTCCGCGTCTCCGCGGTTCTGGAGGCAAGAAAGACGAACAAGGAGCCACGATGATCGATACGGGCAATACCCGGATTTGTGAATGATTTGCGTTGACGAGACTGTTCAGGTATAATTACCTACAGGCCGGCCAGAGTTGGGCGGCCTGGAGAATTTCAGCTCTGCGAAAGACGCGGGCTGTGGGAGACCTGGAGCCAATGATAGAGTTTTGCAGCGCCTCTTTGGTCTACCCGAACGGTGTGAAAGCACTGTCGGACGTGAACCTACGCGTAGGACGGGGCGAGTTCGTGTTCCTTGTGGGACCGAGCGGCAGCGGTAAGTCCTCGCTTCTTAAATTGATATACCGGGAGCTTTTCCCAAGCCAGGGGAAGGTCTTCGTTGCCGGGCAGGATGTCACGGCAATTCCCCGAAACGCAGTGCCTTACCTGAGGCGGCGGATCGGTGTAGTCTTCCAGGACTTCAAACTTCTTCCACAGAAGACGGTCTGGGAGAACCTTGCGTTCGTTCTGCGAGTCATTTCTGTGCCTCGCCGGGAGATAAGGAAGCGAATATCCGAGGCTCTGGACCTAGTCGGCATGATACACAGGTGCGATTCGTTTCCGGCTGAACTCTCCGGCGGCGAACAGCAGAGGGCCTCGATAGCGCGCGCGCTTGTCAACAATCCACCGATCTTAATAGCCGATGAGCCGACCGGGAATTTGGACCCGGATACGTCGTGGGGCATTATTCAAATCCTCTCGCGCATCAATGCCAGAGGCACTACGGTCTTCGTTGCAACGCACGACAACCAGGTCGTGGACCGGTTGATGCGCAGGGTGGTAGCCCTCGACAATGGCTTAATCATACGTGATCAGGACAGGGGCATGTATCACCACGTGCCCGAACCGGAAAGTTTGTGTAACAGTGAACCTCAGGAATGTTGAATACCTAATACAGGAAGCGTTCATCGGAATCTGGCGAAACGGGATTATGGCGGTGGCCTCAATTTCGATAGTGGCATTATCCATGGCCATATTCGGAGCCTTTCTGCTCCTCGTCTTAGGCAGCCACAATTTTGTCGAGAGACAGCTTGCAAGGTTCGAAATTGCAGTCTATCTGCCGGTCGGGGAAAGCAGGCAAAAGGCTATCGAGGTGCGCGATCAGATACGCGCCCTCCCTCTTGCCAGAAAGGTCACCCTGATGTCCAGGGAGAAGGAGTGGGCCAGTTTCAAGCGCCGGATGAACACTGAGATAGACCTCGGCGGCGTGACCGGTAACCCTCTTCCTTACGCCCTGCACATCGAATCAAAGGATTCCCGAAAGACCAGCAGGTTGGCGGACCAGATACGACACATCAACGGAGTGGCGCACGTAACCGATTCCAGAGAGACCTACGGCCGCGTCAAAGCCGTCGCAGACCTGGTCAAAATCCTCGGCTTTGCCGCTGCGCTTGTCCTTTGCTTCACCACAATCTTTATTATCAGTAATGCCATTAGATTGACCCTGTTCGCGCGCCGGCACGAGATCCAGATTATGCAGCTTGTCGGAGCCACGAACTGGTTCATTCGGATTCCACTGGTTCTTGAGGGGATTATTCTCGGAGCCATGGGAGCTTTGATAGCCGGCGGACTGATCTCGCTCGGAAGTGGATACATAGTCAACGTGGTGCAGGAGCGCTTCCCGCCGCTGCTCCGAGACATATCGAGCGGAGTGGACTCTCGCCAGTTCTCGATGTCCCTGGCTATGGCCGGCGCATTTATTGGCGCTTTGGGGAGTTTCGTCTCGATCAGACGCTTTCTTAGAACCTGAATCCTGCCGAAAATGAAAGTAGTTTTTTGAAACGCGAAAGACGCGAAGAAGCGCGAATAACGCGAAAAAAGGGGGCCGGGGATCAGGTGTCAGGGGCCGGATCAAGGGCTGGGTGATAGGGGTTGGTAAGGAGCACGTACGATGGCTGGAGATATCCCTATCCAGCTATGATGGCCGGCAGATTCCTCTGCTATGATCGCCGGGGAGATTCCTCCCCGGCGCAAGTTCCCCGGACATCCGTCCGGCTTCTGGCTCCTAACCTTGTGTTGTCGGAGGAATCTTTCCTCCGACCCCGCCTCCGCCAAAGGCTGATGGCTGATAGCTGACGGCTGACAGCTTCTTTCGCGTTATTCGCTGGTTGCGCGCATCCTGAGCTCGTCGAAGGACGCGTTTCAAAGAACCAAGAGACTGATCTAACTATGCACAGTTGGTAATTGTGGACGGTGGTGCTCGTGGAACGTCGTATATCTAAAGCTCATCTATTTGTTGCGCTGTTAGCGCTGCTCTCGCTGGTATCGGCCCAATTTGCCGGTGGAGGCGTGAGCAGAGGCAAACTGAACCGCGACCTGAAAAAGGTTAACCGCAAGATAGAGAATGTCAAGACGCAGTTGCGGAAGACGAAGGCTGAGGAGAAGCAGGTTGCGCGCCAATATCTCGTGACACAGAGACAGCTTCAGTCGGCGCAGGACAAGGTGATCGAAAACAAGATAGATCTCGGGCGGTCTGAGGAGAAGCTCAAGATAATTGAAAGGCGCCTGGCGCGGACACAGCGCCAGCTCGAGCGGAGAGGGAATCTTCTGGCAGGAAGGCTTGTGGACATATATCAGGGCGATGATGTCGCGTATGTCGACGTATTGCTGGGATCGCGTGACATGAGGACACTCACGTCGCGCGGCTATTACGTCAGGCAGATAGTCGCAAGCGATGTCGCCCTGGTTAAAGAGATAGAAGCCGCTCGCGAGCAGATAGAGCGGGACAAAGAGGCCCAAGCGGCTGAAGTCGAACGGATAGCGGCGCTTCAAGCCGATCTCATTAGGAACCGTGATGAAACAGCGGAGCTTGCCAGCCAAAAAGAAACTCAACTCCAGGCCATAGAAAACGACCGCGAGAAGTACGAGCGGATGCTGGCGGCGCTGGAGGCCGAGTCCGAAAAAATCGAGGCCTCCATCATGGCTCTGCAAGCCACGCCGCGCGGACAGCAGCGACTTGCAAGGAAGTTCTCCGGCGGCCTTGGCCAGCCGGTTTCGGGGAGGATCACCAGTAGGTTCGGCTACCGCGTTCACCCGATAACAGGGGTACGGTCTCTTCACCGGGGAGTCGATCTCGCATGCCCTACGGGGACTCCGGTCCATGCGGCGGCAAGCGGCGAGGTGATAATGGCAGGCTGGATGGGCGCCTATGGCTACGCGGTAGTGATCGACCACGGCGGCGGAGTCTCGACCCTCTACGGCCACAATTCCAGGCTTCTTACCGGGGTAGGCGCTCAAGTGAGCAAGGGGCAGGTTATTGCGCGCTCGGGCAGCACCGGCTGGAGCACGGGACCTCATGTCCACTTCGAGAAGCGCGTAAATGGAAGGCCCGTAAACCCACTTTAGCCAGTCGAGGCTGGGAGCCGGGGGCCGGAGGGATTTCAGATTTGAGATTGCAGATTTCAGATTGGAGTTCTTATTCCGACTTCCGACCTCGGACGTCTGACCTCTATTTTCAAGGAAGGATGCAAGATGTTACGCGCGCCGGCAGTAGCAGGTATGTTTTATGAAAGCGATCCCGATGAGCTTCGGGAGGCGATGGATGCTTGCTTCCTCGGGCCATACGGTCCGGGGAGGCTGCCGTTGCCGGCGCCCATCATCACACGCGATATAGTCGGACTCGTCTGTCCCCACGCAGGCTACAAGTTCTCCGGCAGCGCCGCCGCGTTCGCATATTTCGAACTCGCTCAGGATGGTATTCCAGACACCGTAGTTCTTCTCGGACCGAGCCACCGCAGCGCCAGGTCTCCGGCTGCCATCGTGCCGGACGGGGCGTGGCTTACTCCTCTTGGAAAGACCGAGATAGACTCAGAGGCTGCTCATGCCGCGATGGAAGCTTCGAGCCTGCTGTCTATAGACGAATCGGCGCATCTTCTCGAGCACTCTCTTGAGGTCCAACTTCCGTTCCTGCAGTATCTCGGCCCGAAGACCAAAATCGTCCCCATTATACTCTCTGTTCTTGTATGGGAAGATGTGCCGCTATATGCGGAAGAATTAAGTAGGGCTATCGCACACGCGCTTGATGGGAAAAACGCCGTCGTGATCGCCAGCACCGACTTTACTCACTACGAACCGAAGATCGTAGCCGAGAAAGACGACTCGGAAGCTATAGCGGCCATAAAGTCGATGGACTACCGGAAGCTGGTGGATGTAGTTGCGACGCGCCAGATATCCATGTGCGGCGTGGTTCCCACGGCCGTGGCGATTGCCGCGTGCTCAATTCTCGGTGGGAAGCGGGCGGAGTTGTTGTCCTACTATACTTCTGGGGACATCATTGGGGAAGATGACCAGGTCGTCGGTTACGGCGCGCTCAAGATCGTTAGGACCTGACCCCCGGCTGCCGCTCGCTGCCCTGGATTTTGGGGTGGTGGCTTACGGTGAATCCTATCGACATCGTGCTTTTGTCGCTTCTCATCGCGGCTGTAGTGGTGGAAACCAAGCGAGGCTTTGGAAAGGCGATATTCGACTTCGCCGCGCTGTTCGTAACAATTCGAGCAGTCCCAATGTTGGCTCCTGTTGCCGCAAACTCTGTTCGATTCTCGCATGAAGCGCTGGCAAACGAGGCGATTTGTTTTGCGGGGCTTTTCGTACTGGTCGGCGGCATACTGCTCTTCTTGGGCAAGCTTGGCTACGACTATACACTGATCTCGCTAGAGACTTTCGACCCTCTCCTTGGAGGAGTGCTTGGGATCGGAGTGGCAGCCATAGTCGGACACGCGATAGTCAGATCGCTTGCAATCTCCGCCAGCATCGGCGGAGCCCCACCCGATGTGCTCTCAAGCTCCTGGATTGGAATGGAGTTCTACGGCTTCACTTCGTATCATAGAACTATTCAGTTCCTATCGTCACTTGCTACATAGCGGTTCAGGAGGCTAACTGCTGAACTGATTGCGGACGAGTTTTCGGGGAGGTTACGCACGAAAATCAGGGCCTTGTCGTCCGCGAACACACGTACCCAGTCAGTCCGGTCCGACAGCACCGATGCGAGCGGCGTCGAGGGGCTCAGCACAGCGAAGTTGAATCCCCGGCGTTCGAATATCTCCTGCCAGATCCCCGGTGCGGCGCAGCTCGACGCATACATCCACTCCTCGAAAGCGCCGTCGAAGAAGGGCTCCTGCCGGCTGTCCACGAAGACTCTGTGCTTCGGCCAGAGCCGCCAGGTCAGGTAACCTCCCACATTGTATTCGTTGAACATAGGCCCGGCTATATCGACTTTTTCGAGGAAGTCGCATGCGGCGGACGGAAACACCTCTGACGTATTCATATAGTCGAACGGCGCTTTGCCCTTAGCATCGGAAATCCGCCAGACAAACAAGACCCCCACCAGGACTGCCAGGACTCCCCAGGAGGCTCTACCTGCCAGCACATCGAGCCTTCTCTCCGCAAGCCGTGAAGCTGCTTCATCGATCGCGGAGGACAGCCAGACGGCAATGGGGCCGGCGCAGGCTATCGCGAAGAGCGCTCCATGTCTTCGTGAGATCAGCGAGGCCGCGCCGAATGCGGCCACATACACAAAATCTCTGGCCGCAGGCCGACCGCGAAGCGATGCCAACCCAAGTGCCGCCATTGCGTAGAGCGCAAGAAGCGATCTGCCAGTCCAGGTATGGAAATCCGGGGATTTCCATTCGACGGTCAAACTTGACGCAGCCGGATGGCCGAGAACATGGAACGGGTAAACGTAAGGAGCCGTGCCGTTGGGATTTATCAAGGCGAGGAGCGCCGATACAACCCCCACTGCGGCGAGCGGTCCGGCTGATGCAAGACGCGGACGAGCGGAAGCTTTCGCCCACTCCGGCGGGGAGATCACCGCAATTGCCGTCTCAATCGCAATCAGCACAAGGCCCATAAGGAAGATTGCGTGAAGGTTGACCCAGATCAGTATTATCGGAGGAAGCACCCAGATTATCTTTCCGCCGCGCTCGTAGAACCTCTGCAGGATGAGGACGAACACAGCGAAGAATACGAACGAGAAGACCTGTGGGCGCATCTCGGAAACCCCCGCCGCTGCAAGCGCTCCTGCCGCCGTGACTACAAACGATGCAAGCAGATGTCTCGATCTTGCGAGCGCGTTCCTGAATGCGAGCATGAATGCCGCGGAGATCAGCGCAACGGACATGAACGCAAGGGCCGAGGGCGAAATGATGTAGGCCGCCCACTGGATTACTTCCGCTCCCCATTCGTGCAGGATCACCGGATTGCGGGCCGTATACGAAAACGGGTCCTCAAACGGCAGCGCGCGATGTTCGACAATCCACTGGCCGGTCTTGAGATGCCACCACGTGTCTCCGCTCAGGTTTCGCCCGTACATAGCGCCGAGCAGAAGCACTGCGAGCAGGAGATAGACTGGAGCCGGCGCGCGGCTGACGCCCACGGCGGGCTTATCTTTTCCGGTCCTCTTTGTCGTTCTTGCCAAATAACTCTCCAAAAACTAACCCGGCATAGCCGGAACCAGTTGAATCACGACAACACGAAAAACCTAAAGAAAACACGAAAGAAAGGAGAGTCTTTAGCTTCGGAAACACTGAAGACGGGTGTTAGGTGTTGGGTGTTAGGTGGTGGAAAAGCCATCCCTAACCCAACACCCAGCACCTATCACCCAACACCTCTTCCGTTCCTTTCGTGTTTTCGTGTTAAAAAAGCTGTGCGTTTTGCACGTGATTTCAGTCAGAAGCGCCTACTTGCTGGGGCTTGCCTGCAGCTTGACCTCGACGTCCTCAACGTTCAGATCAGCGTCCGCGCTGATATTCGCGGTCTTCTGTGTCGTATTCTTCGGGATTGCCACCGAGAACTTGGCTATGGACCTTTTCGAATAGCCCTGCATGTCTACGGACGAAGCTATCTCGCTCACTGTCCAGTCCGACGGAACGTTCAGCCTGACCTTTCCAGTGACTTCCCTATCGGTCCAGTTTGTGAGAAAAGCCTGAACAAAGAGCTTGTTCCCCGGAGCAGCCGCTCCCGAGACGGTCAATTTGAAGTCTATTGGGGTTATGGCATCGAGCGTGTCGAAGCGGTAAACCGGGTTCTTGACGCGCTTGACTACATCGCTCCTTGCGGCTTGGACTGCGTTTCCGATGCCCATAACCATCGCTTCGAAGTTCTCAGGCGGTGGAACAATCCCTGACCCGGCTACGGAAAAAGACCGCCCGGCAGGCACAACGATAACATTCACTGTTCTCACACGCTCATCGTTCATTTCCAGGTTCTCGACCCAGCGGGCGACTCCTTTCATTACGGCCAGGCACAGGCTGCCGTCCGCCTCTTTCTTGGCCTGTTGATAGCGCGCTGCCCCGGCCAGACCTCTGGCTTTCAGCCGCGAAAGATAATCTGAAAGCTCAGGCGGGATATGAGACGCAGGAAACGTTAACAATATTCCGGATTCGAGGTCTTCCCTCTTCCTGACTCCAGCGAAATAGACGCTGTTATCCGGCAGGTCAGGCGCGTTGCCTCTGGGGGGGCTGCTGTAGTATTTCTTGATGCCGTCAGCATTTGTGTCGATGTAGAGGTCGTATTCCGGTTCCTTCAGGTCCAGAATGCGGACGAGCACCTTGCGCTGGCCCGGCATCTTATTTGTCAGCTTGAGCAGCGGAGTCTGGCCCGGAAGCCCTGTTATCGGAATGAAGCTGATTTTCTTCGCGGTTCCCTCTAACTTGCCTTTGTCGAGTTGATTGTAATGGATGATCGCAATTTCCGGTGCGCCGGCAGCCGGTTCGTCAGCCAAAGCCTGGGCCGTCAGCAGCGCAACGAATATTGCGAAAGCGATTCTGGGCATAACAAGAGAATCCTCCGATTTCGATAAAGGAGCATGTATCTATTATTATCGGACAGATGAGCCTATGAAGTATTACCTGTTAATTATACCTGAAGCGTTGCGTTGAGTCGAATTAGTATCAGAATTCGACGGTCGGGCGGGAGAGAAGGGAGAACCCCTGGATTGTGTCTTAGCAACCGCCTTGCTCGCTGAATACTGGTAATATTACCAGTTTTTCAAATTTTGCCAAAAATTGTGGGAAACCCCTTGACAAGCAGACAAAAAGGGATTATATACATGATAGTGCTGATAGAGGCAGTTGAAACCATCATCCGCCGGCTGGACGCGGGCCGGGCGGAGCTTTTAGAATAGAAGCGTATTTCTCATACGAGCAAGCTTGCGCGTGGTTTGCGCAAGCAGGCGCCTTAAGTTCAGTTTCCCACAACATAGTGTGCTTGCAGCGGAAGGAAACTGTAAGCATAATCACTTACGGTAAAAGGAGAAGCAGATGTTAGTAGCTCGACGGTTCTTTGGAGTTACGACTCTGGTCGTGATGCTTGCGTTGGTTACCGTGGTCGCCGCAAGTGCGAGCGTCGTCAAGACCATGGACAGCACGCTCACTGGAAACCTTGGTGTCTTCGATCTCCACGCAGAGGTCAGCTTAAGCGGGGGTGTAT
>JACPPP010000250.1 GCA_016190935.1 Armatimonadota bacterium | reverse complement strand
GCCATGCACGCTCACAGGCGCACATCGGGCGCGATATCACCATCGCGCCCGAAACAGAACCAAACAGAACCAGATCGTACGGGATCTGGATATCCCGGACGATCTGGTATGCATATATCGTCCTGGGTAAATGCCAGACATGTTTGACGGTTCACTGTGAAGATGCCAGAGATCTTATTTGGCTTGCTGGTCCAATAATAACGTCTGTGCGTATGGCATGTCAATAGACTCAGCAGGAAGCTTGGCCTGATCCCGATTTGACCTGACCGGCAGGATTTGTTAAAATAAGATTGGTTCGAGGAACAAGTTTTTGTGACCGGATTGGAATATCCGGCAGCCGGGGAGTTATCAGATTTATGGAAGTGCTCACAACTATAATGAGTATCGTACAGTTAATCGCCGCAGTGGCGCTGTTGGCGATCGTTATGTCGCAGGCTACGAAGAGCGAAGGGCTGACGGGTACTATAGGCGGGAAGGCAGAATCAGCTTTTCGCGGCAAGCCCGGCGGTGAGGAGAAGCTTGCCTACGTTACCAAGGTGGCCGCAATTACGTTCATAGTCACCAGTGCGATTGTAGGCTATCTACATATGGTGTGATCCGGGATTTCAAATCGCATCTTTCTGTTTCGCACGCGATTCGGAGATCACGCGCGATCAATGGGCGAGGAGATCGCGCGCGATCAAGATCTCTCATGCCGCCAACCGATACCTGTCCTGCTGAGCAGCAGCCAGGGTGCTGCAGCCTTCGCAACTTTCCTCGCGGCAGTCCATACATTCGGGATGCGGCGATTCCCTTGCGGTTAACACAAGATAGCTATAAATAGCGAAACTTCCCAGTACCCATCCAGCAATAAATACAAGAAGCATCCGACACACCTCGATAATTATTATCGGAATAATCCACAGCCCTCCTTAGCAGGTGTTCCGAAGACTAGAGGCGTGAATGCTGGAGGTTCAGTTACTCTATCTTGCCGCTCGCGCACCACCCCGTGCCTGCGGCTACCTGCTCGTAGGAGTGAAACGGGGCAGATCTGGTATACGGTCGAAGTGAGAATCGAGTGTGTAGATAAGGCAGTCGTTTTCGATGGCAAGCTGAGCGATCAGGAGGTCGGTAAGTGGAACAACGATGCCTGACCGGCGCAGAGAACGGGATATACGTGCCGCAGAAGTCCACGTATTCTCTTCGTCGGGCAGCACGGGCAGCGATAGCATCAGTGATTCTATCTCCACCGCACGCCGTTCGCTCTTTTCGCCCTGAAGAAGCTCCGCAATAACTACGCCTGCCGTTACAATGCGCTCTTCTTGCAGCAGATAAGTCAGTGTTCTCTGCGCCTCGGATTCAGCATGCCTGAAACCTTCTATCCAGACAGAAGTATCAACTAGGATATTGCTCATCTTGCTCTGCCCCCCGTGCTCGGTCGAGTTCCTCAAGCTCTCTCAGCTCCAGTTCTTCAAGTTCCTGCCAGTTGTCTTCGATGTCCAGCTTACCAAGCAGTCCGATCAGCTTCTGGAGCTTCCGCGCCCTGACATACTCCGCCATTGCCGCGTTCACAGCTTCTTTCTTGCTCTTAGCGCCCGAAAACTCGATAACCTCGCGCAGCAGGCCTTCATCCACGTCCAATGTGGTACGCATGATATGCCCCCTATATGCGTTCAATTATTATGCCTATATATTATGCCATTATTGGGCGTACGTCAACCAACTCTTCCGCACGAAGTATGAGCATGGTTTTGCTGACTTACTGAAAACATCTGCTTGCAGTCAATACCCAATGCGCCCACCTCGTTCCCACATCCCAGGGCTAAAGGTATATCCACGGCAGCAGGAAGATCGTAAGATACCAGAAGAAAACCGGGCCGGTGAAGAGCAGGCTGTCGATTCGGTCGAGGATGCCTCCGTGCCCCGGCATGATGGCTCCGAAATCCTTGACACCAACCTCGCGCTTCATGGCCGAAGCAACAAGGTCGCCAACCTGCCCGACGATACCCATCAGCCCGCCCAGGATCAGTCCGTGCGGTTGAGGCAGGTTGATAAGTGCTCCCACAGCCGCACCGACGATAACCGCGCTGACGAGTCCGCCGACTGAGCCTTCAACTGTCTTTCCGGGGCTTATGTTAGGAGCGAGTTTCTTTTTTCCGTAGAGCCTGCCGGTGAAGTACGCGCCGGTGTCCGTGGCCCATGTGGTGGCAAGGACGAACATAACGAGCCATGCACTTGCCTCCAGGTTCCATGGCCCGACCTTGTCCATTCCCATCTGCCTCAGCCAGATGAAGTGGACGAGGAGCCAGACCACATAACACAGCCCAAGGATCGTCACTCCAACGTTTACAAACGGCGCTCGGGAGACGCGCACAAGCTCGACGGTGAAGGCCAAAAGAACAACGGCAATCAACGTGGGTATGAAGTAGCGGGACCCGAACTCGACCCACTGCGCTTCATAAATGAAGAGAATTGAGGCCACCGCGCCGAAGAGGACGTGCGGCCTTGCTCCGCCCGCTCTGGCCGCGCCGTAGAACTCCAGTAGACCGATGAGACAAGCAGCGCCGACCAGGATCGCAAACGGAACCCCTCCCGGCCAGAAGACGAGCACAACTACGACCGGGATTCCAATAAAAGCACTAATAACACGTGTCAGCATTGACTGCCTCAATCGGTCATGGGACATGGGTCATGGGGCATGGGAACGCTCCGGAACAAGAGATAATGAAAAATGCAAAATGGCTTTGACTCACAGCATCGACAGGCTTTCTATGGAGTGCGGGAGCGGCTTAGCTCCCGCTT
>JACPPP010000234.1 GCA_016190935.1 Armatimonadota bacterium | reverse complement strand
CCTCCTGTTGCTCCCCACCCCACCTCACGGTGACGCAGTTACAGTCGGCTACAGGCCGGAGAGCGTATGCCTGAAGAGGACTTCCACCTCTCTAGCCATGCACGCTCACAGGCGCACATCGCCGGGGAGATTCCTCCCCGGTGCATCTCTTGCGGACGTCGGTCCGGCCCCTGCTGAAAGTTGATCGCTAACCGCTGACAGCTAAAGGCGTCCGACGGGCACTGACCGGGCGTCCTGCTCGGGTGCGTGCTTTCGAGCGCGCCCGCTCTCTTGAACAAGTGCGATAAAGCACCCGCCGATAAATCCGAGCATCAGGCTGACCAGCAGAACAACCTTTCTTTTCGGCCTGTTGTGGTATTTCTCTGGTATCGCCCAGTCGAGGACAGTAAATCCCTCGGGGTCTCTGGCCTCAGCCACTTTGGCCTGGCTGAACTCGGTCATGAGCGCAATGTAAACATTATCCAGCGCCTTGACGTCTCTCAGCAGGCGCACGTAACGCATCTGGTCTCCGGCCAGACGTGACAAATTACCTTCTGTGCGCTCCATTACCTCGCGAAGGGCATCGAGCCTCGCCTGGACACCGGACTTCTTGATCTCCAGATTCGCAAGGTTCTCAACCAGCGCCTGGCGGACCGGGTTAAGTTGCAGAGTCTCGCTCGCGGTCACCCTGGCGACCTCCTGGCGGATCTTCTCCCCTGTCTTCGCTATCTCCTGGTCAACCTCAACAACGTCAGGATGCGATTCGGACATATTCTCAAGAAGCTGCGCCTTGCGGACCTCGGCCTGCGCGAGCTGCATCTTGAGCTGAGTGACTACGGGGTTCTCCTGCACAACTTTGGCCGCAGTCTGGGTTTCCTCCTGGTCTGCGACGATTCCCCTGGCTTCTTCCACGCTCCGCGCGAGATCGCCAAGCTCGGCCTCGGCCTCTATCTGTGTTGTTCGGATACCAATAACCTGATCGAGCATCTGTGTGGCTGCCTCCGGCGGAGGAACCACCGGGTTAGCCCTCTTAAACCGCTCGAGCGCTTCCTCGGCCTTCTTGAGCTCCTGCCGGGTTTTCTCTACCTCTCCCTCAAGAAACCGTCTCTGGCGTCGCCCGGCGCCAAGGGCGTGTTTTCTATCGAAATCTTGAAGACACGTCACATAGGTATTTGCAAGCTCGGCGGCAAGCCCCGCCGTCTTTCGTTTCAGGCTTGCGTTGGGATACCTGCCGTTAAGCCACTCGAGTTCCCCCCTCTTAACCCAGCTACTCGGCACGTAGGCGCTCATCTCCAGGGCTCCACCCTTAGTGATCTCTACATCCACCGGCTTCAGGTCGTCCCATTCGACTTTGAGAGAGTCCAGGTGCAGATCGCGCACTACCTGCTCGCTGACCGTCCGGCTCTTCAATATATCGGCGTACATTTCAGGTTCGTTCTTCACCGAGCCGCCCAGATTAGCGATGGAGGGGAGGCCAACAAGCTTGGACATCAGCTCCGCGCCGGCCTGACTCCCCTGGGGAAACAAGAGCACCGCTTTGCCCCGGTAGGTCTGCGGCAGCACAAGGAGCGTAACAGCCGCAACGACGAGGGCCAGACACGTCGTTGCGGCTATCAACCTCTTGCGCCGGGCAATAATCTGAAAGTAATCCGAAAGGTTTATTTCATCCATCTGTGTTAGAACACCATGAAGAGGCGTATAGTGGTCAGGGCCTGAGCAATATCCCGCCAGTCGGTGATGATGCGCTCGGGCACGTAGATAACATCTCCCGCCTGAATAAGCGGGTTATCCTCGGCCCGGCCTTTCATTCCCCTGGCAATGTTCACTTTGACCATTTCTGGCTTGCTGGGGTCGCCCCGAATGATGACCGCGGAGGATTTCGCGCGCGCGGCCGGACCTCCTGCGTTTCCGAGATAGTCTAGAAGCCTTCGGTCCGGCTCGTAGGCAATTCCTCCCGGACTTGCCACCTGGCCGAAGACGTACACCTTGTCTACTATCGCTGGAAGGACTATTGTATCGCTGCTTTCCAGCACGGCGTCGGCTGACCTGTCCCGATACGTAAGAACCTTCTCCAGGTCGAGAGGGACCACTTCCATTTTGCCGTCTTGATACCGCTCTATTCTGGCTCGCCTGAGATCGGCCTGCGGAGTTGTGCCTCCAGTTCTTACGATCACGTCGCCTGCCGTCTCGCCAGCAGACAATCGGTAGACTCCGGTCTTGTTCAGCACCGCTCCTGCCACACGCTGGTAAACACTCTCGCCCTTGAACTCTCCCACCAGCCGCACAGTGGGCTGATAGTCGGTGACCGAGGGGACTGTGATCCTGTCCCCGGGCCTCAGTTCGGGGTCATCGCCGTTGGTCAGATCGACATGCAGCGCGGTGACCTCTCCCGATGCAGTAGGCCGCTGGATCAGCAGATGCGAAGGCGCGGCGGTGGGCAGCAAGCCGAGGCAAAGGCTCACCAGATGGCGCATGCGGAAGCCGCTGGGGGAACTCGCGCCAGGCGCGACCATCTCGAACCGCTCCGGTCTTACCACCTCTCCGGTAACCGTAACGTAGTCAGTCACTGCGGGGACATAAATGTGGTCGCTTGCCCTCAGGGTCAGGTTCTGCTCGGCCTCTCCTCGGACTGCTATACCGTATGCGTCTATTATCCTAGTCTGTCCATTGCGCGTAAGCCGGATCAGCCTTGTTGACCCGGTGGAAAGAATATCCGCTGCAATCAAAGCCTCCAGCACTGTGGATGTGGAGGGGAGTATCTGCGGCCCGGGTCGAGACACTTGCCCGCCGACCCAGACTTTGATCATCCCCGGCCGCGCAACGCTCAAATCGACGGTGAAATCCTTAAAAAACGAGGTCAGCTTGCTCGTAACTATTTCGCAAAGCTCACGGGTCGTCTTATCGTTTGCCTCCACCGGACCGATCAGCGGAAGGTGCACATAACCATCCGGCATGACCTCATAACTATCATCGGGCCTGAGTGAAGGCGGCCTGGTTGCAACGGACTCCTGTCCGACCACGCGATCGAACCTATAGTTGAGATCGACTTTTCCCCGTACGCGCACTGACAGCAAGTCGCCCGGCCCGATGCGGTAATCCGCAGGCACAGCAATGGACGGCTGGACGGCGCTGGAGGATTCCGTACCCGCTCTTATGAAAGGCTGGAT
Organism: Armatimonadota bacterium; assembly: GCA_016190935.1. Lineage (GTDB taxonomy): Bacteria > Armatimonadota > UBA5829 > UBA5829 > DTLH01 > JACPPP01. Next base: position 7,707 of record JACPPP010000234.1, on the reverse strand, counting down.
GCGGTCGCCCGTTATTTCAGCAGGCCTTGCGCTTTCCAGCTCATCCGGCGCCACTTCGGCCGCAACCTGAGCAAGCGTGAAAGCAGATGCGATGAGGAAAATAATCAAGGCGAAAATGGGTTTGATTCGCAAGCCGGATTGCACCTCGGACATCGTAACTTATACCATTTGTGATGAGAGCGAGCAGTTCCGCATCCTGAGCACCGTCGAAGGGTGCGGAACTGCAAACTGCTGTTTGCAAAGGCAATTGGTATTACATCCATCCAGATGGACTGGCAAGGGCGTGTTCACAGTATACCACCGGCCTGCCCGCCGGTCAACTTCCAAGCCTAAGCCAGCATAGCCGGAACCAAAAGCTTCTTTAATCACGACAACACGAAACTTATGAAAACAAGAAAGAAGGGAAGTCTTTATCTACGGAAACACGGAAGAAGATGTATGATGTAGGATGTAAGATAGGGAACAAGTTGCAGGAATTTCCTTTCCCTGAATCATACATCATATATCCTCAATCCCAAATCTTATATCTTTCCGTGGTTCCGTCCTTCCGTGCTTCCGTAGCCAATAATCCCTTTCGTGTTTTCGCTGCTTATCGCAAAAGCCTCTAAATGAACCAGTTTGACAGATCAGGCTGGCGGGTAACACGGTTATGCCGCCGCAACGGGTCCGGGCAAAGCTGCGATGAAGGTTCTTATCATAAATACCAACTGCGAACGCTCTCCTTACACGCTTATGCCTTTGGGGGCCTGCTCGGTCGCGTCAGCCGCGAGGGCCGCAGGCCATGAGGTGCCATTCCTCGATCTCACATTTGCGCGATCCCCCGAAAAGACAACTGCTCGTGCGGTGACGGAATACAAGCCCGATGTGGTCGGCCTTTCTGTCCGCAACATCGATAGCTGCGATTACGTTCAGCCGCGCTTCTACCTGCCCGGCGTCAGAAAGATAATCCAGGCCTGCAGAGGGGCAGGCGCTGATGTAATTGTTCTCGGCGGACCTGCCGTGACGATCGCTCCGGCTGAGTCACTGCGATTCCTGGATGGAGACTACGCGGTAGCGGGAGACGGCGAGCGGGCGTTTCCGCTGCTATTGGAATCGCTACAGAGCGGCGCCGGCGCCGACAACATCCCCGGAGTCCTCTCGCGGCGGAATGGCGCAATCACCGCCGCTCCGCCCGTTTCGCCCCATGATCTTGCTTCGATCCCCGACCCAACTCCCGAAGACTGGCTCGACCTCCCTCGCTTCGTGCGCTCCGGCGCGGCGATGCCCGTCTGGACGAAGCGGGGATGCCTTTTCGATTGTTCTTACTGCCTTTACCCGGCGATAGACGGAGGCAGGGTGCGGCTGAGAGACCTGCTGTCGGTTGCCTCAGACGTCGAACGAGCGGGTAGGCTCGGATTTCGTATCGCTGAGTTCGTTGACAGCGTGTTTAACGTCCCCGAGAAGCACGCTATTACCTGTTGCGAAGAGATTGCAGGCCTCAGCCTGCCTGTGCAACTACAAACGCTCGAGCTTAACCCGCTGGGCTGCTCGCGCGATCTCATTCGAGCAATGAACGCCGCGGGCTTCTCCGCGGTCGGATGCACCGCCGAGAGCGGTTCGGAGCGGATGCTCGCTTCCCTTAACAAAGGATTTACAATGACTGAACTCATCCGGGCTGCGGGAGAGTTGAGAAAGCTCAACGCACTTAAGCTCTGGATATTCATGCTGGGCGGGCCGGGCGAGACCGAATCTACCGTCGCTGAGACAGCCAGGTTTATGGGCGAGTTCCTGATGCCTTCCGACCTGGCGTATGTGGCCTGCGGGATAAGAATCCTTCCCGGAACCGAGCTGCACAGGCGCGCAATTGCAGAGGGGGTCGTCTCGCCTTCCGATACCTTGCTTGAACCCGCATTCTATTTCTCGCCGCATATTTCAGTAGAGAGAGCAATGTCCATAATAGCCGGTTCGGCGTTTCCTTCCTCTAACATAATCAGCCTGTCCGATGGGAACAGCAAATTTCTTCCGATCGCTCAAAGGGCGGCACATCTGTTACGGGTTCCGGCGCCCTATTGGCGGCTTGCGCCGTTCTGGAACAGGGTCCGCAGCTTGTGCTTCGGCGGACGCGCCTCCGGGAGGAGGAGAATATGCTGATACTGCGGAGAAGGGCGCAGGCGGAGGAGCTTCTGGATAGGCCGGACGTGACGGCTGAAGACCTGGACCGGTCGCTGCGTGACCTGGAGACGGCGAACCGATTGCTCGGTGGCAGGAGAGCTCTCCTGCCTCATATCGTGCCAAAGCTCCGGGACGGCCTGGCAGTGCTGGACATCGGATGTGGAAGCGGAGATATACTCCGCCTAATCTCGGGGGTTGCAAGAGAGAAGGGCGCGACTATCCGGCTTGTTGGAGCGGACATCAACGCGGCAGTGATCTCCATAGCCCGCCGCCGGTGCCTGAAGTATGCCGATATCGAATTCGTTCAGGCAAGCGCCGAATCGCTGCCTTTTGCGGATTCGAGCTTCGACGTAGTTTTCGCATCGACGTTCATCCACCATCTTGGCCCTGCGAACGCGGCGCGCGCGCTGCGAGAGGCCGCAAGGGTCTGCCGGGGCAGGGTTGTGATCTCGGACCTGGTAAGAAGTGATACCGGCTGGTTTGCCGCCTGGTTTATAGGAAAACTGATGTTTGGGAGGCTCAGCAGGCGGGACGCGCCGACTTCCTTTCGCCGCGCTTACACGCCGGGCGAGCTTTCCAAGATTGCTGCTTCGGCGGGGCTTTCAGGGTTCAACATGTATGCCGGGTGGTTCCGGATGACGCTCGTATTCGACAGGAGGGATGTGGGATGCGCTTCAGCGTCGCCACCAATTTCGACGACGTCCTGCCGGGGCTAGTGGCTCCTTATCGCGCGGTCGAGTTGTTCGGAAAGCTCAGCAGGGATTTTGTCGGAGGAGGCCGCGCAAGCTACATGCTCGCCTCCACCTCCCGCCGCCGCTTGAGAGAGCACGTTCAGAGGGCGCACGAGTGCGGGCTCGAATTCAACTACTTGATCAATTCGGCCTGCCTGGACAATAGAGAGTTCACAAGGTCCGGCCAGAGGGCAATACGCCGGCTCCTGGACTGGCTGTCTGAGATCAATGTGGACTCGGTGACGGTCTCCATTCCATACCTGCTCGAACTCGTCAAGGACCGCTATCCCCACTTCAAGGTCAGAATAGGCGTCTTTGCGGCCGTTGATACCCCCAAGAAGGCAAAGTTCTACGAGGACCTGGGGGTCGACTGCATTACTCTCCAGCCGCTCATGGTAAATCGGGATTTTGCGCGGCTTCGAGCGATCCGTGCGGCTGTGCGATGCGATCTCCAGCTCATAGTAAACAGCAACTGTCTTCTGGAGTGCCCGATGACCCCGTATCACAACGTCGGGCTATCGCACGCATCGCAGCATGGTTCTCGCGGCCTCTTAATAGACTACTGCCTGCTCCGGTGCACAATTGCAAAGCTCGCGGACCCGGTTAACTACATCAAGGCCCCATGGATACGTCCGGAAGACCTGCACCATTATGAGTCCATCGGGTATTCGTCGTTCAAAATACTCGAGCGAGACGCGCCGACAGCGACCCTTGAAAAAAGGGTAAGGGCGTATCACGACAGGGGGTTCGACGGTAATTTGGCTGAGCTTGTGCTGTGCTACGGTTATCGTGACGCGCATAGCGCGGGACAGCCGCGCAGGAACCGGCTTTGGGAGATGAGGGAGTTCTTCAAGCCGTGGAAGATCAACCCTCTCCGTCTGCTGCCGCTCAAGTCTCTTGCGAAGCTTCAGGGGATGATCTACTCGTATTCCGGCTCCGACTCACTGTTCCACATAGACAACCGAGCGCTGGACGGCTTTATCGAAAAGTTCTTGCAGGAGTGTTGTGTGAACCTGGAGTGCGCCGACTGCCGATACTGTCACGACTACGCTGAGCGGGCGGTAACGCTCGATGCAGGCTACAGGGACCGCTGCCTCGACCTCGCGAGCCGGCTGGTAGACGATCTTCGCACAGGCGGAATGTGGGAAAGAAGCTGTCAGTAGTCAGCCGTCAGCTATCAGCAGGGTGTTGGGTGATAGGTCATGGGGCATGGGCCTACGATCGCCGGGGAGATTCTCGGATATACCGTTATCCTGTCCAGCTTCATTGTTCATCTCCAGTCAGATGGAACAACCAGTGCAAAAACGGTGAGCAGCGAGGGAATTGGCGCGCTTGGAGGGACTCGAACCCCCGACCTAAAGGTCCGCAACCTTTCGCTCTATCCTCTGAGCTACAAGCGCGCGCTTTCAGTACATCAAAGTATACCATCAGGGCCCCTTATTGTCAATCCGCCGTGCAAGCCTCACATTTAATCGCCTTGCTTACCTTAAGATTCTGTGATAAACTGCATGTACCTCAAATTTTGGAGAGCCGATGGAGTGTGGGCGTCTTGATCGGTCTGCGCACTTTTCGAAGTAGGCTTATAATTGCTCTGCTCATTCTATCCATACCGCCGTTCGCCGCGCTTGGGATTCACGCAATATCAAGCAGCCGCCAGGCGCTCAGGCGATCAGTTGCGGAAGGGTTTGCCGGGACTGCGTCAAAATATGTGGCATTTGCCTCCTCCTGGACGACGGAAAGGTACGACGACCTGCGACTCCTCCCAGACGAGTGGAACCCGAGTGCCCAGCACCAGAGGCATCTGGTCCCGTGGATTGTGAAGATCAGGACTGCCAAGCCGGTGTATCGGTCTCTTCTGGTCGCCGACAGAGAAGGAAACGTCGTTTTTGCCATCCAATCCGGTTCCGCTCTGGCCGATGTATCGGCGGAAGAGTTCTTCCGTGTTGCTGTCTCAGGAAGCGCCTATACATCCGAAATCGAGCTAAGCCGGCAGACGGGCAGGCCGGAAGTCAAGATTGCTGTCCCGTTGCCCAGCGGACTTGAGACCGGTGGAGTTCTTGCTGCAGTTGTGGATGTCTCCCCACTGCAGGAACAGCTTCGGGATCTCAACCTCGGAAAGACCGGAGAGGCCGTGATCGTGAACGGCAGAGGAGAGATCGTAGCGTCATCGGCGGAACATCAAACGGGCAAATTCCGGAACATAGCTCATCTCCTCTCTATGCCGGAAGGCGCGCTCTGCGAGTACCGTGATGGGGAACGGAACTCAACCATCGGCATCTGGCGCGCGCTGCCGGGGCTGCGCGCGACGCTTGTTATTGAGAAGGACTCCAGCGAGGCATTCGGCGTCGTGCGCAAGTTTACTTATTTGCTCGCGCTCGGACTATGCGCAGGGTTGATAGCTATATCCGCCTTTGGCACATTCCTCGCCTCCCACGTCTGCCGGCCTCTTGCCGATCTGCGCAGCGCGGCTCACCGCCTCGGAACCGGGGAATTATCTCAAAGAGCGCTTGGCGGTGGGCCCGAAGAGATTCGCGAGCTGGCACAAACATTTAACCGAATGGCAGATAGCCTTCAGCGATCCCACGAGAACCTCGAGCGGCAAAACGCAGAACTCGCGCGCCTGATGGGCGATTTGGACATCTTGCACCGGATAGACAGCCGCCTGCTCTCCACTATCGCCCTGGATGAGGTGCTGGGGACAACGATTAACAGTGCAATTGACGTAGGCTGCTCGCGCGCTGCCATATTTATGGTCGACCGAGAGCGGCGGGAGGTGTTCTGTAGTGCCGCAAGAGATTTGCCATTGCCTGCGGGGGAGAAGATAAGGCGGCGGATTCCGGAATCACAGAGTATTAACATGGGACACGAGTCCGGGCGAACGCGCGGGCGCCGATGGGTTCTGCTCCCAATACTCACTCCGGCAGGGTCGTCAAGCCGTGGGTGTGTCCAGGGCCGCTGTAGACTCGAGCGACAGAGACTGCCACGGTCTCATCAGGTCAATCTTTCCTCAAAGTCGAGCAGCAAAATCCTGGCCCAGCTTGCTGATGCCTCTGCTTCGATGCTCTCTGCGGATTGCCTCAAGTGCGAGTTTCGGGAGGTAGAGGGAGTGCTGGCGGCCGAGTTGCCGCGCGGCCGCGATTCGGCGCTTATCTCTCTTGCGCGCCAGTCGGCGCTTGCGGTTGCGCACGCATCGAAATTCGAGAAGGCGGGCGCTGAGAAGGACCAGCTTCTGGCGCAGCTTTTCCACGCGCAGGAGGACGAACGGCGTCGTGTCGCGATAGACCTCCATGATGGCCCCACCCAGAAGGTGTCCGCGGCGGCCTTGGCTCTCGAGACCTCTCGCGAGTTGTTGCGAGACCGGCCACAGGCCGCGTGGTCCCAGATAGAATCGGTCGAGAGCGTGCTCCGACGCGCGGTAGACGAGATGCGAGAGCTCGTGCAGAACCTCCGCCCGACTATACTTGACGACATGGGACTGGTGACCGCGATTGCACAGCAGGTGCGCGAAGTTGCTATTGGAGCTAATGTTGAACCGCGTGTCACAGTCAAGGGTGACGGCACCCGTATGGACGCGCAGAAGTCGGCGACGGTTTTCCGTGTGGCGCAGGAAGCCCTGGCGAACGTCCGAAAGCATGCGAATGCGAGGAATTTGTGGGTCGAGATGGAGACAGTCGATTCGACATTCCAACTCACTATAAGAGATGACGGACACGGGTTTGCAATTCGGGAGGACAGCAATCCGTCGCCGCGGCATTTCGGGCTGATGGGAATGCGCGAACGAGCGGAGATGATCGGGGGGAAGCTGCATATCAGTTCCGCGCCGGGCGCGGGCACGACCGTGACGCTCAGCGTACCGTTGGACGGAAAGGATGAGGAGAGTCGATGAACAAGATCAAAGTGCTCATTGCCGACGATCAAACGCTGTTTCGTGAGGTCTTGCAGCAGGCAATCGAACTGGAAGATGATTTGGAGGTTATTGGGACGGCATCCGACTGCCGGGAAGCCGTACGGCTTGCCGTAGAACTCCGGCCTGACGTTGTTCTCCTGGATATAAAAATGCCTGACCAGGACGGGATATGGGTCGCCGAGGAGATCAAAAGATTGGCGCCCTCGTGCAAACTCATTATGCTGACCGTGTTCGGCGATCAGGAGTATCTGGAGAGCGCATTGGCGGCCGGCGCTCATGGTTACCTGCTCAAGAACGTTACCCGGCGGGACATAGTAGAAGGTATCCGACGCGTCCATGCCGGGGGAAGCCTGTTTGATCCGTCCGTCACTGCAGCCGCACTGGATCACTACGCGCGGCGCAGTCGAGGCGAAGCCGGCAAGCATGCCCGCCCGGATGGCTTGACAAGGCGCGAGTTGGAGATAATGCGGCTGGCTTGTGATGGCAAATCCAATGCCGAAATAGCTGATTTCCTTTGCATCTCTATCGGCACAGTTAAGACGCATCTCTACAACGCCTACCAGAAGACAGGTGTTTCGGACCGCCTCCACGCCGCACTGCGCCTTCGTGAGATGGGGCTGTGAGAATCTCTAGCTGTCAGCCGTCAGCTTTCAGCTATCAGCTCTGATGGCCCGGCCCGTTACGCGCCGGGCCAGGTATGCCGCACGTCCTCGTGCGGCGCCACCTCCGACCAGGCTTCCGATCTCTGACCCGCAACCGACGTGCTGTGGATTCAGCTATTGCCCGTATAAATCATGGTGGCTCTATGTTCGCTTGTTTTGCCTCCAGAACCGCGGAGACGCGGAAGTAAATTGAGCTGCGGAAGGTTGAAATTCCGCGTCTCCATCCCTTCCCCGCTTCCGCGGTTCTGGTATGATG
>JACPPP010000241.1 GCA_016190935.1 Armatimonadota bacterium | reverse complement strand
GTATGGCGGACAATTTCTCTGCCAGCACCCTTTCGTCCATACCGTCACTATACCAGGAAACATATTAAATGTAAAGGTTAATTCCTGACGAGTCCTTAGCGGGACCTGAGAATGTAGTGGCCGGGCTCATCCTGAGCTTGTCGAAGGGCCGGCCATCGGCTCCGCAGGAGCCGCGCAAGGTGCATTATAACGAACGATTACCTTTAGATAGTACAGCCTCTCACGTACAACCATTCGCGTAATTCGCGCTTCTTCGCGTCATTCGCGTTTCAAAGAGCCAGTAAAGTGGCCCAACTTTCCACAATTGGTATAGGTTAGAGCGATCTGAAATCCCGCCATCGCTGCCTCTCGCCTTCTGAGCTTGTTTCGGCTATAATGAAGTTGTGAGTATCTTCACGAAATGCAATTGAGGTGTCTCAGCAATGCGAATCCTGGTTTGCCTTTTTCTCCTGGCGGTTCTGCCTGCTGCTGCGGGGGCTGTCGGCGGTTGGGAGGCTGAATGGTCGCCCGACGGACGGCAGATCGTCTTTACTTCAGCCCCCACGCACGGTATTCCGAATATTTGGGTAATGGATGCGGATGGTGAGAACCGCAGACAGTTGACATTCCTTGGAGGTCGATCTCCTCAGTGGGTTCCGCATTCCCGGAAAATACACTTTGTCTCGGTCCGTACCGGCAAGTCAAGGCAGTATCTCATAGACGCTGATGCTGAAGCCGGCACGGAGGTTCCGCTCCCTGGATTCCCCGACGACGCGCAGAATATCGTATGGTCGCCTGACGGCGCGAAGGCTGCCTTTGTCCGCACAAGCAGCGATTCAAAATCACGCGATCTCTGGGTGGCATATTCAGATGGATCGGACGCGCGCGGACTGACAACCAATTTCCAGGTCCGACAGTGTGCGTGGAGCAGCGACAGCAAAGAGATCGCGACGGTCGTTGGAAAGGCAATCGGAACAAGCCTGTGGCTGATCGATCCTGAGAAGAAGGATATGAACATCCTTTACCAGGGCTTCTGCAGCAGCCCCGCCTACTCGCCGGACGGCAGATACCTTTCCTTCGCCATTCCCACGGCCAAGAGGAACCACCGGATAGTGTGCCTGGAGCGCGCAACCGCCGAGAGAGTGCTGATCCCGGTGAAGTCGTTCGACGGCAAGGCGATCAAATGGAGCCTGGATGGAAAGAGAATGCTGTTCGGGTCCGAAACAGGGGGCGATCTAGCGGTTTGGACCGCGGGGCTTGAGGGAAGAGACCTGGTCCGCATCACGCCGAAGGGCATGCACGCGTTCGAGCCTTCCTACTCTCCCGACGGCAAGCATATCCTCTTCTCCGGCGTCTCCGAGGACTCGCATGGCGTTGACATTTATTCGTGCGGAGCGGGTTCGAGCGTTCCGTTCGGGGTGGTGTCGGGACTCGCGGACAAAATCGATCCTGAGAGACTTCCTAAGTACGCACGGCTTACCGACAGCCGTGGGACGAGCTTCGGGCCTGTTTGGTCACCGGACGGCAGAGTCCTCGCGGCGGCCGCTGTGGAGCGCGGGGCCGGCACGATCTACATAATTAACGAGCGCGGCAGGAGGAGAAACTTGATTGGCTTCGACCCTTCCGTGCCGCTTACTATCATGTGGTCTCCAGACGGAAAGCGGATTGCAGTCGTCCAGGGATCTACTGTGCAGGTAGTTGCAGCCTCCGGCGGAAAGCCGGTTGTGACCCATCAGGCAAAGGGTGAGACTACGGTGAGTTGGTCACCGGATTCAAGCGCAATCTATCTCACCGATTGGCCGGAGATGAAAGGCGTAATCTCACTGCTGGAGATCGGAGCAGAAGAGACCAAGCGGCTTACCGAAGGCTCCGAGAGGCAGATCGAGATCAGTGCGGAAGAAGCGCCAAGCGCACCGTCGACACCTCACGCCGGGCTCGGCGTGGCCGGGCCGGTCCCGATGGAGAAACTGACTCGCAGGGTAGAGCCTATCCACGACCTCTACCCCGTCTGCTCACCGGACGGGAAGCAAGTTGCATTCGTTCGTGGCAATCAGATATGGATCGTGAATCCAGAGACAAAAGAGGAAAAGCAGCTCATTCAGCTCAGCCTTCCTGAGACCGGAGGCGCCGCAGTCAGCCGGCCGGACTGGTCCCCTGACGGGCGAAAAATCCTCTTCCGAGTCGGGCGGATGGAGGACGGAAAACTCTCGTGGGAGATTCGGACAGTTGATGTTGAAACAGGAGAGTCCGACCTGCTTCTTATCGAAAGCTCGATCTCCGAGTACGCCTTCTACCTTCAAGGAATATCGCCGCCGCCGGCCTTCACATCGGACGGAAAAGGAATCGTCTTTACATCTATTGAGGGCGGAATACAGAAGATAGCAAGGCTACCTGTTAACGGGGGCAAGGCGGAGATACTGTCGGATGACCCATCTTCGTATGGCAGCTTATCGAGCCGTGGAAAGCTGGCCTATGTCAGCCTTGCGGGAGGAGAAGAACGCGTAGTTGTGCGCTAGAAGTTAGAGGTTAGAGGTTAGAGGTTTGATCGCCGGGGAGATTCCTTCCCGGCGCATGTTCCCCGGACATCCGTCCGGCCCCTGGCCCCGGCCCCCGCCCCCCGCCGAAAGCTGATGACTGACTGCTGATAGCTTCTTTCGCGTCATTCGACTCTATTCGCGCATCCTGAGCCCGTCGAAGGACGCGTTTCGACATCTGCTGCGTCAAAACGGTACGATAGTCAACCTGACACCCGACACCAGGCCCCTTCCCGGTAGAGTTACGAGTTGCGGTAGAGTTTGTTTAGCTGTACAATGTTACTTGTGAAATCATGCACTATTAGTTTGTCGCACTGGGGGATTGGTTACTTACGCTGTTTGCTGATTATACTGGTGTTGACCGCAGTTATGATCTCGACAGCCGCCGCACAGAGCCAGCCGAACAGGATAACTTTTCTGTTTGCGATAAACGGCTTCCACGATGGTTCAAAGTTCGATAAAGCAGCCGACCTGGCGGTTGACGACAAGCAGAACCTGGTGTTCGTCTGCGATTCGGGCAGCGGAACCGTGGATGCGTTCAGTCGGCAGGGTATAGCCAAGTTCCAGATAGGCAAGCAGGAAAAGGTGGAGTCTCCGACCGCCATTGCCTTCGACCGGTCCGGGAATCTCTACGTCGCGGTGGACAACGCGACAAAGATATACGTGCTGGATCGCAAGAACGAGCTTGTTCGGGTAATAAACGTGCGCAGCGAGGCTGGCGACAACACGATGATCGGCCGGATGACCGTAGGTCACAACGACTCTTTATATGTGACCGATGTGGCAGGGCAGCGAGTGCTTGTCTTCGATAAGGAGGGTAAGCTTGTGCTTACCTTCGGGGCGAGCGGGTCGGAACGCGGAAAGTTCCAGAGCATCGAAGACATAGCCGTGGACCGACAGGATAGAATCTATGTTACAGACGCCACGGGCATCCCGGTCCAGGTCTTCGATAAGAGCGGCAAGTTCATCTATAAATTCGGCGCCAGAGGACCGTTTGATGAGGACTTTGTCCAGCCCTCGGGCTTGACGGTCGATCGTTTCGATCAGGTGTGGGTCGTGGATTCGGCGGCTCACAGGATAAAGGTATTTGACAGACTCGGATTCTTCCTGACGAGCTTCGGAGATTACGGGATGGGAGAGGGTTCCCTTTTCTATCCGACTCACGTCGAGCTCGACAACCTGGGAAGGATATATGTCCTGGAGCGCGGACTGCGCCGTCTCCAGGTTTTTACACTGGAACGGCCCTTCCAGCCGTTCGATAAGCCGTGATTTGGCCGGATTGTGCGTCAGTCTGTTCGTTCTTTGAAACGCGAAAGACGCGAAGAAGCGCGAATAACGCGAAAAGGGGCCGGGTGTTGGGTGTCCGATGGCCCGGCCCGTCTCGCGCCGGGCCAGGTATGCCG
>JACPPP010000240.1 GCA_016190935.1 Armatimonadota bacterium | reverse complement strand
GGCGGCCGCGGGTGGGGCACACCACCCGGCCGCACATGGAGCAGTATAGCCCGGCCGCTGACACCGGGGACGCTGAGCTAATCCATCGGCTTCGACATCTGACGGATATCCGCGAAGTAGGCGAGCTTTTTTACCGTGGTAAGCGAATAGCCGTTCAGTTTTGTATTCCTCCGAAAAAGATTCGGAAAGTGGCGACGTTGGCAGGGCTTGATGTCCCCAATTCGGGTAGATTTCAAGCGTAAAAAGTTGCTAATTTTGCCCAAAGAGCGGCCTCTGATTCATTTTCCGTATTCTGTGGTAGGGCAGGCGTTTTTCCTGCCCAGAAATCGAAAAACCGCTTAGCTTTGACTAACAGACAGCCAAGCAATCAGATTATTGTGTGAGTGATTCGGATTGGCAAACACGAAATGAGGTGGAGGTATAGCAAGGAAGCTAGAGGATTATGAAGTTTATGAAGGCTCGCTTCGATGCAAAGAGCTTGAGAAGATAGCAGACGGCTTGCTTGAAGAGGCAGGGGGCGGAAAAGGGCTTGAATATTCATTTACCGAGCAGGCTCAACTAGAGAAGAAGTGCCGCCGTGAGCGCAATCATCTAACAGACGTTGACGGTGACACTGCTGAGCTTGAAGACGCCTATGGACTCTATGGCAGGGGGACGTTAGACGAAGCAAAATGGCTTCTCAAGTGGCTTGGCGGATTTTCTGGATTGAAGCCTCTTGAGAGAACTATCCTTGAGCTTTTGGTTGATGGTTTTAGCCAAGAAGAGGTGGCAAATAGTCTTGCTATGTCGCTGACCACGTTTCAGCGTAAGCTCAGGCGACTTCGTGGCAAGCTGTCTGAGACAACCTCGCCGGATTTTTGGCATTCTCTGCACAGAAGAACTGTTTACAGGCGGCCAAGCTTACATTGCAGCTTCGGTAAAGAAGAATGCAGAGAGACGGGCATTTGCCCATATCATCGAACACGAACTTTTCGGATATAGCAAGGGGTGATATTTTATGCCTTTAGTTTTTGGAAGAGACACCGATGGCAACCTGCCTGAGTTAGCTGTCGATAGTGCAGGCCGGTTACGCCTGGCCGGTGGAAGCTTCCTTAACATCAGCACATCTGGGGAACACAGTATAAAAACAACTCCCGGTATCTTGCAGCGAGTAACCATAAATACCGCTGGAAGCAGCGACTCTGCTGTAGAGCTTTATGATAACACGGAAGGCAGCGGAACGCTAGTAGCCACTATTTCAACTGCGACACGGGGGACGGTAGAGTTCTTTGCTGCCTGTGGCGTAGGAATAACCGCTGTGGTTAGTGGCAGCACAGTTGCGGATGTTACAATAATCTTCGAGTAACGAGCAGGCATATTAGTATGGGGATTCTTGTTGTGAAAGTGTTGAGGTCATCATCTCCAGCCTTACACCCGCTTGCCCCCTACCCCCTTCCGAAATGAATAGAACCCCTCATCCCTGCCGCCTCATCAATAAAAAGCTCAACCATTAGCTCGGCAGTATCATCAGCCTCATCCACTAACTCATCCGGGAAGATCAAGCGTTGACTCATCAACACAAGGCTCATCCATTGGCTCACCAACTCACAAGCAAGCTCTTCGGTGCATCATACCTCCTATGTGGTATATATCTTGGCTGAGCTTATATATCTTACCGAGGGAACGGGGTGCTAACGTACACATACCCCCTATATTGAGGAGGCAGGTAGCCCCCTAAGCTAACAGACTCTTCCATATCCTGGATACCCATGCGTATTCTGATACCCCTACTGGTAACTAAGCTCTGTCGCATTTCTGACCAGCGTAGTGGTATATCTCAAGTTCAACGATGGACGTTCTCGTACAACCAATGTAGAGATCATGTGTGGTGGTGCTGAGCCTGGCCCTGCTGTGTGCTTCATCCATTAATCAACAAGAGATAGGCCCTTCTATTAGCCCGACTGTATCAACTACCCCTTCCATGATCCCAGATAGAGTCCGAGACATATAACTCTGCGGTATAGCTCAGCAATTAACTGAGCAATTTATTTTTGTTGTTGAGTTAGATGGGAACAAGCTCTGCTGTTTGGCCCGGTATTCTGTCAACCTCACACAACACTCCCACATATCACCCTAACCTATCCCAAGCTCTTATACCTTCTTCCAAACAACCCATATTATAAAACTCAAAACCCAACCCCCGTATAAAACAATCCCGAAACCCCTGGTATATAACTCAGAAGACCCCCATCCCTTATATAAAATATCCCGAATATCCAAAGTGTTCATGTTCCTGTATACAAATTGTTTCTTTTAGAGCTTCTAACAAGGTATTTCTTGCTTGTTTAGCTTCTTTCGAGACTGAAGGAAGCATTTTTTACCTTGTTTTCGCGATACAGCTCTTGAACACAAGGCCGAGACACCTCTTATGCTTGAAGGTGCCTTTTGGTGAAACACCCACATCCCGATTCTAAACATAACTCTGTTGTTTGTTTAACAATAGCTCAGTTGTTAGTTCCCTCGGCAAAGAGCGCTTCGTTAAGAAGCAATTCTCTTCACCGCAGGGACTCCCTCCTGGCTCAGCCGTAGCCTCCAGTTCGGTATTCGCTGCCTGTGCGTTTCCGCCACAAGGTATTCCAGCGTCCCTTATGGGATGCGGCATCTGGAAAGCACACTCGATAGCTGTAGATAGCCTGGGCGCTATCCGTTTCCATACGCCTCACGCCCCCTCCGGGCGACAGCTTCGAGTGATTGAGTTCTAATTCATCTTGCACCCACCATCTATGAGCATCTGAGCCTGACGCCATCCAATCATCTCATCCACAAACTTCGGGTCTTGGATCGTCTGGTATAGCAGCCACTCCACATGCCGCCTCACTTCGCTCTCTAACGTCTCACGTCCGAAGCTTCCATAAGCGTCTGAAGCTCTGCTAAATGCGGTTTTGGTAAGATGTCTGCTTACTGATACTCTCACGTATATCACCTCTTTTCAAAGATCAAGTTGGAGACCCCGCTGTGGGGTGTCTCGGTTGTCCGGCTATCCCGGTTTGCCTATCCTCGCTTCCATTATAGATATACCCGATCCCGGAAGAAATTACACCTCATCTATTGAAAATGTATGTTACCCCTTCTAAACGATAACTAAACATTTCAGTTAAGCTAAACATCGAAATCCTTCCTAAACTTAAAGCAGTATTTGTGCACTAACTTAACAGTGTTGTTTTGCTATTCCAAAGAAAGCATCTGATCGTTTGTTACTTCGTCTCTATCCTCACATGCTCGATTCCTCTGGATGTCTTCACAGAAAAGAATCTTATCTCACCGCCGCCTTTCTTCTTTATCCGATAGACCTCTCTAATCTGAGTCGTGCTCTCTTTGTTGTAAGAGCGATAGTCGATAGAATGATAAGCAAACGATGGCGATATGGCTGACGGAATAAGAAGCATAGTCAGCATCGGCTTTATGATCTTCTTGTTTGTTAATTTCAAAGTATTCCTCACAATTGAGCCTCTTGCAAAATTGGGGAAAGGTGAGGATTTTAGGCACCGACCGTCGAATTCTTTAGTGACGAAGAAATACGATGACGGGAGGTGCCTGTGGAGAGAATATCATATTTGCTTGGAAGTGTCCAGCGTTCTTTGTTTCCATATCTGCGTGAGGAAGTCGGTGAGCTGACCGAAAAGGAACGTCGGTTCGTGTTGGCCCTGGAGGTTGTAGAGATCGAGAAGCACGTCAGGAAAGCTCACTGGCGGGGTCGTAAGCCCACGGACCGCAAGGCACTTGCCCGCTCGTTCGTGGCTAAAGCTTTCTACAACATTCCGACGACCGGGGCATTGTTGGAGCGATTGAAGCGGGACAAGACTTTTCGGCAACTGTGCGGCTGGGAGTATTGGTATCAGGTTCCGAGCGAATCGACTTTCAGTCGAACGTTCGATGAGTTTGCGGGGAGCGAACTGACCGACAAGGTGCATGAGGCTCTTGTAAAAGAGTATGTGGGCGATGAAGTGGTCTGGCATGTATCGCGCGATTCGACCGCGATAGAGGCCAGGGAGAAGCCCGCGAAGAAAGTGAATGCCGCCGCGCCGAAAGAGAAGCGCAAGCGGGGTCGTCCCAAGAAAGGCGAGGTGCGACCGGTTCCCGAGAAGAAGCGTCTTGAGAAGCAGCGCGAATGGAGCCTTGAGGAGTGTCTTGGTGATCTGCCGAGGGCGTGTGATGTGGGCACCAAGAAGGACTCCAAAGGCCATAAGACGAGTTGGGTAGGCTACAAGTTCAATGTTGATGTGGCTGATGGAGGCATTCCACTCTCTGGGATAACCACCTCAGCGTCGATGCATGACTCTCAGGCTGCGATACCGCTTGCCAGGATGACCTCTGAGCGGGTGGAATCGTTTTATGACTTGATGGATTCGGCCTATGACGCAGAGCCGATTCGACAGACGTCGCTTGAGATTGGACATGTTCCGATCATCGACCGCAACGCTCGCGGCGGCAAGGTGCTCCCAATGGAGCCTGACCGTGCTCGTCGTTACAACAACCGGACAACGGCGGAGCGGTTCAACTCCGATCTCAAGGACAACCACGGCGGGTCGATGGTGCGGGTAAGAGGCAACAAGAAAGTGCATGCGCATTTGATGTTCGGCGTGCTGGTGATATTCGCCAAGTCCGTGATTGGGTTGGTGACTTGAACATCCGACGCAGCTTGATGATAAATACATAGTTTCGAGCACGTAGTGGGCAAACGAGGGCTTGCTTACGCCTTTGCCGCTGTGATATGTGTCTTGATAATAACAACAGTGTGACTTGTGGGTGAATGCCGCCTGTCGCACCGTTCAGATACCAGTGTTGCCCTAATCAAAACGGGGAAACGAAACATTTTGCAAGAGGCTCTGGTATATAGACAATAACTGGTGGGCCCCCACCGACTGTGGAGGGACAGCGGGTAACGAGTGGACGCTGCACATCAACGTGAACTCGGGGGTGAGCCTGTCGGAAGTAATCATCTACGATGGCCCGAATATCTTCCGAAGATTCAAGCCGGTTGGATTGTCGTTTTCGACAACTTTGACGGGTATGCACGACAAGCAGCACGATTTTGTTCTTGTCGCGCGCGATGTGAGTGGCAAAGAAGCGGTTGGAGCGGCGCTCGACACCAACAGCCGTGAGCATGCAATTTATATGTGCGCGGACATGCAGAACAATCTCAACTACGCGCAGACGCCTAACCCGGACAACACCAAGCTTAACGGGTTCAACCCGCTCGGCTCCTATGTGACGGGCTGGGATGGCGGCGCAACGGGTGTACTGATAAATAACGAAGATTTGGTGCCAAAGGGGTTCGACAACGCCGTAGGCGGATTCACGTTCGGCTCCTCGCACCAGTTGACCACGAGTGGAGGTCTGGAATGGAGCCTCACGCGACATGTATTCTATCACGGGTCCAGAGATTGTTGCGTACTTGAGAACCCTTACAGAGGCTACCTCGGGACCGGCAGCGTGCTTGTAGCTGACACACAGTACGCTGACACGGTAGCTCGTTTCGTGTCGTTTACACCAAACTACGACGGTATCAATATATTGCGGGTGGACTTGACAACGACTTTCAAGAAATCCTGTCTGCTGGGCGCATCCACTGGGCTGGAGTCAAGCCTGTTTCGCGTGTCATTCCCGGCTGACAGCTTTCCTAACTACGCATATACACTGGCGAACGGCTCGAAAGTCACAGGCGTGAGGGATCCCGGCGGGGTGCCCGTTGGTCTCGCTCCTCTGCAGCCCAATGGATACGTTGCGGTATATCCCGACTTCTATGGATCATGCGCCCTGTACTCACTGGGTCGCGGGCTCTATTTCCGACTGGAAAACGGTGTGATCACTCTTGGATACAAGAACGGTGGCCAGACCATAGCTTCCGGAACGGTCTGGAAGAACAGCATCCTGCTTGTCAGGGACAAATTCGGCTCGTCGGACCTCTCGAACTTCGACAAGATCCGAACGTACTTCGGCGCCAGTGGTGTTCGTGCATTTGCGCCGACAATGACGACCGGCTCGATCACGTCTGGGAGTTTCTTCCCGTTTGAATTGCAGGCGAGCGGCAGCCAGGCGATGTTCAGCACCTCCCCTGCCGATTTTCCCAACGATCTTCCAGCTATGGTACACGGACTCAACGGGAAGTGCGACGCAGGCATATATGATCTCGCTTCACAGTCGCTCAAGCCGATCGGCGTTACGGAGGGTGTCGGTTACACGCGCTTCAGCACGGCAACAGCTCGCAACATCTGGATCGGCAATCTGGCTGTTGCCGACAATCCCGATGTCTGGGTGCAGTTGATAGATCACAACTGGCAAGGCCCTCATTGGAGGCTGCACAATCCGACCGATTCGGCCATTACGACGAAGGTGACGGCGCTGCTCCCTCCGATTGCGGGTGCCGAAGGAACGTTCACAATTCCTGCAGGCTCAACAATTGATGTCACGCTTCTCTTCGTTGATCAGACTCCGCCGACCGTCCCCGCGGTCACGGATACGGGGGATACCACCAGCAGCCACAGATCTCTAAGCGCGTCGTGGACGAGCAGCGATTCGGAATCCGCGATATCCGATTACGCCGTTGCATTAGGCACAACGCCTTCCGATACAGGCGAATACCTGGTTCCCTGGTCCTCGCGTGGAACCTCAACCTCCGGCACGGTGAGCGGGACATTCGAAAGCGGGAAGACATACTACCTATATGTCAAGGCAACAAACGGCGGCGGGCTTGCATCCGTCGGCACTTCAGATGGAATCCAGGTGCAAAGCTCGATATTGCAGGCGAAGTCGCAGCCGGACCGGACTTCAATCTCAATAGGTGATGTAGTAATTACAGCCGCGTTTCCGTCGATCCAGCGCTATTACGTGGAGGAATACGACAGGTCCTCAGCAATTGTTTTCACTAATTCCGGAACGTTCAATATTGGAGACGAGGTATCTATTGGAGGCGAGATCAGGACTGTCGGGGGCGAACGGATGATAATCGCGGACCCGGTCAGCGTGAGTTCCTCGGGCAATGCGTTGCCCGAGCCGCTCTTTGCGAACAACCGTGATCTTGGTGGCGCCGCGCTGGGTTACGAACCTGGTGTCTTTCTGGGTGTCGGCCCAAGTAATCTGGCCTACCTGTTTCGGGTTTGTGGTCGGGTTAAGGAGGTTGGCACAGGCTATTTTATGCTGGATGACGGGTCGGGAGTTCCGGCTGCGGAAAGGAAGACGGGTGTAAAGGTGATCCACGGGTTTGGAAATCCCAATCCTGAGGCCTTCGTTTCCGTCACCGGTGTGTCCTGCGTGGACAGGGTCAATGGAGTGAGCTATCGCGCTATGCGTACGAGATCGGCAAGCGATGTCGTGTCGCCATACTGAAACTACCACAGAGGAATCCTATTTTTGGGTCTTGACAAATCCGGAAAGAGTGGCTAAACTGATGGTGTGGATCGATCCGCACCATCAAGTGGACAGGCGTTCGAGAGGAGAGGAATATCAAAGAGTCGAGAATCCGTGGGTTTACGCTCATAGAGCTGCTCGTCGTTATAGCGATCATAGCTATTCTGGCTGCGATCCTATTTCCGGTCTTCCTGCAGGCGCGCCAGAGGGCCAGGACCACGCAATGTCAGAGCGGCCTGCGGCAGATGTCCTCTGCTGTGACAATGTATCTGGACGACAACTGCGGCTCCTTCCCGGCCCTTTGGTGGAAAACACCCGTTTACACGACGATTCGAGGGAAAACACCTCCGACTTTGGACCAGCGCTGCTGGCGCGACGTTGTGATCAAGTATATCAAGAGCTGGCGGCTTCTGCTCTGCACCGAGCGTTACAAAGACCATGAGGTGGGCACGAATATCACTGCAAGAGAGGCCGCAGAAGCCAAAATAGGCATCTTGACCGTTAGTTACGCTATGAACCAGGGATTGAGCGGATGGTATGATTCGGCCAACCTTCCGCATAGTATCTCCGAAGTCAGATCCGGCTCAAAAACATTTATGCTCGCCGAAAGCGGAAGAGTGGGCTTCAGTACGGAATTCTCACCGTGGGATCCCGATGGCTTAACGGGCCGGCCTTCCGGTTGGGACAGCCTGGCTAAGGGCATCGACTTTCTGGGCTATAACCAGATGGCGTACGAATTGCATGCCGGCGGGGGCAACGTCGCTTTCGTGGACGGGCACGTCAAGTATTATAAGTTCCAGAACTGGGCAAAGGTGTGCTACCCGGTATTTCAGGTCACCCAACTCGGCCAGGATGCTCCGCGGTCAACTCGCGAGTACCGGGAAGGATGGGAGCTTGGCGGCGTCTATCTCTGGTATCCGAACAGAGCCCCAAAGTGATGGAAGTCCTCCGAGAAACGATGCTGAAACCTAATGCCGAGGAAGTCCTTGGCCGGCTCCGCGATTTCTGGAGACAGACTGACAGATCCACTATACTCTGCCAGATCAATATCCGAGAAGAAGAGTTGCCGCGCGACGCCTTCATGCGGTTCGTGCCTGATGTCCCCAAGATGTTCGAGGACTACATCTTTTTCTTCGATTCGCGGAAGCGGGTGGCCGATGATACTCTGCCTGTGGTAGCTCCGAATTTTGGTGCAGGCATTAATGCCGGGTTCTTCGGCGCTCCTGTGAGATATGGATATGGCACCAGCTTCGCGGATCACGTCGTGAACGACGTCGCGGACCTGGATGCTGTCGATTGGGGCTTGGAGAACCGGAATATTGGACTTTCCCTGGACGCATTGGCATACTTTCGTGAGCATTCACAGGGCAGAGTCTGGGTCGGCGCAACTCCCCTCCTGAATCCCGTAGACCTTGCGTTCTACCTAGTGGGAACCGACCTGTTCTACGATATGAACGACAGGCCCGAAGCCGTTCATCTACTGCTGGAGAAGATAACGGACAAGTTTCTCCGGCTTGAAGAGATGACGATGGGCCGCGTTGATAACGACTTCGGCGGTCGGTTCGAAGGCTGGATGAACTGGTGGGTGCCAGGGAGTGCAATCTGTGTAGGGGATGATCAACTCTATTCGTGCAGCCGGGAATCGTACAATGAATTCGGACTGCCCTACCAACAACGTGTCCTCGATCACTTTGGCGGCGGCTGGTACCATTTGCACACAAATGGCGTTCATCTTCTGCCGGAAATCGCGAAGCTAAAGGGGCTGATCTGCCTGGAGGTTTCGGACGACCCGAATACCCCTGTTCGGGGCTGGGATATCCTGCCCGAAATACGCAGGACGCTCGGCGACATCCCAATGAAAGTTGCCGTGCGCCCAAGGGAGTTTGCTCAATCTCTGGCGGCAGGGAAACTCTTCGGGAACGTGATCTACAACGTCTGTGAGGAAAATTATGGGGACATCTGGGATATGACGGTAGAAGAGGCCAATGAACTTGCGCTGCGCGCCGCGAACTACCGTTCTCCAGAAGCTTTGAGGAACACCTGATGAATTCCCGAGAAAGAATACTTGCCACACTCGAAGGCGAAATCCCGGATAGAGTGGGAAGGTTCGAGAGTTTGTGGACAGAGACCTCTGACAAATGGAGTGAAGAAGGTCTCGGCGACACCGACCTATCATCAGCTCTGGGGCAGGATATTGGAATCGACTGGCCAATTATTACGACGCTTCTGCTGCCGGAGAAGATTGTTGAGGAAACTGACGAGTATGTCGTCAAGTGGGACGGAAACGGTGTCCTGCGAAAGGATATTAAAGGCTCATCAGGCCACACCCCGCACTGGCTGGAGCACAGTCTGACGTGCGGACGGGACTGGCACGAGTACAAGCAGGGAATCGTGTTCTCACCCGAGCGCATAAAGCTGAGCGGCACGTACGAAGGCCAGCGGGAGAAGGAACTCTTCGTCGCGCTATGCCACGTGGGGCCTTATGAGTGCGCGTGGCCGATTTTCGGGCAGGTCAGTATGTTCACGATGATGATGGAGGAGCCGGATGTCGCAAGGGACATCTTTATGACCTTCGCCGACCTTGAGATCGCCATTGCACAGGAAGTCATCAATCTGGGCATGGATTTCGATGGGATGTGGTTCTTCGAAGACCTTGGGTACAACAAGTCCACTCTTTTTTCGCCGGAATGCTACGATGACCTGCTGTTTCCTGCCCACAAGAAGCTTTTCGGGTTCTTCAGAGACATCGGCAAGCCTGTGCTGTTGCACTCGTGCGGCAAAATCGAGTCGCTCATACCGCGACTGATCGATGCCGGCATTTCGGCGATACAGCCGCTTGAAGCCAAGTGTGGGCAGGATGTCGTCGAGCTGAAGGAACGCTTCGGAAACATCGTCACGCTCTTCGGAAACATCGACGTTCGGAAGTTGTCAGGCAGCCGCAAAGACATAGAAGAAGAAATCACCCGTAAGCTCCCGGTGGCGATGAAGGAGGTCGGTATATATTCCATTCCGACCATTCGATTCCGCCCACCGTCAGCTTTGAGAACTACTGCTACGCACTGGAATTGTTGGACAAGTTGGGCAGGTACTAGCGGTGAAGTTTTTCGGGGTGATAACATCTTTCACGCTATCAATGATTCTGCTCCTCAGCATGGGCATACCACTAGATGCCATCGGCGCCGAGCGGAAACCCGCGATTCTTGTGGTCAGTGGATGGCCTCTTAACCGGCTGATTGATGAAACCTATAAAGAGAAGATGGAGTCCGAAGGTTATCACCTTGATTCTTGCCGGTTTGAGGGACTCACCTGGGAGCGCATGAAGAAATTCAACGTGCTCGTGATCGAGAAGGAGCCGCACGCCAACAACGATGTAGACTTTGGATACTTCAAGGCCGCATTTCCGCTGCTCAATAGATTTCTTGACGCGGGCGGTGGCCTACTGTGGCTGTTTGACCCGTCCTACGGACAGACTCATCTCGCGACGAATGCTTTCACCGAAGGCTACGGGTTGGAAATACTTGACGAATTCATCTTTGACGATAATCCGGACCACAAGTTTCAGCAGAGGCTCTTCGGGCAGCGGGAATTCATAACGACGGCACAGATAACAGAGCATCCCACGACTGCAGGGATTAAGCAGATTATGTTTCCGGCGTGGCCCTACGCGGCCGGCGCGTTTGTCTGCAGTCCGGATTGGCAAACGTTGATAACCGGCGAAGCAAGCGCGTCTGCAAGCAACCCCTATACTAAACTCAAAACCTTCGAGACAAAACCGCCGATTTTCGCCGTTCGCGAGGCTTCCAAGGGCCGAATGGCGGTCTTTCCGGTTATGTCCACATTCACCGTGCAGGCAGGCTACCACCGGATTTGGGAAGGACTTACGCTCGACAAGGGAAATGTGTACGCGCTGCTTCGCAATACGTACGACTGGCTGGGGGCGCCCTCACTGGACTCGTGCACGGTGGGAGGATTTGACGGTTCGGGCAGCGCCACCTCCGAGGCCGAGCAGTGCGTTTATAACGCCTATCCGATGGACTTGCAGACCGCGGCCAAACACGTATACGTGGGACTAATCGGGGCCAGGTCGAACATCACCGGAGGCAGAGATTCGGTCGCGAAAATGTGTGGTGCCGCCCGGAAGGCGGGGCAGAACTTCCTGGTCTTTACCGAGCCGATGCCTAAGATGAACAGGAGTCTCTGGCAGCGGCTCTCCGACGAGTGCGCAAGGGCAAGTTGGGGCGATTTTGTTGCCATTCCGGGCTTCGAGTATAAAGAACCCGACGGCAGCACACGTATCTGCTTCAATGCCAAAGACTGGCTTAGAGATGACTGCCTCGATGCAAAGGGTTTTCTCAGACACCCCGCGACGCCTCTTTTCGATCTCAACTGGCCGACGGTAGCCTACGTCGACTCACATCATCCAAGTCCTTCGCCAAACGCGTACCATCAATGGAAGTTCTACAACACCTTCGGCATGTTCACTTACGACGGTGGCAGGCTGATCGACGACTCTTCTGAGCGATACCGGGTCTTGATGACCGATCACTACTTCGTGCGGCCCCTGGTGTATCACAAGATGTATTCGGCCTCGGATATTGCGGCTGCCGCGAAACGCGATACTTTCAAGACGTGCGCACTGGTTCCTTCCATAAAGGAGGTTCCTCAGGCGATTGGGCCGGTGCAAGAGCCGTTCCGATACTTCGGCAACTCCTGCTTTGTGTCGAACGGTCCAAGAATCAATGTCTTCACGCTGGTTAGTGAAGGCCGTACCATCGATGCCTGGGAGTCCTACTGCCTCTGGGAGTCCGGGCAGAAGGGGACGATTGGGATAGATGTAAGCTCGGACTGCGTCATAACGGACGTGATTTTGTATCGAGGAAGCGAGATATACTGGCATTTCAGGCCGTCGGCGAGGAGATTCAAGTGCAATGAACCATATGTTTTCGATGAAAGCGGCCATCTGCGAATGGAGGTAACCGACGCAAAGGGGCACAAGGCATATTCGTATCCGCTTATGACACGCCACAACACCTGGTGGTCTCAGATGTGCACCGACCTGCAGAACACGATTCAGAACGGAGTTTATCCTGACAAGAAGGGGAGTTTCCCCTTCCGGGACGGCCGGCGCATAATGTATGGAGGAATGGGCAACCAGGTGGTCGGTTGGAACTCTCGACTTCTTTCTCCGACAGCCACGGGCGAGATCATTCCGGATGGACTGGACGCCATTTACGGCGGATTCAGCTTGAACAACGGGGTCACAATGTGGATCGACGGGGCCGCAGTCTCGCCATCCGAGGAAAGGCACTCTTTCGCGCACGCCACGGGCGCCGTCGCGGTTCTGGACAGCCATGCCGATATGCTGCAGGACGGATCGCCCTGCAAAGATTTCACCTTCGTCAGCAGAAACATTGCTTCGCCCTGCCGTCCCGATGGTTATGGGGTGGTCGAACTGGAACAGAGTGTCACCTTCTTGAGAGACTTCACAATTTCGGAGGCAACAAACGCTCTGCCCATCACGCTGCTTTCTATCGGTGCGGACAAAAATCTGTATCCGAAAGCATCGTTCAACTCCGATGGGGAAGTGAAGCGGATCGAGAAAGACAAGATGACCGAGCCTATCGTGTCGAAGCTTGACAGGTTCGGAGGGGTGTGTTTCTACCCTCAGTTCTGGGGATCGGGGTGCGTATTTGCCGAGGATGGAAACCAATACGATGTCAGAATTACCCAAAGCGACATTTCCATCGGCCTGAACGAACCCGGACGCAGGTTCAGGAAGGGTGAGACATTGACGGCGCGTTTTCTCGTAGTTCGAGAATCCGGCAGGGACCCTGATGACGCAGGTATGCGCAAGCTGATGTCAAGCTATGGCATTGGATGTCCGCCGGCTTATAAGCTCACCGCGCATGGTCAGGTTACAAAAGGGTTCTATCCAGCAGTTGTGACGAAGGATCACCAGACCGTGATGCGGATCGGCAAGGCGAACCTTGCAAACGATCTAGTCCTGCGTGTCAATGGCCTTGAGACCAACTGGTCGGCGGGATGCTATGATGTTCATACGAAGAAGCTCCAGCTCTTGGGTGTATTCGAAACCGCCGCCTACGTCCCGGTGGACACGCGGCAGGCGACGAGCCTGTTCGTCGGCAATCTTCTAACGTGTGGATCATCCGCGGCCAGGCTCACCCTGCTGGAGTTCGACAGTTCCAGCGCCAAGTTTGAAGTCCACAACCTGTCCGCTAAGTCTCTTACCACGGTCGTAAAGTGCGCCGGAGCAAAGGCGGGGCTTCCGGAATTCAGTCGGAGCGTGTCGCTAAAGCCGGGAGAGATGAAACTTGTATATGTCAAACACGGAAATAGTCGAATACGGGGGTCACGCTAGTGCGCCTTAGACTTCTGATCTTATCCGCATTGTTGTTGTCATTGCTGTCTGCTGCTGTTCCTGCCGTTGCGGGGAAGAGTATTTCGGTCCTTTTTGCCTCCGGTAGTTTCGTCGGCAGGACCACTCTCGACGAGAAGTTGCGCGAGCAGTTGAGGCAAAACGGGATCGATCTCCAGGTCGATACCTGCTTCTACAAGGAACTTGATTTAGCCCGACTATCCAGGTGCAATCTACTTATCATGACGTACGCACCGACGCTCGGCGCGAACGACGCAGTTCGGGAGTTCCACTCGGCTATGCAGCCGATTCTTGACTATGTCGAGGGCGGCGGCGGGCTGATCGTGATGGGCGACGACAACTATGAGTCCTACAAGGTCTTGAACGAGTTTCTGAGCCAGATGGATGCCGAGATACTCCCCGAGTCTCCGGTCGACGCAAGCAAGCTCTATCAGCAGCAGGCGTATCTTAGACATTGGTACTGCTCGACCGAGAACATTAGTCGGCACCCTGTGACAGATGGGATCAAGAGCGTCTGGTACCCAATGGCGGACGCGCCTGATACGGGAAAAGCCACCGAGATTATGCGACTTGGGCCTTCATGGTCGCCACTCATTTGCGCAAATCCCTCGGCCTACTACTATCGCACCAAACTCAAGGAGGAAGGCAAACGGGACCATGCCACTCCGCAGCCAATACTCGGCGCAAGGGAGGTCGGTAAGGGTCGAGTGATAGCCTTCTCCACCCGGTCAGTAAACTACCTGGAGCACCCGTATCACCGAATGTTCGAGGGCCTGTGCATCGACCGGGGGGACGGCCTCAGGCTTGTTCAGAATATGCTGACGTGGGTCGCTCAACCTGCGATAGACGCAGGGATGCCCGGCGGATATGTCCAGCCTGAGACAAAAGCTGAGAAGCCGAAGATCGATCCCACCAGTCTCAAGAATCTTGACTACGGACAACGGCCGAGGCGGGTTCAGAGAAGAAGAGTGGCGCGCGTCGGTGGGCATCAAGAGCCGACTGCCGATAAAGTCCGTCGTTATCTACGACCGCGACAAGGTATTCCGGCGGTTCCTGCCGAACACGACCAATTTCCATACCACTTTAGCCGGCTACCATGATAGACAGCGGTTCCTCGTGCTGGTCGCCGAAGATGTTCAGGGCCACAGGCTTATCAGCTCTGCGCTGTACACAAGCGACAGGCGGCAATCGCAGTATATGTGCACCGATCTTCAGAATACTATCAACACAAGCCGTGACATATCGCCTGAGGGCCAGGAGGTCTTCTATCCGGGGGTCGGCTATGGCGTCACCGGCTGGGACAGCATCAGTGTGGCGGTCGCGACGGCGGATATAGTACCGGCTTGTGGCTTCGAATTTGGGGGCAGCGGCTGGGGATTTGGTTCCAGCGCCTTCCTGCCTGGGCTCGAAGGCAATTGCTGGACGATGGCTGCAAGGGATATGGCTTTCAGCACCGGCGATTGCAACGTCCTTCGCGATGTGTTTGACGTGACCATCCTGCCCGGCAACATACCAGCCGAGATTCCGTCCGTCAAAACGGTGTGCAGACACACGGCATACACGCCACGCCTCGACGGGCTGAATATACATCGCGCCCAGCATTCGGTCACGCTGCTCAGAGACTACAGTCTGCCTGAAGGCCAGAAATCGGAGTTTCTGCGGTGCATGGGTGGCGGCCTGGCGGAGACCGCGTTTCCTACCTATGTTGTGGTGGATGAGTCGGGCCATAAGACGACAGCCGCCCGCGACGCCAAGACTTCGCTTGATCTGACGTTGAAACCAGGTTCCTACTTTGCCTCTTTCCCTTATATGTGGGGATCGTTCGCGATCATGCCGCTCAAGACGGACGTCCATTTGAGACTCAGAGGAGGAGCCTTCGACGTGGGCCACGACGTGACCGGCTCAATGTCGGCGGGGACCACCGTTGGGACAGATGTTATATATATCTGCGGCAAGTTCGGTTCCGTCGATGAGAAGGACTTCGATCACTTCCGTAGAGCGTTTGGCTTGGCGAGTAATCCATCCTACAAGTATCGAGTAAACCGTGGCAGGCTGATGTCGACCCGCTACATCTTTGACGTACAAGCGGAAGGCGGCTGGGCTTCGGCGGAAATCGGGCAAGCCGACATGGGCAGTGACCTTCCGATCAACGTGAGAGGACTGAGCAAGAACTGGGATGTGGGTTTCCTGGACTTGGACACTCACGAACTGAGGCGGGTTGGTATTTACGAGGGCAAAGGCATTCTCGCACGAAACATTGATGACAAGGGAATTCGGTTTGCCTGCGGCAATATGGTAACTTGCGACAATCCGGGCATCGTCCTTAACATCTTTCAAAGAGCCGGGAAATGGGTTGTGGAGGCGCACAATCCAATGGCGACGCTTGCCGCGCCGCGTGTTCGAGTTGCATCCTGGCTGAAGGGTGTCGTTCCGCCGTTCGATCGTGTGGTCAGGATTCCGCTTGGAAGCACGGTGAGTATTGCGCTATGAAGGAGGGAGAGAGGTGACCGATAACGAGCAGCAGGTAATCGAGAGTCCCGACCGTTCCGTCGTGAGCGCCGTAGACGCGCCTAATCCCGACGGCGCTCAGTCCCTGTCCGATCGCGACATCCGCCACAACATGATAGTCCTCATAATGATAGACGCTATCTGGGGCCTCGGCGCGACAGAGATTGGTCTCGCTTCCAGTCCGCTCTACGTCTTCCTCCACGCATCCAACACGATAATAGGCTTCGCCACAGGCACGCTGGCTATTCTCGCGTTGGTCGGCGTGTTCTTCTCCCCGTTCATTACTCTCCGGTTCAGGGTGAAGAAATGGTATCTGCTCATCGCACACTTGCCTTACCTCGGCGCGTGGGGACTCATAGGACTTGCACTCATAATGTCCGGACGTCTGGGACTGTCGAGAGAGTGGCTGCTGACCTTTGTTGTAGTAATGAGCGGGGTAAACTGGTTCTTCGCTGGTTTCGTCTCCCTGCCGCACAATGAATACGCAGCGGCGTGCATACCGATGAGCCACAGAGGCCGTTTTGCGGGATATTCCCACACTATCGGCGCTATAGCGGGACTCCTGTCCAATGCCGTCGGCGGCCTGATTTTGCTTCAGGTAGCCAAGCCGATGGCATACGGCTATCTTCACGTAATGACCTGGTTTATTTGCCAATGCGGCTACATACTTGCGCTGTTTGGGCGAGAAAGACCGACCCCTGTGGAGAAGGCGCCGAAACCGTGGTCGAAATCGATGATAAAGGCAGCTGTCACTGACAAGCCGTATCTGCGCGTTATAGTGCTGTTTGTGGCTTACAACATCCTGTTCATTCCCTGCATTACGACGTTTGTGGGCGTATACGGGTTTCGCGAGCTCAAAATGATACCGGCAGCGGCGGCTACAATCGGCTTCGTGCAGAAGTTCGCCGTCATCACATTGAGCGCCTACGTTGGTCGAATCATAGACAAATACAGCCCGAAGCGCGTGCTTACCTATTGGCCACTCGTTATGGTGCTCTCACTTTCCCCGCTGTTGATCCTGCACAACTCTTACGGCGTCTACATAAGCGCCGGTTTTGGAATGCTGTTCTATTCCGGCTACCTTGGCTCGTTCAACGCGCTCATATACGGAATGCCGTCCCCTGAGAATCGTGCCGGACACACTTCACGTTCCAAATTCTGCTTTCTTATGCCGCGGTTTCCGTAGGCGGGCTGGTAGTTGGAGGGCTGTGCGATGTTCTGCATTACAGACCCACGTTCACACTTATCGCCTTAGTGGCGCTGCTCGCTGTGCCGGCATCGAGATACATTCTTTCTCCACTCAGCGAAAAGGCCGTAGACTGTTCGTAGCCTCGACAAATGAGGCACTTGCAGCAACTCAACGTTTTCTTGACTCTTGATGGTTGGGATTGGAGGTACACTTGTCAAAACGGATTCCCGCAATCACAAGTGCATCTGTGAAGTCAAGATTGTGGCGTCACCCCTATCTGATGATTGAACGACTATTCTCTCCGCAACGCCTGGGCGATCATAGATCAAGCGACTTCGCGCTGTTCTCCTCGAATATCCTCCCCAGCCGCAGGCCGCTCTTTCCTTCGTCCGTGTACGTCCGGAGTATGTCCATATCATGCCTGGCGGCGTACTCCCGGATCACGTCGCACTGGTTCTCGGTCGAGTACTGCTGGTGCTCGAAAGACATCCGCGCGTATATAACTGCGCTCGTGCGTTTCGTCGGCTGCTCAGCGCACGAGCCATTCGAGGAATCGAGCATACCTACCATCCCTTCCGTTGCGAGTTTGCCGCCTCCGGGACGTCTGCTTCTATCGCTTGACAAACCCTCGTCCCGGGTGGCCGATGATAAAGGCTGTGCGGAAGGAAGACAAACCTACCAAGATGCCGTTTTCAACCAACGTACGCGACCTGCTCTCACCAAGCGTGAACTGCTGCCTCAGACGGCTGGTCAACCGAACACATGTATGATACACTGAGGAATCGCGGAGGCTTCCTCTGACCGAGCGAAGGATTTACGCCCGATGAATATCAACAGCTTCCGTTTTCAGGAGCCATATCAGGAGCGACTATTTGAGAAGTTGCAGATGGTTGGTGATGGCCCAGCCTTCATGTACCGGGACGCATGCAGTCTGATGGCAGGTCCCAGGGACCTGACCTCGAATGCCTGTCTGGTAGCCCATCTACTTCGTGAGATCAACGGGGCAATAATCGATTCGATGCTGCCAGTTGCGTGGCGACCAGAGAAGTGTCCGGCCTGCAAGCACAACAAAGACGGCACATATAAAGCCAAGGTTCGCAGCGTACTAGGGATGCAGGGGTACACGTGGCAGGATGCGGACGAGGTAGCGAAGCTCTGGATGTCACTAGGGGAACTGCATCGAGTGGCTCACAAAGATAGCCTTTCTGCACCTCGCCCGGTCGATAAAGAGCTGGAGGAAGTATTCAGACAGGCGGAATCGGTGTTCCGTATGGCGGTTAGTACGTTAGAGGCAAGCTTCCCCTCAGTCCAGCAGAAGCTGGACCATCTTCTCAGCCTGAATGCGCCAACCAGTCGTGATGCAACGACGCTGAGGACACGCGTACCGAATAGTCCGGTGGTGTTGAGATATTTCTTTGACCGAGCGGGGGCTGAGTGGCTCGAACCTCTAAAAGAAAAGCACTTCTTTGAGCATCCGCCGGAAACGGTTCACGATGAAGAGCGCGGTGTGTTCTACTGCCCGCCTTGGCCACAGTCTTCGTATCTGAAACGGATGGCCGCAACGGACGAGGCGGGACTCGTATCCGGCATCATCAAGAACCTCCGCCAGGTAAGCAATCCCAGGGTCCTAAAGGACTTTAGGGAAGCGATGCTCGCCATGCCGCCTGATGTAGCAGTGGAATTGGTCGACGATGCTGGGGAGTGGCTGAAAGCGGAAATGCTTTTCGACCTGCCGGAGACGCTGGGGGAAGTAGTCGTGAAGCTGGCGGCAAACGGGAAGACGACTCAGGCTGTGGAGTTGGCGCGCGCACTCCTGGCACTGCCGGAAGGGCTGGATGCTGAGAATGCAACGAGGAAGCGGAGGTTCCCAAGCAGTCTCGATGAGTATCGCTACGAGAAGATACTGGAGGAGCACATCCCGACCCTCGTACACCACGCAGGCATCGCAGCACTTGAGATGTTGTGCGACCTGCTCGATAGTTTGCTACGCATTGCCTTCCCAGATAGTGCCGCTGAGGGCGACTTTGAGGATCACTCTTCGATCTGGCATGACAGGATCGAGGAGGACGGCAAGCCCTATAGCCGCGACCTGAAGTCCCTGTTGACCGTCTCTGTGCGTCGTTCCGCTGAGCAGCTATTATCGGAGAATGTCGCATCGGT
Organism: Armatimonadota bacterium; assembly: GCA_016190935.1. Classification (GTDB taxonomy): domain Bacteria; phylum Armatimonadota; class UBA5829; order UBA5829; family DTLH01; genus JACPPP01. The sequence goes on along the minus strand of JACPPP010000240.1, from coordinate 2,723 downwards.
AGTCGACCTAGTAAGAGTGCTTGAGAGAAGAAAGTGGGTCGTCTTCCGGCGTATCGCCCTCCATGTGCTACGCCTTAGCCCAAAACCTGCGGTGGATCTGATATCAACTCGGCTCGCAGATCGGCACCTCTTTGATGATCCCCTTATTCTCCACCTCGGACTCGGGCGCGATTACGGCCTGTTACTTCAACGATGGTATTCGATCCTGCCAGCGTGTCAGAAGAGCGAGATTCTGACGTGGATTGAACAGGGACCGGATGTCGAACAGTGGATGAAGAGTTACGAGCATTCCTTCCGCAAGACACCATCAGCGACTACCGTGCGCGGACACACAGAGAGATGGCAACTGGACAGGCTCTCCCTGATAAAGGACCATCTCCCGGAGGACTGGCAGAAGAGATACCAGGCATTGGAGAAGAAGCATCGCGAGGATAAGTCTGACAGAACACCGGGCTTCCCGTGGGTACGCCCAAGACCATTATTGGCGGCTGATCAGATGAAAGCTATGGACGTCCGGGATTTGGTAAAGCAGCTTGAATCGCTGACGCCAGCGCGGTCGATCCATGCGCCTGATGATATTGCCCACGAACTGGGCAATGCGGTGGCGGCAGAGCCGAGGCGGTTCTCTGATGCAGCTGAGCAATTCAGCGAACTAAGGCCGCTTTACGCTTGGGCGTTCCTTCATGGATTACGTGAGGCGGCAAAGCGAGAACAGGCTATCCGCTGGAGGCCCGTGCTTACGCTATGTGCGCGTTTGCTTCAAAGAGCACCATCAGACACGGAGAGCTTGGATGAAGACGAAAAGCGTGAATGGGCGTGGATCTGTAAAACCATTGCCGAGCTTATCCGTGCTGGTATCACGTCTGAACAGGGCAAGATACCGGTCAGGATGAGGTCAGCAGTATGGGCTTTGATAAAGCGACTCGCCGATGAACCCACAAGAGAACACGGAGGTCCTGAACCAGGCGAATTGTCGGTGGAGGATCTTCATCGTGCGCTGCTAAACGACGTGCGCGCAGAGACGCTATGGGCGGCCATCGACTATGCAGTCTGGCTGAAAAAGAAGGGCAAGGGCGACCGACTGGAAGCAATGCCGGAAGCTCTGGATTTTCTGGAACGACACGTTAATGTGCAAGAGGAAGAATCCGTGATTGTTCACTCTATGTACGGCCTCCTTCTATCTAGCCTGCTGTGGTTGGACGAAGGTTGGGTAGCGGAGCAAGTGGACCAGATATTCCCGACGGAGCCGCAACGTAGTCCATTGTTCATCTCCGCCTGGAAACTGTATATTTGTGGTCACGATGCCTATGACCGCGTTTTCGAGCTGCTGGAGCCAAAATACCTGCACGCAGCGGAGGACATGTCCATCGGAAACGACGACAGATGGTATTCCGAGGACCCAAATGCGGCGCTGGTGACGCACGTACTCTTGCTCTACGGTCGCGGGAAGATCCCTCTGGACACAAAATCGGGGCTTCTCGCTCTCGTCTTCGCAAAAATGCCAGACGAGTGGCGCGGCAGCGCCTTGGCTTTCGCAGGTGAGGCCATGTCGATGACCGAAGATGCACCAACAGAAGTAGTGAAGCGCCTGCAGTTGCTATGGGAATGGAGATACAGCGAGTGTAAAGATGCGCAGCCGGCAGCCGCTCATTACCACGAAATGGCTTCATTCGGATGGTGGTGGATATCTGGCAAGTTTCCTGAAGACTGGGCTCTGGACTGTCTGGAATCAGTGCTCGCGGAAGTCCATTGGGCAGAGCCGGACGACAAGGTCGTGGAGAAACTAGCCGAGCTGGCTTCGCACGATCCTCGTAGGGTGGTGCGCCTGCTGGCACAAATGTTTAGCGAAGGACTCCGAGACAGATGCCCGTACGGTATCCCATCGGTGAAACACGCTCGTGAGATTATTGTCGCCGCACGCGATAGTGGTGACCCCGAAGCACGCCAGATCGCCCAGCAACTGGTGAGCCGACTGCGATTCTGGGACTTCGGCGGGTTCAATGATCTGATTGACGGTTGAAGTGAATGTCCCTCGCATTCTGCAACACGGCTTGCATAACACCGTCCGCCGGAGACCGTGTGGCAGAGTATCGGGGATCGTTCCTTGCCGTGCCACCGAGTTTGTCTGACGTGGCTGAGATCCGTCATGAAGCCTTCCATGCAGGAATCCCGTCTATGAATGTGGAAGCATATATCATCGCGCTGTCTTGAGCGTGAGTTTGCTGTCTTTTGGACCGGAGAAGAATCCCGTCACTTTTTGCGGAGGTAACACTTCCTCCACCAAACAACTGAAAACAAAGATTCTCTCTACCGAAAGCGCCGGTGATATATGATCCGGCGCTTTCGGCGTTTCTAGCGTGGATTCCGTGCTCAGCAGCGATGTCTCAACTTTCTTCAACATGCCCGGCCTTTGGACTGGCTTCCCGGCCAAAAACGCACATCAAGGCCTGTCTTTCTCTTATTCAGCGGGTTTTCTCTTTTTCCTTTGGACTTTTGCATTTAAGTCCAAAGGGCATTTTAGGCTCAGCTTTGGTACTTTTCGCAACCATTCCGCGCCTGTGGGACTGGAGTAGCGGGTGTTACTCAAAGACCGCTATGGAGGTATTGGGCGGATTGATGGCGCACTATAGTATCTAACAACTGAAATTGCGTTCAATCTGCACGCAACATGAGTAGTCTATGCTGCGGCAAGAGACGGGATAACGACGAGTTCGCGGACCTTG
>JACPPP010000238.1 GCA_016190935.1 Armatimonadota bacterium | reverse complement strand
TCAATCTGAAATCTGAAATCTGCAATCTGAAATCCCCTAAGCCCCAACTCCTATAATCAGCATTTTCTTCAGTATGGTTTGATCCGAACTGCTTTATGGAAATCAAGAATTTTTGTGGTATCATAATTACGCCCCACCAGGGCAGTTGAACACTTTATGATCGACTCTTGTAAGTTGAATACTAGAGTTCAGGCGTGACGCTTGGGCGCTGTTAGCTGATGCTCATATTGAATTTTGAGAACGTTTTCAACCAGACAGCCGCGCTGCTGCTTTTGGCGGCGGCCATCGGCGCGATTGCTATCCGCCTGCGCCAGCCCCTAATACTCGGTTTCATTGCCGTCGGGATTCTTGCCGGGCCGTCCGGCTTCGGCTGGGTGAAAGCGGCCGACCAGGTTCACCTGCTGGCGGAACTCGGACTTGCCCTGCTCCTCTTTGTTGTTGGCCTGAGGCTCGACGTGGCATTGATCCGCAGCACGGGTCCGGTGGCGCTGGCTACCGGTGTGGGTGAGGTGGTTTTTACCTCCGTCATCGGCTATTTTCTGGCTGTTGCGCTCGGCTTGACGCCGTTGACCGCACTCTACGTGGCGGTGGCGCTCAGCTTCTCCAGCACGATCATCGTTGTCAAGCTGCTCTCCGACAAGCGCGAAGCCGATTCCCTGCACGGCCGTATCGCAGTAGGATTCCTTATTGTTCAGGACATACTTGTGATCCTGGCGATGATTGCGCTTGCCACCTTTGCCGGCGCTGGATCAGGGGATGTTACTCGGCGGATACTGCTGATACTCGCTCAGGGCGCAGCGCTTTTCGCCGGGCTAGGTCTGTTGATGTATTTCGTTCTGCCAAGACTGCTAAACCTGGTCGCACGGTCTACTGAGTTGCTAGTGCTTTTCGCCATTGCCTGGGCCGTGGTTCTGGCCAGCCTGAGTGAGGCCGTCGGGTTCAGCAAAGAGGTTGGAGCGTTTCTGGCCGGTGTCTCGCTTGCCTCTACGCAGTACCGCGATGCCCTTGGCTCTAGGCTGGTCAGTCTGAGGGACTTCCTGCTGCTCTTCTTTTTCATCGACCTCGGAACTCGTCTGGACATTGGGTTGCTCGGAGAACAGGTCTGGGCCGCGATCCCGCTTTCGGCATTCGTTCTGGTGGGGAACCCGCTCGTTTTGATGATTATCATGGGCGTTATGGGCTATCGGAGGCGCACGAGCTTTCTGGCGGGTCTTACTGTGGCACAGATAAGCGAATTCTCATTAATACTTGTTGCGCTTGGGCTTAACCTCGGCCATATCACTTCCGAGGCCGTGGGGCTGGTTACGCTCGTGGGGCTCGTGACTATCGGCCTGTCAACATATATGATTCTCTACTCGCATCAGATATACGAGCGGCTGGCGCCTTATTTGCGGATATTCGAGCGTCCTGTGGCCCACCCGGAAGAGATCGCTGACACTGCACGGCGCGCAGCTCAGGAGGCGGACGTAATACTCTTCGGCCTCGGCAGATACGGCAGCAGTGTCGCAAGGCATCTGAATGCGCAGCGCCGTACAATCCTGGGGGTGGACTTCAATCCGCAGGCGGTTAAGCGGTGGAGCCAATCCGGCAGGATGGCAGTCTTCGGCGACGCTGAGGACCCCGAGTTTCCAGCCGCGCTGCCTCTGGCCTCGGCCCGCTGGGTGGTAAGCTCCGTCAGAGATCTCAACATCAATCTTGCACTCATTGGTTCGCTTCGCAGCCACGGTTATGGCGGAAGCATAGCAGTCACTGCCGAGACGGGGAGCGACGCGGAGGCGCTTCGGAAGGCGGACGCCGACGTTGTTTTCGTTCCGTTCACAGATGCTGCTTCTCACGCAGCCGATCTTCTGAAAGCCGCCGACGAACGGGAAAGAAGGAGGAAAATGGACAAAATCATCGCTAATCTCAGCAGCCACTACATTATCTGCGGGTACGGCCGGATGGGTCAGCAAATTGTCAAAGACTTGAGGCGATACAACGTCCCGCACGTTGTTGTCGAGGACAACCCCGAACAGTTGCCAAAGCTGATCGAACAGAATGTGCCGCACATCGACGGCAAAGCGAGTGAGGACAAAGTCCTTGTCAAGGCCGGAATAGAGCGAGCAAAAGGACTTATCTCCGTTGCCGCGAGCGACGAGGAGAATGTTTTTGTCGTGCTCACGGCGCGAGGCCTCAACCCAAACCTGTTCATAGTTGCGAGGTCGATTCTAGAGGAGAACGAAGACAAGCTGCGAAGAGCCGGCGCCGATAAGGTTATGTCTCCGTACATCCTGGGCGGACGCAGAATGGCTGCCGCGGTGCTGAAGCCGCGCGTAATGGATTTCCTGGACCTCGCCCTTCACACCGACGACATCGACACAGAGATAGGGGACTTCGTCGTCTCGGAGTCGGCTCCGTTTGCAAACAAGTCGCTTCGGGATAGCAGAATCAGACAGACCGTCGGAGTGACGGTGGTTGCGATCAGGCGAGCCGATGGCACGACAGTGGCCAACCCCGACCCGGATATGGTGATACACCCGGGAGACGAGTTGATAGTCGTCGGGCTGCCCGCACAACTGGAGACCACAGAGAAACTGTCGGCGGGCGCAGCGCAGTAACAGGTGATAGGTGATAGGTGATTCGATGGCCCGGGCCGTCACGCGCCGGGCCTCATGCTGAGCTTGTCGAAGCATGCCGCACGTCCGCGTGCGGCGACTCTCTATGGGTCCGGTCGGACCTCTGACCTCTATTGTTAAGGAGACTTCTAGAAAATGAACTGGGAACAGGATGCGCTGGATGCTGTTGGAAAGGCGCCAGCCCTGCTCAGAGGAATGGTGAGGAAGCGTGTTGAGGCTTATGTGACCTCTCTAGGACGCGATCGGGTGACGCTCGCGGACGTAGAGGAGGCCCGACGCCGCGCAAGACCGCCCGCGCGCGCAAGCTCGCCGCACAATGGTTCGTCCGGCAGCGGTTCTTCTGACGAATACGGAGGACTTGCCCCTGAGGAGATAGAGAAGATAGTCGCGGAGACCAAGACTGCTGTAGTGTCCGAGTCGAGGTTCTACGAGGTCAAAGTCTGCGGCGGAGCGTTCGGCTGTCCGAGGACGCTCTACGATGTCGGCGCGATGGCAAAGAAGATCGTTGAGAGGATCGAGGCGAGTGGACTGCCGGATGTTGTCGCCTCAAGGGTAAAAGGCCCGATCCTTCGCCATCACAAGTTCAGCGTAGCCATTTCAGGTTGCCCCAACAGTTGTTCTCAGCCACAAATCCACGACTTCGGACTGCAGGGCCGCGCCAGGGTCGGCGTAACCGAGTCCCCCTGTATCGAGTGTATGGCCTGCGTGCAGGTGTGTCGTGAGGGTTCGGTGACTGTAGAGGATGCCCAGGTTGAGATCGACAGGTCCCTTTGCATCAACTGCGGAGACTGTGCTGTGGTCTGCCCGACGGAAACACTCGTGCAGGAGGAGATCGGCTACAGCGTGCTGATGGGCGGCAAGCTCGGCCGGCATCCCCAGCTTGCGCGGGAGATTATAGAGTTTGCAGACGAGGAGACGGTGCTGAGGTCGCTCGACGTTGCTATCGACATATTCTGCCGCCGCAGGCAGGGCGAGGAACGTGTGGCCGATTCTGTCACGCGGATCGGAGTCGAGCAGATAAGAAGTGAGATCTCCCGCGTGGCATCATATTGAAACGCGAAAAAGCTGTCAGCAGTCAGCTATCAGCCCTTGGTAGGGGGCCGGGTCGGAGGAAAGATTCCTCCGACAACACAATATCTTCCTCCGACAACACAAGGTTAGGGGCCGGACGGATGTCCGGGGAACTTGCGCCGTGGAGGAATCTCCCCGGCCATCATCATAAATCCATCCCCGGCCATCGTACAGAGGGTCTTCCCATGCCCTATGCCCCATGACCCTTACCAACACCTATCACCCAACACCCAACACCTGGCCCCGGCCCCCTTTTCGCGTTTTTCGCGCTTCTTCGCGTCATTCGCGTTTCAAAAACCCATGACTCACAACTTTCCCGAACGAATGCCCTCACTCCACCACATATCGTTGAACCGAGATCCACTGCGGCGTGTCGGTTCGGTAGCGCTCCTTCTGGTAGAAGGGATGATACTGGCCCGGCGGGCTCATGCTGACCACTTCATTGCCTCGAATGATGAGCGTGTAGGCGCCGCTTCCGATTGGTACGGTCTCGGTCCGCTCGGAGATCGGGAAGGTTACTGTCACCAGGTCGCCCGCACTCACATTCCCCACCTGAGCATAGCGGCCGCTCCAGGTAATGCTGCGGGCGCTGCCGTTTACGTTCGCCTGAACCTGGCCGGTGTTCACCCATCCCGGTATCCTCACAGACAACCGCAGCGGCTGCTTAATCTTGACATCCACCCTGCCCGTGTATGGAATATAACTCTTTACATCCGCCCACTTCGATGGCCTGTTGAGCAGCAGGTTCACCCTGAGTTCCCCGCCGCCATACTTAACCATCCTCTCCCAGACCGCCTGCAGGTCTTTGCCTGCGTTGCCCGTGCAGCAGTGCTGTATGAAATCGATGCCACCAAAACAGTCATTTGGCGGCGCCCAGCCGTAGAATGAGCCGACGGCGCGGGCCGACACTCGATCTGCCGAATCACCCGAACCAGGAGTCGTCCTGGGAAGCGAGGCCGTCACGGCATCCAGCCACTCACCGCTGGTCATCTGCATCTCTGCCCACTGGTTCCTGAGATATCGATCTATGTCGTCCCAGTAGTCTCCCCAGCCAGCCTCCGTCAACATGAGCGCGGTGTCGATCATATCGAAGATACAGTCTGCCTCACAGTCGATGAAAGTTCTTCCGTCGGGGGGGGTGCCGATGTACTCCGGGAAGAAGCCGACGAGCGGAGCGCCGGTGGTAAGAGCGTGGTTGTAGCTCTTCTGAACGAACGCGCTGTACTCTGGATCGCCCGTTGCGGCCGCATACTCTGCAAGCGCCCTCATAGCGTTGCCGTTGTGATGGAAGTGCAGCACCCATCCGTTGGCGGAATCGTGGCGGGCAAGGAAGCGGCCTTCACTGTCGAAAACCTGAGCGTGGTCCTTGAGGTATCTTGCCACTTTGCTCGCCAGTTGTCTGGCTGCCGCAGACCCGCTCACCAGGTAGAACTGCACAAGCCCGTTGAGCGTCCAGCCAAAAAAGGTGCCTCCCCACCCGGTCGGCATCGAGCCGTCCCCTAGAGGCAGATAACAGTAGTCGTCCACATATGTCATGGCCGATGCCAGTCTCAGCACCGCCTGCTCTCCCAGTTCCCTCCAGCGAACGTCTTTCTCTCTCTTATAATTGGCGGCGATCCAAGCAAGCTGCCGGCCTCCTTCCGGCCCGTGTAACAGCGGCTGCGCCTGCTGCAGCAGCTCGAGGAAATCCTGCCTCCATTGCAGGTCTACAAACTGGTTCTCCGTGGTACCTGTAACCATTCTGATAAGCGCAAGCCCCTCCATGAACTTGCCGTAGAGCGGCATCAGGCGGCCCATAATGGGCGGATTGGTGAAGTGTATTCCCCAGTAGACGGTGTAGCCGGTTGATGCCTCATTAGACAGCGTGTAGACGTTCTGCAGCAGCCGCGCCCGCTCTGCGAGGTCGAGGGTGTCGGGAACGGTGTCAATATAGCGCGCGCCGAGATAAGGCGGGATGTAGTCGGCGAGCAAGGCGCTGCCCGGCCCGCCGGCAGCGCCTATCAAATCGTCCTGCGTTCTCACAGTAATCGTCCGGCTATCATCCCCGCCCTGCCCTTTGGACACGATGCCGACCACATCTACAAAATCGTCTATATTTATGCCGGGGACGCTGACTACGGAAGGAGGCGCCGCAACCTCAACGGTATCTGAACCATCAGTGATATGGAAAGTGGTCGCACCCGATGCGTCCTCTACCGGGCTGTCGAGCACTCTGCCCCAGGAGCGGACGAGGAGATCGAGCTTGCCTGGTCCCGCGCCGTTTAGTATACCTCTGCCGCTGATGCCAAGCGGACTTATCCCGGCAGTGGCAAAACTGCGACTCGGCGCGCCATACGACCTGAACCTGCCGTCGCTTTCTATCGTTCCAGTGATGCTTACGGCCTCGCCCTCACGCAGGTCGAGCGGACTCAATGGAGTGACAGTTATGGCAGCCGACCTGTCCGCCGATTCGATTACAAACGAGTCGTAATCCATGAAGACCGCCGTTATGATGCCCTCCAGAATGCCGCTCCAGCCCGGCCCTGCGGCCTTCGCCTGGCCGATTGTAGCAGGCGGCAAACCGGCGTCGGTTATGGTGAGGTTCATGCCGTACCAGGAGCCATCATCCACAAGCGTTTTCATTCCCAGGATTACAGTCTGTCCTCCCAGCACAGAGACCCCGCGCAGGGCGCTTGTGCTCCCTCCTCCGGCCGCGATCGCGGCATCGAGGGTGAACGGCGCAGCGGAACTCGCGGCAATAGGAATGGGCACATCGTTGATTACCTTCGCGCCGTTAATGAACAGGCTCACAGCCTGCGGCCTGTCCTTTATACCAAACCAGCTATTGCCGGTGATATCAACGGTGGTGTTGTATGGCGCGGTCCATCTTGCCGCTACGTAGCCGACTTGCCCGGCAACCGCCGCAGGCCCGTGCCCGCCAACTGTGCCCGCCGGAATGTCTTGAGCGAGCAGGGCGCTCGACCCGTTGCTCATGAGCATGCTCGGATGCAGCGGACCGGGATATGCCCAGGCTGGGCCGTAGCTTTCCCACAGATTATCGACGTGCTGTGAAAGGTCGGCCCAGTTTGTTCCATCGAAATAGCCGTATGCCCAAACACTGCCCGGATTTGTGGTCTCGCTCCAGTTCGCTTTCAGATCCCACGACCCAAAGGCCGGAGCCTGAAAAATGTGCAGAGCGCACAAAAGCAGCGCAATCATCCACCATTCACCTGTTTTCATTCGTGCTTCCATCTATTGCCTCTCTCATCTCTGCTTCGATCAGTGGTCTCACTACCTCAAGACACGCTTTATCCGGGCAGCACCTGGTTTCGTGTTTAAAAAGCTGTGCGTTATCTCGCGCAATTTCGGTTGCAAGCGCCTTTATTTACCACGCAATTCTCTTCATCGCCACATAATCTGAAACCGCAGTGCGTGGAGCTTCCTGGTTGAATGACGAATCTCCAGTGTAAGTTCGATAGCCGGCTTCCCCCTTTGGCTGAATGTCTATGGCCGTATTGCCTCTGAACTCTATCGCGAAGGTATGCCGCCCCAGGTATTCCGTTCCCCTGAACTGATAGCTGTCGATGGAATAATGCTCGACCGACTCTTTCACCGGGAAGTTAATCTTGATGCTCGCGCCAACGGGCGGGTTGCTGATCGAGAGATAATTACCGACCCAAACAGGTTCGATGGTCTTCCCTTTGATAGAAATCTTGACCGTGCTCTTATCCACCCAGTTCGGGATGCGGATAGACATCTGCCTGGCTTTCTTTATGTCGATATTCACCTTTCCCCTGTACGGGAGCGAGCTCTCTATGTCCACCCAGGGGGACCGGCGGTTGAGTAGAAGGTTGATCGAGACTATTCCGTTTTGTTCTTGTACGATGCTGTCCCACACATAATAGAGCGCCTGAGAGCCGTTGGCGCAGGAGCATCGTTTTTAGCATATTCAAGGCATCCTGAGCCTGTCGAAGGGTGCCGACTACGAAGCGCCGCACCTTTCGTGCTTCGACACGCTCATCCTTCGACAAGCTCAGGATGGCTCAAGATGCGGCGTATATTGCT
>JACPPP010000246.1 GCA_016190935.1 Armatimonadota bacterium | reverse complement strand
ATATGAAACGGACTCTTCTGAGGCATTCCTCTCCTCCTTTGAGGAGATTATACCACAGAATAATACGTCATCGTATTTATGAAAATGCTTACTAAGCCATTCGATTTCGGGCTCAATTCTGACACCGAAAACGTTCTCCGATTAATTGAAGATAATGATGATTACTCGTGGGTTGATTTCCTTCGGCAACACCGGGAACTGGACGAATATCAGGATTACGCATTCTGCATCAAGAACACAAGACAGCTTATATCAGACAGCCTTGCAGATGACAAATTGCCAGCATCGGTCAAATCTAAATACGAGTGGTTGAAGCATTATTTTAACGAGGTAGTCTCGGAGCAGGACTTTAATTTGTCGGAATATTTTGATGACATATCCATCACCGAGTGACATAGTTGCCTCCTGATGGTCCTGCTCATCCATAAGTCTGCCCCTTTTCCCAGAACATCCATGTCCCGAACCCACTCTGTCGCCATAGCCTTTCCGTGTCATCCGCGCTCCTCCGCGCAATCCGCGATTCAAAAACCTGAGGGTCCGCCCGTTCTGCGTCCCCATCACACTGGGTCGCCTCTCACTTGCCCATCCCACGCTACACGTCGTATAATAACCGTGTGACCGGGTGGCAAGACGAAGCCACAGGTGGAGATCCTATGTCATTGGAACTACCCATTCTAACAGTAGAAGCACTTTGTGCCGAAGCTCGCTCGTTTGCGGAGGTGGAATCAAGCTACCCCGAGCCCTCCCTTTTTGGTGTGACCGATGGCAAAGCTGTTGGCACGTACCTTGAACACAAGTTCAAGGCACACTTGAGAAGCAAGTATACGTGCGCGCCGGGTAGCTCGGCAAGTGGAATCGACTGCCCTGATCTTGCGGTCGATATAAAGGTAACGAGCATTGCGCAGCCGCAATCCTCGTGTCCGTTCAAGTCAGCGCGCCAGAAGATATTTGGACTTGGATATTCACTTCTTGTATTTGTATACCAGAAGACGGATGACGCTAGGACAAGCACCTCTATCTTGGACATCAAGCATGTCGTTTTTGTCGACAAGACAAGAACGGCAGACTTCCAACTAACGAAGGGGCTGCGGGAGATTCTTGACCATGACGGCAACGCCGACGACCTTGTTGCGTTCATGAGCGATCGTCTGCTGCCTGCGGACGAGATCGAACTGAGGAAGATCGCGGATGACCTCTTACGGGGAAAACCTTTCAAGATAGGGTATCTAACCGTTTCAAACGCGCTCCAATGGCGGCTTCAGTATGCACGGGTGATTCAGCAAGCAGGCAAGATTGAGGGACTAGCAAGGCTGAGGTAGAACGAATGAGCGCCAGGACGAAGACTCGACAAATTGAGTTTGGAGATTTTCAAACGCCGACCGTCTTGGCGCGCCGTCTAACGAATCTCCTGAGCCAGCAGGGGATCAGCCCTTCGTCGCTAATAGAACCGACCTGTGGGGTTGGGAACCTTGCTCTTGCTGCGCTGGATCGGTTTCCAACGGTTCGAGATGCTTTCTGCTTTGATATCGAACAGCATTACATAGACGCCGTCCGTGCAAGGCTCCGTGCGAAGCCACATACCGCAGATATTCGTGTATCGCAAGGCGACTTCTTTGAAATGGACTGGTTGTCTCTTGTCAGGGAACTGCCCGAGCCTGTACTTGTGATAGGCAACCCGCCGTGGGTGACTAACTCATGCCTGGGGGGATTGGACAGTTCAAACCTTCCCCAAAAGTCCAACTTCAAAGGATACAGAGGGCTTGACGCTATCACCGGTAAGGGCAACTTCGACATTTCAGAGTGGATGCTGATACGCCTTCTCCACTCGCTGGAGGGCCGACAGGCTACCCTGGCTATGCTGTGTAAGACTGCGGTCGCTCGCAAAGTCCTTATATACGCCTGGAAGAACAGGCTGAGTTTAGAAAGCTCAGCGATTTATGGCATAGATGCCGCAACGCATTTCGGTGCCGCCGTTGATGCCTGTTTTCTTGTCTCCTCGTTTTCGCCAGAAGCACACAGTATGGACGCGCTGATCTATGACGATATCACGGGCGTGAGCGCGACCCGGACCATTGGCTACAGAGACAATCAGCTTGTAGCCGAGATCGACTTATACGAACGGTGGAAACACTTGCAGGGTGGGCAGGCTTACAGATGGAGGTCCGGGGTCAAGCACGATTCGGCCAAGGTTATGGAATTCATCAGATTCGGCACACATTACATGAACGGACTTGGTGAAATCGTTGACCTTGAACCAGAGCACGTATTTCCACTTCTTAAGAGTTCCGATGTAGCAAACGGAGCCCACAACAGGCCTCGGCGCTGGCTGCTCGTCACACAACAATCTGTCGGCGCAGATACAAGCCATCTGCAACGCAACGCACCGCGTGTGTGGCAATACCTCACGAGCCACGCCGAAACCCTGGACGCTCGCCGCAGTGCAATCTACAAGAACCGACCCCGGTTCGCCATCTTCGGAATCGGCGACTACTCGTTCTCGCCTTACAAGGTAGCCATATCCAGCCTTTACAAGAAACTGCTGTTACGCGTTGTAGGCAGCTATGAAGAGAAGCCAATACTTCTTGACGACACACTGAACCTAATCCCGTGCCGCACACAAGCCGAGGCCGAGAGACTTGCCTCGCTGCTGAACAGCGAGATTGCCAGGCAATTCTTCCAATCCCTCATCTTCTGGGACTCGAAGAGGCCCATAACTATAGAATTGCTCAACCGTCTGGATATTAAGAAATTAGCCCGCGAGATAGGGGCATTTTCGAGATTTAGCGAGCGTTCTCCACAGCGTGAGTTGGCGCTCGACCCTCCCGATGGGCCGGGGAATCCCTGATGCTCCTGCTCATCCATAAGTCTGCCCCTTTTCCCAGGACATCCATGTCCCGAACCCAGCCTGTCACCATAGCCTTTCCGCCTCCTCCGCGCTCCTTCGCGTCATCCTGAGCCATGCTGAGCCTGTCGAAGCACGAAGGGCGCGATTCAAAAGATTGATAATGTATGCATGCTGAAACACGAAGATGCGAAGGAGCACGAAGTCCACGAAAGGCTGTAACCGATAGCTCTTCCTTTCGTGTCTTTCGTGCTTCTTCGTGGTTTTCGTGTTTCAATTGCCCCATGCCCCTCTCCAGCCCCCGGCGCCACCTGTTTCAACTCACTTATGTCGACATTTCGGCAAAATACTGCGCCAGCCTGCTTCCTTGCGCGGCCAGCCCGCCTTTGATATAATCACTGAGGAATGGATGCGCAGGTAATTAGAGTCCTCGAATTTGATAAGATAGTGAATATGCTTGCCGAGCGGGCTGCGTGTTCGCTCGGGCAGGAGAGAGCGGCTTCGCTCGTCCCGATGACCGATGTAGACGTAATCCGCAGAATGCAGGCCGAAACATCGGAGGCAAAGTCGGTCCTGCAGATGCACGGCACGATTCCGCTCGGTGGTATTACCGATATCCGCCCACTGGTACACAAGGCGGAGCTCGGAGCGATGCTGCAGCCCAGGGAGATAGCGGATATCGCTCAGACCCTTTCCGCCGCGCGAAGGCTCCGCTCATTCTTGATGAAACACCGGGAGGACTGCCCGCTGCTCACTGGGATTGCAGGAGGAATGGGCGTGTTCGAGCCGATCGAGCAGGAAGCGGCAAGGTGCATAAGCCCGGGCGGCGAGATCGTCGATGCGGCGAGCGAAGGGCTGGCGCGCGTCCGCTCGGAGATGAAGGCGACACATGCGAGGATAATGGAGAGGCTGAACCTGATCCTCCAGTCGCGTCAGCACCGGTCCGCGCTACAGGAGCCTCTAATCACTCAGCGGGAGGACCGCTACTGCATCCCCGTGAAGGTGGAATACCGGTCGCAGATTCGAGGAATTGTCCACGACGCGAGCTCGTCCGGGGCCACAGTGTTCGTCGAGCCCGAGCAGGTAGTTGAACCGGGGAACGACCTGAAGCGGCTGGCTGCCAGGGAACGTGACGAGGTCGAAAAGGTCCTGCTCAAGCTGAGCGCCCGGATTGCTGCTGCGTCGCAGGATATTCTATCGACAGTCGAAATCGTGGCCCATATCGACTTCGTAAGCGCCAAGGCGAAGCTTTCCGCTGCACAGGATGCATCAGAGCCTGCGCTCAATCGAGAAGGCAGACTGAACTTGATCCAGGCGCGGCATCCACTGCTTTCAGGAGATGTAGTCCCCGTCGATGTTCAACTTGGCACGGCTTTCCGCGCGCTCCTGATCACGGGGCCGAACACGGGAGGGAAGACGGTTACGCTTAAGACTATCGGGCTGTTGACTCTGATGGCACAGGCCGGGCTGCACGTGCCGGCCGCGCCGGGGACGGACGCCGCCGTGTTCGATCAGGTGTTTGCGGACATCGGCGATGAACAGAGTATAGAGCAGTCGCTCTCCACGTTCTCGTCTCACGTCCAGAACATCGTTCGGGTGGTGAGGGCGGCGGAAAGGAATGCACTGGTTCTGCTCGACGAGATAGGCGCGGGGACGGACCCGGCCGAGGGCGCTGCGCTTGCCAGGGCAATCCTGAACTACTTGCTGGACCGAGACGTACGGCTTGTCGCGACCACGCATTATGGCGAGTTGAAGGAGTTTGCCTTCGTCCGCGACGGTGTGCAGAACGCAAGCGTGGAGTTCGATGTTCAGACCCTGAGACCTACATTCAGGCTGATGATGGGCGTGCCTGGAAGCAGCAATGCCTTCGCAATCGCCTCAAGACTGGGCATGCCGGAGGCGATAGTCGAAGGCGCGCAAGATTCGTTGGCCGGAAGGCGCGACGGCGCTGACGAGGTTATCCACCGCATCGAGGAGAGCCACCTTGCTGCGATCGAGGAACACGCACAGGCCAGAAGGTCATCGGCTGAAGCTGAAACGCTGCGGCGGCGATATGAGGAGCAGCTTCGCAAGCTGGAGTCCGTGCGCGCCAAGGTCGAGGACGAGGTACGAGGCCGCGCAAAACAGCTCATAGACCACTACACAAGGAAGCTCGAACGGTCGCTCAAGGAGTTGGCCGAAACGTCCCGCGAAGGGCGACGCTCGGAGCGAATAAAGAAAGAGGCAAGAGAAAGCCTGGACAAGGTCCGGGAGGAGCTTATCGAGTTGCCTGAGCTGGTAGACGAAGGCCCGGTGGATGGGCATGTATACCGGAAGGGCGATCCTGTGCGGATCGCCAACCTGAACCAGGAGGGCGTGCTGGTCGCGGAGGTTTCAGGTGACGGACAGGCTATGGTCTTGATCGGGGTTATGAAGGTGATGGTCCCCATTACATCGCTTAGACCGGCAACCGGCGCGCAGAAGGAGAGTGGTACCGCAGCTCCCTCCGGAACCGGGATTTCACTCTCCAAGGCGGAGAATGTTTCTCCGGAGCTCAAGCTGATAGCCCAGCGGGCCGAGCTTGCTCTGCATAATCTGGAGAGATATCTTGATGATGCCCACGCTGCGGGGCTGACCCAGGTGCGGATCATTCACGGGAAGGGGACGGGCGCTCTCAGGTTCGCCGTCTGGGAGTTCTTGAAAGACCATCCGGCTGTAGAATCATACCGGCTGGGGGAGCAGTCGGAGGGTGGAAGCGGCGCTACGGTGGTGATGCTGAAGTAGAACTTTGCTTTTTGAAACACGGATTACAAAATCTGGCATAATCTGTTCTGCTTGCAGGGATATGCCTGAGACATGCCTAATATCATGAGGGGTGATGAAGTGAGTATTACGCTTGGAATCCATGACGATCCGAAGCTGGCCGAGACGATTCGGGAACTAGCGCTAGAGGGTTATAAGGGGCCGGGCAGGTTCAATGCCCGGAATCAGGAAAAGTACCGGTGGCTGAGAGAACTGGGAACCGACCCATGGCTTGACACGGGTGACGCCTGCGCGGCCGAAAAGTCCTGGGCGCCGGAAATAGGCGCGCTGACTACAAATAACACTCTCGTGAACCAGGTCGTTCAGACCGGTTCAATGGATGATCTGATCAAATCGGCCGCGAGGGAACTGCGTTCTGCGCGGCCGGACATCTCCGGCAGGCATCTTGTAATCGAGATCGGGTTCCTCGTAAATGCCAGGCTGGCGCTCGGTCTCGTGGAGAGGTTCGGGGTGCACGTCAGCGTCGAGCTTCATCCTGACTTCGGGTTCGATATAGAGCAGACCCTCAACTTCGGCCGCCGCTATTATGCCATCAATCCCGACTACTTCTACATCAAGGTGCCGATGACTACGGAGGGGTTCATAGCGGTCAGAAAGCTGTCGGATGAGGGCATACCGGTCAACTACACTTTGGGATTTTCCGCCAGACAGAACTATCTTGCAGCGCGGTTCTCCCGCCCGGCCTTCGTAAACCTGTTTCTGGGCAGGCTGAACTCCCTCGTGGAAGAGAACGGCCTTGGCAGCCCTGAGAACGTTGGGGAGAAGGCTACGCTCGCTTCTTACGAGGCCGTAAGATCGATTCGAGAGAGGCACAGCGACATCTCGACCCGCCAGATTGCCGCGAGTATTAGAAGCGGCGGGCAGGTTGCGACGCTCGCCGGAGTGGACGTCCACACCATCCCGCCCAAAGCCGCCGCACAGTTCCTGGAGATGGGAGTAACAAGAACCGACCTGCGCGTGCTCATGTCGAGCGACCTCAAGGTTGACGTGTCTGCTCCCGGCCTGGCGCGTCTTTGGGATGTGGATAATTCGTTCATTTCGTTCGTAGAAGAAGCGGTAGGGCGGGCTGACAGGCTTACCGACGGTGAGGAGTTGAAGGCCCTGGCTCGTGAGCGCGGAGTCGATCTGTTCCATGACTGGAGCGAGGATGAGCGCCTGAGAATCCGGGAGAAGGGTAAGATACCGGACATAAGCCGGTGGAGTGGGATCGCCGTAGACGATCTCATGTCCATGTCCGCGCTCGAATCCTTCGTCACCGACCAGGGAGAGCTTGACGGCAGGATCGAGAAGCTGATTCGGGAAACGTCCTGAGTTTCCCGCTAACCACCGGCGATCGCGGACAGAACAACGACTTCGTCGCCCGGAGACAGCTTGGTGCGCATCTGTTGCAGGAACCTCGTGTCTTCGCCGTTTACGTACAGCCGGATCGACGGGTCCAGGCTGCCGTCTAGCGTCAGCAGACGATCGCCCAGGCCGGGATACCTCTCCTGAAGGTCGTTCAGAAGTTCCAGAACGGTGCTTCCGGTAGCTGTCACCGTGCTATCGCCATTAGTCAAGTCTCGCAGACGTGTTGGCAACTTTACTGTTATAGTCATGCTTCCTCTTCCTTCCGCGCAATCCGTACAATCCGCGCCCCTCCGCGTTTCAAATCCCGGAGAATATCTCGCTATGTTCTCTGCACAGCTCGTACGGGCTGTCAATCTGCGCATAGATCATGTCTTTTTGCCAGTGGGCGTTGAATAGGCGACAACCGCTGTCCTCACAGAAAGGTTTTCCTGTGAGATGATATGCCACTGCCTGGAGCGCATATCCTTTTGCGACTTCAGTCAGCCGGGTGTCTCCGTGAAGCAGCGCGGACGAAGCCAGTTCGTCATCCATTATCGCCTCCGCCGCATCGCCCATGCCGAGCATGCGCGTCTGCTGGCGTATTACATAATATTCCCGTGGTTTGGCCGGAGCTTCGATAAGCCCGGTGGTCGATATGACGCATGGGCTCCCACATACGATGGTTCTGGCGTGGTAACGCCTGTCCCCGTCGTCCCACGTGCCGATGAGCTGGTTAGTGAAAACGACGTGTAAGTCCGCATATTCCTCCGGCGGTATCAGGTTTTCGTACAGGAGGAGCAGCCGCTCGGCATCATATAGCAGGCCGAAGGCCTTGACCAAATGATCCAGGAGTCTGCGCCGCTCGAACGAAATCTCCGCCGCAAGCGGCTGTCTCCGGCTAAGCGGCCTTGAGTGGTCTCTGATCCTGAGAGACGCAGTGCCGCGCGCCAACTCATCCGCGGCGCCAGGATCGCGCAAGCAGGCGCGGAGCAGAAAATCTTCTCGCACCTCGACACGCGCCCACGGCACGGCGCCCGCCACGTACGCCGCGACAGACTGAACGTCGAGGCTCTCGTCCCTCGGCTCATCGTAGATGAAGATGTTCAGACAATCCACTGCTTCCACCGGACATGGGTGTTGGGTGATGGGTGTTGGTAAGGGTTATGGGTCATGGGAAATGCAAAATGAAAAATGCAAAGTGCAAAATGCAAAATGGCTTTGACTCACAGCGTCGACAGGCTTTCCATGGAGTGCGGGAGCGGCTTAGCTCCCGCTTTCTCTTACGCTATAATCGCCGCCTATTATAGAACCGCAGATTTCCCAGATTATTGGGATTTCGCAGATGGTGAAATTCTTGATCTCGCGGGGACTCCTGGCCCCGCGAGCGAGGGCCATCCAGGGCCTCCCAGCCCCTCTGTATGATGTACCAACTCATCACGCTGCACCATCTGCGGAATCTGCATAATCTTCATAATCTGTGGTTCAATTATTGCTGCCGGATACGGAGATCCGGCTCTGGCTTTAGGGCGGCGATTCGGAGGTCGCCACCCATCGTACTAAAGCAGATCGCCTCCCATCATAAGTTAGAGCGCTCGGAGATCGCCACCTATGACGCCCCGGCTCCCTGGCCTCTTAGTCGCACATTCAACTAACCTACTGCCACCGGCCCCAACAGCGCTGAGACGCGCGCTAGCTCGTCCTTCGCAGCCTCCGCGGCGCGGATACCCGACAGCAGCATACCACCGAACGTCGGGCCCATCCTCGGCAGCCCGTAGACGGTCGATACGGCCATACCGGAGACTATCAGACCATCAACCAACTTGCCGGTATGCTCTACAAGCAGATCTTCGGACCGTTCGACCCACATCGCGCCGAATCCGATGGTCTCCACCAGCCCTCTGCTCTCGAGCTTCTTCGCCACGCACGCATCATGTCCGGTAGCATCGATCAGCACCTTAGCTTCGAGCGCGATCGGATCGACACAAGTAATTTCCCTCGGAAGAGAGACGACGGGTGTCCAGTTGACGACTGCCCCGGCCACTCTGTTGCCTTCTCGCAGGACAACGTCGTCAAATATCGTCATGTTGGCGAACTTGGCTCCGGCATCGCAGGCAGCCGCGATGAGCTTGGAGCAAGCGTGCGGCCCGTCAGCAACCAGCAGGCCAGGCTTTGCTTCCTCGTATGGCACCCCGAGTTCGGTCAGCACCTCGTCGGCGGGCGAGCGAAGTGTTACCTTGTTCATCAGATAGCCGCCTATCCAAAACCCCCCGCCAATGTAGTTGTTGCGCTCGACTATGAGCACCTTCAGCCCGTCGCGGGCAAGGTCCCGCCCGGCCATCAGGCCGCTTGGTCCGCCTCCGATGATGATAACATCGCTCTCAGCGTACTCTTCGAACTGTCTGAGGAATCCTCCGACAATCGCCCGTGTTACGTCCTTTTCGTCAATGGATGCAAATATCGGCAATGTAGCCCCTCCTTAGTAAGTTGCCGCTGCAGGAGGCCTGTCCTCGGACCGCACCGCCCAAACGCAAATGGCCGTATGCCCCACAGAAGGAGTATACGGCCAGAACATCCGGCGTCTCACTTTCCTTCGCTGGCATTATCCAGATCAGGTTCAGGGGTAAAGGGGGTATGATCCCTACTCTCAGCCCGCCCCATGGGCTCCCCCAGCAAATACGGCAATATCTATACAACCAACTAATCTATAACACGAATAGCGTCCGACTGTCAAGTAACGGTAACTGACACCAGGAGCATCGTTTTTAGCATATTCAAGGCATCCTGAGCCTGTCGAAGGGTGCCGACTACGAAGCGCCGCACCTTTCGTGCTTCGACACGCTCATCCTTCGACAAGCTCAGGATGGCTCAAGATGCGGCGTATATTGCT
>JACPPP010000232.1 GCA_016190935.1 Armatimonadota bacterium | reverse complement strand
CCGGGTTGAGACAGGATAGTTGTTCTCGAATCAGTTCCATTGCATTACCTCCATCTATTCTGGTTCCCAACCCTCTGACAACTAAACATCACGTGGCCTAAGGCCACTACCCGAAACCACGAAAGGAAGAAAGGCTGCTGGGTGTTGGATCGGGACAGGCTTTTCCAACACCTAACACCCAGCACCCAACACCTATCAAGGGTTCCGGCCATGTCGGATTAGGTTGGAGGTTGAATAGTGAAACTAGCATTTGCCTCGGAAGTATGCTCTTTTGACCTTATGCAGCAGGTGAAGGAGCATCTTATAGAGATGGGACATGAGGTCATCGATCTCGGGATGAAGAGCAAGGATGAGCCGCACGTGTTCTACAACACGGCTCCGCGAGTGGCAAAGGCCGTTGTGGATGGAACTGCGGACCGGGGGATACTCGCCTGCGGGACGGGGATGGGAGTGTGCCTCTGCGCCAACAAATTCAAAGGTATCTATGCCGGAGTTGCTGAGTCGGCCACTACAGCAAGGCTCCACTACGTCATCAACCGAGCGAATATCCTCTGTCTGGGGGCGTGGGTGGTGGGAAGACTTCAGGCTTTCGACATAGTAGATGCCTATCTCTCATCTGAGATAGGCGCCGGGATGTCCGAGGAAAGAAGAAGAGTCCAGGCAGAGGGCTTTGCTAAGATCCAGGGATACGAGAATGAAAACTTCAAGTGATATATCATCCGGGTCGTCAATAGCGGACAGGGCCAAAGCTATAGCCGAGCATGGGACGATAGCAAGGGCCGTATCGTCGGGCGCGCTTTCGCAGTTCCAGGATATAACGCTGTCCGAGGCTCTGGTTCTGGGGCTTTATAACCAGGGTGTGCGCAAGTATGTCGGGGTATTCGGCCACGGAACCACGGATATAGGCGAGGTGCTTCGGGTATATGAAGGGGCAGGTTTGGTCACAACTTGGAACGTCCGGCACGAGACCGCTGCTTCTCACGCTGTGACCGCCCTTAAATGGAGAACTGGAGAGACGGCCGCTGTCATTACTTCCATCGGCCCCGGAGCAATGCACGCCTTTGCTGGATCGCTCGCCGCGGCATCGAATGGCCTTGGCGTCTACCACATCTACGGTGATGAGACCACACACGACGAAGGCTTCAATATGCAGCAAATTCCGAAGGATGAGCAAGCGCTTTTCCTCAAGATGTGCAGTGTGATGGGAGAAGCTTATGCTCTGACTGAGCCTTACTCGATATTCGCAGCGCTTCGCCGGGGCGCAATACACGTCGGAAAGAAAGGCTTCAGCGGCCCATTCTTTCTTCTTGCGCCGATGAACGTCCAGCCTGCTGTCATCCGCGGATGCAACCTCCTCGAACTCCCCGGCCCGTATCGTTCTGCTCCCGTTATGTGTAACGATGAGAGCGTATTTATGCAGGCGACGAAGCTTGTGCAGGAATCACACAGAATAACAGTAAAGATAGGCGGAGGAGCAAGAGGCTGCGGACCTGAGATAGCGGAGATAGCGGAGCTTGTAGATGCGGCGATAGTGTCAGGCGCGGGAAGCACAGGTGTAGTACCTTACTCCAACCCCAGGTATATGACCGTGGGAGGGAGCAAGGGTTCGATATCAGGCAACTTTGCCATGAACGAGGCTGACCTGGTGATAGTCGTGGGCGCCAGGGCAGTTTGCCAATGGGACTGCTCCGGCACAGCCTGGAAGAATGCACAGAGCGTCATAAACTTCAACACCGACCCCTATCACGCGGGACATTACAATAGAACCCTTCCAATAGTTGGAGACGCAAGGGCCAATTTAAGGAAGTGGATAGAGCAGCTTAGGTACGGAGGAGTGAGACCATCCGACGGCACATCTGAGTGGGCCGGGGCCATATTCGCAAAGAGAGCCGAGTGGGAGGCGTTCAAGAGGGTAAGGTATGACAATCCCACCCTCTTTGATCCTGTGTGGGGAAGAGGTGTCCTCACTCAACCCGCAGCCATTGAGATAGCCTGCGAGTTCGCCGACTCTATCGAAGCCATAAAGTATTTCGACGCAGGTGACGTTCAGGCGAACGGTTTTCAGATAGTGGAGGACGAGTGCGAAGGCCAGACATACTCTGATACAGGTTCCTCATACATGGGCTTTGCCGTCTCCGCACTTCTGGCGGGCGCGATTGCGGGAGACGAACAGTACAGCATTGCATTCACTGGAGACGGCAGCTTTACGATGAACCCTCAAATCTTGATTGACGGCGTAGAACACGGGGTAAGAGGCTGCATTCTCCTCTTGGACAACCGCCGGATGTCTGCAATAACGGGCCTTCAGATTGCTCAATACGGTCAGGATTACAAGACAAGCGACTCCGTAGCAGTGGACTATGTGGCATGGGCAAACTCTGTAAGAGGGGTAGGGGGCATATATGGAGGAGAGTCGGTAGATGAGCTTAAGAGCGCGCTTAAGGAAGCTTACAGATGCAAGGGCCTTTCTCTGATCCACGTCCCCGTCTACTCCGGGCCGGATGAGATGGGCGGTCTGGGAGCTTTTGGTGATTGGAACGTCGGAAACTGGTGTGAGAGGGTGCAGGCGGAGCACCATAAGATAGGGCTATAGGAGGATAGTCATTGTTGAGAATAGGAATCGTGGGCGGCGGGGTTATTGGGGATGCGCATGCATCCGCAATCTCAAGTCTCAAAGACCAGAAGCTTGTGGCGATTGCGGAACCTATAGAGAGGCTCCGGGATGGGCTGGCCGGGAAGTACTCTGTACCACGAGCGTATTCCAGATGGGAGGAATTGGTAGAGGACAACGATGTTGACGTTGTTTACGTCGGCGTGCCGAACGACCTCCACGCGCCGATTGCGATTGCGGCGATGGAGACCGGAAAGCACGTGGTTTGCGAGAAGCCCCTTGCGCGCACAGTTGCCGAAGGAAAGTCTATGGTAGATAAGTGCCTCGCGACAGGCCGCAAGCTGTTCATTGCATTAAACCACCGTTTCGTACCTTCCAACCAGCGGGTGAAACAGATGCTGGACAACGAGGCAATTGGTCGGCCGTTTCTTGCGCGGAGCGCCTTCATCGGCAACGAATTCGCTCGGATGGACGACCCCTCCAACTGGAAGGGAACAAAAGAGAAGTCCGGCGGCGGAGTTGTCATCGACAACGGAACGCACATGATAGACCTCCTTAGATGGTGGTTTGGGGACATAGCTTCTGTCAGTGCCAGATGTGGAAGGCTCGGCATTACGGCAGTCAACAAAGAAGAAGATACCGCCGCGATTTCACTAGAATTCAGAAACGGCGCGCTCGCCGAGCTCAGTCTGACTTTCGCCGCCAGACACTCCGCTTGGCCGCAGGGTTACATTGGCGCTGCGATACGTACAGAGATTTACGGGGTGGACGGATCGATAAAGGTAGGAAATGACGGCCCGGCCCTGCAATTTGTTTCTGGAAGCAGTGAGTTGGTTTCACTTGAGCAGAACGAGATTTCAACAGGGATGCCGGCGTCTCTTCAAGAACACTTTGCCGACTGTATCAGAGGTGACGCACAGCCAATAGTCACGGTAGAAGATGGACTGGCCGCGCTCGAAATAGTCGAGGCGGCCTATCGGTCTGCCAGGGAAGGACGTTGTGTGATGATCGAAGAAGTGCGCGAACAGGCGAACAGATAATGTCTGGACAAGTTGAATATCTTTCTGTTATATTACACAGTGTATGTCCTGAAAGGAGGATTCGATATGATGCGATCCATCCGGGGAGCGGCGAACCAGACATTAGTCGCCGTGATCCTAGTCGTCATTATCATCGCAGCCATTGGTTTTGTGCTCATGCAGGCGCGTTCTGGAGGGCCGCGTGGAGTGGATGCTACAACTATGCCGACTCCGCCCGGGATGCCGGGCTCGCCGATGCCGCCGGGAATGCCGCCAGGAGTACCGGGTGCGCCCGGAGAGTCTGGAGCGCCTGCGTATCCGGGGCCGATGCCGCCTCCGCCGCCGACAGCGACAGAATCGCCGGCTGCGGGACAGTAATTGCACCAAACTGGTACCACAGACAATGGTGGTATGACCCACTCTCAAGAATGCTGAGTCAGTCGAAGGGTGGACCAGCTTCGGCTGCACCCTTTGGCTGGCTCACTCAACTACGATCTTTCCGTCCGGGTCGTGGATCATCTGGCCCACCCGCGCGGCCGTTACTCCAGTCCGCGTAAGCTCCGACTCCATTTCGTCTGCATTCTCGGCCGGGGCGCTTATCAGCAGTCCTCCGGCAGTCTGCGGATCGAACAGCAACAGCTTATCCTGCTCGGACATTTTTCCTTGCCAGATGACCCCTCCGCAGCCAACAAGGAAATCCAGGTTCCTATAGGCCCCGCCGGGCGACATTCCACGGTCGAGTAGATCGCGAACACCTTTCATAACGGGCACCGCATTCAGCCTGATCTTCGCGCCGACTCTGCTGGCATAGGTCATCTCGTGCAGGTGGCCGAGAAGACCGAAACCTGTCACATCCGTACAGGCGTGAGCGCCAACCTTTTGCATCACCTCCGACGCATCCCGGTTCAGTGTCGTCATCCAGCGGGTCGCCTCCTCGATTTCGGAATCGCCCGCGACTTCCCTCTTTATGGCCGTGGAGATTATCCCCGTGCCTATCGGTTTGGTCAGGAAAAGCACATCTCCCTCCTCAGCGGTCGCGTTCGATTTCACTTTGGCCGGGTGGATGAGCCCGAGCGCAACCATCCCGTACTTCGGCTCGGGATCGTCGATCGAGTGTCCTCCGACGATGCTGACGCCGGCATTCTTCGCCTGGTCGGACCCACCCCTAAGTAT
Organism: Armatimonadota bacterium; assembly: GCA_016190935.1. GTDB lineage: Bacteria > Armatimonadota > UBA5829 > UBA5829 > DTLH01 > JACPPP01. Next base: position 478 of record JACPPP010000232.1, on the reverse strand, counting down.
TTCCTGAAGCACAGTGATTGGAAGCTGTTGTGTCGGAAAGCCTATCAGGTTCAGCCCAATGATGGGCTTTGCGCCCATGGCGTAGATGTCGGAAAGGGAATTAGTGACCGCGATCCTGCCGAAGTCGTAGGGGTCATCGACTACCGGCGTGAAGAAGTCGACAGTGAGCACCACCGCAATGTCCTCCGCGACCTTATATACGGCCGCGTCGTCGGCGGTCGTGATCCCCACAAGCACGTTCGGATCGGTCACAGCCGGTATATAATTGAGCACCTGAACCAACTGCTCAGGTCCGATCTTGCACGCTCAACCTGCGCCGTGCGACAGCGTCGTGAGCCTGACCGCCTGTTCGGACATAGGTAATACCTCCTTTACAAAGATATATTCCCCAGAACGTGCGCAGGTTCCTGCTGACGGACTGGGGGATTTTGAAACGCGGATTACGCGGATTGCGCCGATGGGGGTTGGGGGTTAGGGG
>JACPPP010000230.1 GCA_016190935.1 Armatimonadota bacterium | reverse complement strand
CGATTTCAAATCGCATCCTTCTGTTTCGCACGCGATCATGGGCGAGGAGATCGTATGCGATCAAGATTATCCTACCAACCCTCAGCCCCTAACCCCCAACCCCTGCTAAGAGCTGACCGCTGACTGCTGACAGCTTCAAAAAGCAAGGCTCCGTTGACTGCCGAGTGGCTGGGAGGCAGATTGTGGTTCTACCAGTGGCATTTCGAGCTGTTTCAGGATTTCGATCAGCTTCGAAGCATCCGAAGGGCCATAGCCGTGGTGAACATTGTTAAACATTACATGGATTTCTTGGACAGGCTGCGATGCAACATGCTGCACACGAGGCGCTATTTCATCTGAAAGCTCCTCAGAAGAGTAGTCGTAATCGAACCTCTCTTCGACCGTAGCGCCGCGCAGGTCCCAGGTTTCCTTCTTCCTGCCGTGGAGCCGGAACACAGACATATCCCGCGCCGTGACAAGATCGATAGGTGGGACACTGCTCTTTATGTCTACCTGCGGCTCATCGACGTTTACATAGACCGCCCCTATTCCCGACAGGAAATCAGACGTCTCCCGGGTGCGCTCATCATCTTTAAACCAATAGCCGTTTCTGAATTCCACCGCGATGAGCGAGTTTGGCATATGTTCTGCACACCATGCTATGTAGTCCTTGTTTTTGTCCGAAGGGAAGAACCATTTCGGCAACTGGAACAGAATATAGCCGAGACGGCCCTCGGCTGCAAGCGGCGAGACGGCATCCTCGAATTCGTGAAGCATATCCTCGGTGGCCCGGCGGAGCTTCTCACCGTTGTACTCGCCTGAATGGGTCGTCATAGGGCCGAAGGCCTTGTAGTCGAACTTGAATTCTGGAGGCGTCCGCTCCGCCCAGAGCATCGCGTTGCGGTAAGACGGCATATGGTAAAACGTAGAGTCAACCTCTACTACGGGAAAATGAGCAGAGTAGTATGAGATCATATCCGAGGGGCGTATGTTCTCAGGATAGAACGTCCCGATGAGCGATTTCTCCGCCCAAGAGCATGTACCAACGTAGATTCTTGCCATTTCTCTGCTCCTTTTCCTTTATCATATTGCCCGATGTGATACAGTATAAACTAAACCTGCACTTAGCGAAAAGCCGATAATATGATAGTCAAAGGTAAGCCGGGAACATTTTGTGCAGAAACAGCCTCAGTTAAAGAGGAAAGGAAAGCCCGGAGGCAAGAGACCTGGTGAGACTCGCCCTGATTATAATCTTTGTGCTTTTGCTGACGTCGTACTGCTCCGCGTGGGATGGCGTGTACGAGGGCGATGTACTTCCGGGGCCTCCGCTCGACACCTCTGATGTGACGAACCCCGCCACAGTGGACGACCTGATCGAGGTAGAACCAGGCAACTGGGCGCTTCGCATCCTCGACGGGGCATATTCCCGTGCCCGCTACCGTCTCGACTACGGAACGGGCCAGGAGGCCGGAACACTTGAAACTCGGCAGCGGTTCGTTTCCGCCAATTCTTTCGACAACATCTCCCTGACTATGCGCCAGGACGCTCCAGGAAACGCCGGGGAGGTCCGTGTGTGCTACTTCAACGACGGCAGTGGTCATAGGGGCCTCTGGGATGTCTGGGCCGAACCTGACAAGAAGTTTCTGGGCCCGCTTGATCCGGACCGGTTCTACAAGCTGCGGATGGTGATAGATGGGATCACAGGAGGCAGGCTCTATGTGAACGATTCGTGCTTTGCCGAGCTATCTCCAGGCCCCGGAAATACCTCGCGGATCACATTCGGCGCGAACTCGACCGAAGGCACAGGAGAGGTCTACATTGACTATTTCCGCTGGAAGCAGAGCGTAAAAGCTGGCCCCGGCGAGCCTGGAGACCCTTCGACCGAGCCTATAGTCAGTCCGAGAATCAGCACTTTCCCTGTGGCCGTGACGGGCCTTGATTCCGCCATTGTCTCCTGGACCACTGACGTTCCGGCAGACAGCGTTGTCCGCTGGGGCGCCACCTGGGGCTGCCCTCACCTGGCCTACGAAGAGTCGCTGGTAACGGAGCACAGCGTAACCATATTTGGCCTGCAGCAGGGAACCAGATACTTTTTTCGCGTTGAGTCTCGCGATCCGAACGATCAGGATGTTGCCCGTTCGGGAATTTCGGACTTCACTACCGAAAACCAGTTTCGCATCGACAGCGGTCCATTTGTCAGACTGTGGACACAGCCGGCAGGCGCCGCATCTGTGTGCATTAGCTGGACTACTACACTGCCGGCCGACTCGAATCTTTTCTACCGGCCACGGAACTCAAGTGAGCCCTGGACCGAGGTGACGAATACGAATTTCTCGACCTCGCATGCGGTCTCAATTGAAGGGCTTTCGCCGATGTCCGATTACGAGTACTACGTGAGCTCTACCAAGTCCGACCAGGAGAGCGTGCAGTCTCCGGTCTTACATTTCTTTACTTACGACTACTCACAGGCAGGCTCTCTTCTCAGTACGAATGCAGGTTTCGAGTTGGGCAATATAGGTCCCTACACTCCAGGATGGATAATTCCAGCGGGAAGCGATCCGGGCAGTGTGCACTCCGGACTCTGGCGGAACTCGATTGCTCCCCACTCCGGCAATTTCTTCCTCGGCGCTGACTCGGAAGGAGGCGCTAGAAACGGCGTCGTCTATCAGTCAATAACGGGCCTCCCCGGCGGCGACTATGTATACGCAAGCGTCTGGGCGCATACCTACGAGATCGACACATCGGGCGCTGAGAGTCACGATTCGGCTTTCTGCCAGGTAGGACTCGATGTTGTTCAGGAGGTCGGATCGATCAACCCGGATGCGCCGACTGTAGCGTGGTCCGCCCCTGTCTTTACACGGAACACCGGACCGTGGACGTGCATCGGCGTGATTCTGCCGCGCGACGGTTCCGACCACGCCACCATTTTCCTGCGAAATGTCCAGGTTGCTGACAGAGGACTGAACATCACCAGCTTTGACGATGCCGTTCTCACCGTCTCTCCCCCGGTAAGCATAACCTCCGGCCCTGCCGTCACCTCGATCACGCCCACATCGGCGACGATAGAGTGGACGACAGACGCGGACTCAACGGCTTTTGTCCAGTTCGGCCCCGGAACGCTGTCGAACTATAGCTTTACTGAGCATTACTCAGATACCTCGCTGCAGAAAACGCACTCGGCCACTATACGACTGCGCCCGAACAGCAATTACGTCTTTCAGGTAGGCTCAGCTTCATCGGCTGGGATTGTTCTTTCGCAGCCTGCGACTCTCACGACTCCGATGAACGACGTCGTCGAGAATCCCGGATTCGAGGATACCGACTCACACGGCTTTCCCACGACCTCCCCATGGACGCAGTTCCAGTATGACATCAGCCAAATACCGCGCTTCTATGACCCTGCCGGTCAGCCCGCAGGCGGACCAATCAACGGACTCATCGGGCTGCGTCCTGCTGGAGGGATACCGTGGTACGGGATAACCTGCGAGCAGGACAGCGGGTCACATTTCCTCGGAGCCTTCTCGTATTTGCAAAACAAAAACGGCGGAGTCTACCAGCGGGTGAAAGTAACTCCCGGAGAGAAGTACCGCGCGTCTATGCGCTTCCTCACCCACCAAAACCCCATAGATGTCCCCCACCCCGCTGCGCATACAGCCTGCGCCATCGCGATAGATCCTTACGGAGGCACAAATCTGCTTTCTTCGAATCTAATCTGGTCTCCAGACCAAACTAGCTCAATAGACGGACAGTGGGACACGGCATCAGTCGAAGCTGATGCTGTGACCAGCACAATTACGATCTTCTGCCTGATCGAACAGAGATATGCGGACGCGGTACATCTGAACGCGATCGACAACGTTACTCTGGAGATAGTGCCGCCGTTCTCGGGGACAATCGGCGATATTAAGCAGCAATCGGTAGGAGATACCGTACAGATCGACTCGACTGTCGTGACCTATGTGAGGCCGTACGACCGGCTATACATTGAAGAGGACGACCGGTCTGCCGGCATAGCGGTAATACCTGCGACCTGGGACGACCCTCCGGCCCCGGGCGACAGGATATCCGGAACCGGGAGGCTCGACATAGTGGCCGGGGAAGCCGTAGTGGCGGACGTGGTCATTACAAAGACGCCGGGTTCTCCGCTGGATGTACCTGCGCCGCTCGTTGTAACTCAGACCTATCTGGGCGGAACAGCCTTCGGAATTCAGCCGGGCGTGGACAATGGGCTGGGTCTCTCTACCACCGGCCTGCTGGTTAAAGTGGTGGGAAGAGTGACATCTGACACGTGGACGGGCGATGGATTGGGCCGCGTCTATGCTCACATCGATGACGGTTCGCGCATCGGCAACTTCGGACTTCGCGGTGTAAAGATCATCGCAGATGAAAACCAGCCGAATAGACCTGAAATCTCGTACGGCCAGTGGGTGAGCGCCGTTGGAGTATCGTCAGTCGAAAACTTTGGCATAGATCTCCGCCTGCCCGTTGTGCTGATAGGGGATGTGAGTACGGTTCACATAGTTGGTTCCGGTTTTTGAAACGCGAAGACGCGAAAGGGAGGAAGGGCACGAAAAGGGCGCTGGGGGTTGGGAGGATAAGACCTCGATGGCCCGGCCCGTTTCGCGCCGGGCCTCACGCTGAGCCTGTCGAAGCATGCCGCACGTCCCCGTGCGGCGGCCCCGCAAGGGCCGAGAAGCTGACGGCTAACGCATGATGGCCGGGGAGATTCCTCCCAGGCCCAAGTTCCCCGGCCATCCGTCCGGCCCCTGGCCCCCGGCCCCCGCCGAAGGCTGACTGCTGACAGCTAGACAAACTCCGCCGATACGTCGTTTGCAACGAGTAGTCCAGCCGGGGAGAGACGCAGTCTGTCACTTGTAAGCTCAATCAGGCCCCGCCCGGCCAGAGAATCGATCTCCGCTCGATAGGCCTCTCGTACATCCACACCGAAACGTTCGCGAAACTCGCCCAGGTCCAGCCCCTCGATCATCCTCAGCGCAAGCATAATGGTCTCCCCCATCGCCTGGCGGCCCGTCACCGTCTCGGATGACTCTACAGCCCTGCCCGAACTCTCGACAGCATCGATATATGCCTGTGGGCTTTTCAGGTTGGTGAAGCGGACGCCGCTAACGTAACCGCTCGCGCCTGCTCCGAAGCCGAAATATGCCCTGTTCCGCCAGTAGGTCTGGTTGTGCCGCGACCGGTATCCCGGCAGGGCGAAGTTGGAAATCTCATAGTGCTCATAGCCCGCTCTTGTAATTTCCTCAATGGCCGTCAGATACATCTCGATTTGTATCTCCTCGTCCGGGAGCTGAAGCTGGCATCTCTTTCGAAGGTTGCCGAATACGGCGCCCTCCTCTATTGTAAGCTCGTAGAGAGATATGTGCTCCGGAGAAAGATCGAGCGCAGACCGAAGGGTTTCTTGCCAGTCAGAGGCCGACTGCTCCGGCAAAGCGTACATCAGATCGATGCTGATATTGCCGAATCCCGCGCTCCTGCCCGCACGGACGGCCTCTCTTGCATCTGATGCGGTGTGGATACGGCCTATCTGTTCGAGGGTACTGTCATTGAACGACTGAACTCCGATGCTCAGCCTGTTGAAGCCTGCGCGCCGCAGAAACTCCAGGCATGGGCCATCCACCGTTCCCGGGTTGGCCTCGACTGTGATCTCCGCGTCTTCTACGAGTCCGAAGTGGTCGCGGTGCGTCCTGAGGATACCAACCAGGCTGGCAGCCGGAAGAACGGTTGGTGTGCCCCCGCCGAAGTAGACGGTCTCCAGCGGCATATAGACCGGTTCCGCCGAGGTTATCTCCTTAATCAACGCCTCAACGTACGGTTTGAAACAGTCCTCAAGACCGGGATAGGAGTTGAAATCGCAGTAGAAGCACTTGGACCGGCAAAAGGGGATGTGAACATAAGATGAGCGAGGAGTCATGGGTGTTGGGTGATGGGTGTTGGGTGATAGGTCATAGGTCATGGGAAATGCAAAATGAAAAATGCAAAGTGCAAAGTGCAAAATGCAAAATGGTCCAATGGTGTGCGATTTGTCCTGCACCCCCCGATGGTGTGCGATTTGCAATCGCACACCCCAAAGAACTCTGCCATTTGCAATGGCTTCTGGGATTACAAATCCCCGTGTTCTCTTGCGTCCGCGATTGCAAATCGCGGACGATCATCATCCGCCTAATTCGCGTTTCTAAATCCAAAATCCGCAATCCGCAATCCAAAATGCCGAATCCCCTGCTAGAACAGCCTCTGTGCGCAGGTGGGCTGGTCGAAGTTTGGCGCGTTCCGCATCTGCTGCACTATTAGATTGTCCGCAGGATAGAGCCACATCTCCGGGGCATAGGACGTGATTGTCCCAGGCTCATTCGAGTCTACCTCGAATATCTCCCCAGTAAACTTCGGCATGCGCTCGTCGTAAGTCCGCCCGGCATAGCTGTTCACAATGATCATTCTATGTCCGTCTGGGAGCATCTGCGCCCTCTGCGGCGTGAACGGCGACTGAATGGTTGCATTCGGCACTTTGGCCTTTGTCGTGCTATCGACGATCTCGCGCCGGAGCGACCTGTACATCTCTTCCGTCAGTTTCCACTTGACGTTAGCGCCGGTAGTAACATAGACCGCGGAGGAGTCGCAGATGAGAAGCTGCGGTCCGGCTACATCGAGCACGGCAAAGTATTTCGGACCCGATAGCTGGATGGTAGTGCCGCCGTCCATAAGCGTAGTAAGCTGCTGCGCGACCTCTCCGGGCAGGTATTCCCAGGTGAAGTCGCCCGTGCTCCTGCGGTAGGGCATGCTTATGATAGCGCCACCGAGCTGCCCGCCGCCGGTGCTCTCGGCGATGGTTGGGTCGGATGCCGTGCCGAGTCCGTAGTTCGAGACCGACGCCCAGATGTAGTCCTGCTGCGGGCCCATCGCTGCGTCACGGATTCCCCGAACGAGCTGAGCAGAGGTAAACTTGAAGCGTTTGTCCTTATAGCTTGTGTAAGAGACCCAGTTGACTTCGTGGAGCGGACGGCTCGGATCGGCAGGGTCAGGATTCGCGGGTCCGAGCACCTGACCGCTCGGCGTTGCATTATACCGGTCGATAATGTCGATAATTCTGAAGTTGCCGCTGTCCACCACCAGGCAGTGATGTATATAGTACCAGTTGCCGCTGCGGAGTTCCAGTTCAGCCCAGGCCCTGGCATCGGACGGGGCGGATAGACTGAGAGGCTCGCCGGACCGCAGCCTATCCTGTGGGTCCACAAAGTCCTTGAGCGACCACATAACCTGCCCGCCGCGGTCTATTCTTATGACCCGGTCGCTGCCGGAGTCAACGATCAGATAGTCCGAAGGACCGAACTTCTGCGCCACAACCGGCCGGTTCAGCGCCTGCGGCTGCATGCCATACTGAACCGCACCAACCGTCGTCAGGCTGACGCCGGTGGCCTCCTTCGGCTCGTATACCGAATCGCATGCCCACGCGACCCTGCCATCGCCGCCCACCTCGAGCACACGATGGTTATCTGCCACTAGTGTAAGAGTGTTCGTGAATACGGAAAGCCCCTGCGAACTCGGAACGGCCACAATGCCTCCCGAGCCTGCGAGTGAGACTCTTGGCCCGCCGAGCGGCGCGCCCGCGCCGCCCTGGCCGATGGGGTCCTGCATCGGCACCCTGGCCAACCACTCCGACTGGGTCTTTGGGTCCAGCGGGTCGCCGCTGAGGAGCAGCCGGTAGTCCGGGTCCATAGGGGTTGCATCCGCCGCCACTGCAACCAGGTAATCGTCAACGCAGGTGAAGTATACATAGTCTCCGAGCACCACCGGCGAGCAGGAGATGCCGCTGCACGGTCTGGGCATGCCGCCCGGATTCGGACTCGGATGATACAGCGCGAACGACCACACCAGGTTGTTCCAACTCGACAGGTCTATCTCGTTTGGCGAAACCGGCTGGTTGTCAACAAAGACCCAGACGGGGAGCGAGGAAGTAAGCGTGCTGGTTGCAGCGTTTGCGACCGATCCCTGGAGCCTCATCCTGTTGAAATCCGTCACAGTGATAGTGCCGGTCTGATAGTCGATCATGTCAGACGGCACGTTGGCCGCCGCAAGAAGCGGCGGAAGAGCGCCCCCCCCCGCGGGAAACAGCAGGTCAGGCTGCCATACCTTGACCGAGAACCTTCGCCCCGTCGCCTCGTCAAGCAGAGGTTTGCTCAGCCTGATCTGGAAACTCGGATCGGCCTTGAAGCAGAGCAGATGGCCGTTCGACGCGCCGTCCGGTAGAGGATTCATCCTTGATGCGGTCACAAAAACTTTGTCGTTCGTCACCGCAGGCGTGGTGCGAACATCGAGACTGTTTACTGGAACGATCGTCTGATTATCCGGTGGGAGCCTGCAGTAGATTCCCCATTTACCCCAGCCACCTGCAGGAGAGTTAGTTGGGTCTGAAATCACACCCTCCCAGCCCCCGCCGTGCAGGAAGTAGCTCCATTTCAGCCTGGAGGTAATTCCATCGAACCAGGCCGAGCAGACCGAGCCGACTCCCGTGCCTCCGGGAGTACCCGATGCAAGGTTCGATCCGAAGTAAAATGAGTCGTTCGGACCGAGCGCCGGCGTCGCGCCGACCTCGAACTGATAGGATGCATTGTTCACCAGCCCCATTTTCGGCGGGATCTCATACGAAGGCGGTATGAACGAGTTGACCATCACCATGCTGTAGTCCAGGGCATAGGTCATATACACGCGCGTGCTCGGCCCCAGCGCACCGCCCGTGGCGCGTATATCCACCGTCCCCTGCGCGATATCGGGCTGGCTGGCAAGCTCGACACCCACCGGGTTTCCGGCCACATCGACCGCCCACACCTCCGGCTCGGGATACTGCGCGATAGGTATCTGTGGGAAGGAAGTTCTGTATTTCACCACGCCCAGGCCCGCTGCGGCAGCAGCTAAGTTCGTCACGGGCTGCAGCCGGTCGCTGGACACGAAAACCGGCAGCATGCAGATACTGTCGTTGTTGCTTATCATATTGTTCAGCGTGTTTCGCAGAGCGACTACGCTGATAGCCTGAACGAGCGCGCCCTTTGTCTGGCTCTTGATGTATCCGAATATCGGCCCGCTCTTCACGGTGACCGTCTCGGCCGGCCCTCCCAGGGAACACCGCCAGCCTGTGTGGCCGTTATAGGCGTTCAGGACCGGACTGTAGGCAGAGACAACTCCGGCTCCACTTACTTGATAAATCCAGCCGTTTTGCACCACCGGCGGGAGAAGCGCATTGCCTCCACCCATGGGATTGCCGCGCCAGAGTCCCGGCCTCGGCATCGGCGCGGGCGACAGCAGACCGTTCGGCGCTACCGGAAGCGCCTCAAAGATATAGACCAATCCATCGCTCGCGTTGACCAGCACAAAGTCCTTCGGCGCAAGCGTCCCTCCCTCAGGGTCGAGCATGCTCGCGACCGTTGGGCTGGAAATCGCCATACCGATGTCTGCCCGCCATATAACGTCTACCCCTGAACCTGGCGGGTCCGGCAGGCCATCGTCCCTGTTGCCGTCCATGTCCAGATCCTGTTCCGGGACGGCGTCAAGAGCGTAGAGAGTTTGGCCTGAGCTGCTGTAGATGACGTTCTTCCAAACTACTGGGCTGGATTCGATGCCGCCCAGCCCGCCGCCCGGCGCGCCAGCGCCTCCGAACCTCCACTTCTCCACCAGTGGCGCTCCGACGCTCTCCAGGGAGACGCCCGTGCGCCGGTAGTTCTTCCTGAAAGTCGTATACGAAGTTGCCCATCCGACGACGTTGTAGGCAAACCTGAGGTCCGCCGCCGATGCCATCAGCAAGTTCGAATTCTGAGAGGTCAGATATGCCGGCTGGCTCCAGTTTGTGACGGGACCTTCGATCTTCCCGCCGATGAACCCGGAAGTCAGCACCACTCTGCCGCTCCCGTACTCGACAGCGGCGATGGTGGGCATATCGTCGTTAATTACGACAACCGGTGAAAGGATGGTCGGAGGCGGCGGCATTACCGTAAAGCCCGGATTAACCGCGTACATTCCGCCTCTGGAAATGCCAAGAGAGCTTATCTCCTGGGGAGTAAGCCAGAACGGGTTGGTCAGCAGCGGGTGCAGCTTGGCCATAGCCGTCTGCGGGCCGGTCAACGTAACCGAAGAGAAGTTTACAGCCGGCAGGAAGAACGAGAAGACAGGATAGTTGATCGGATCGTTCGCGTCCACAAAGGTCATCCCGCCGCCGTTGTCCACCCACAGGCACCCGCCCTGGTCCACGAACCTTCGGAGTTTGTCGCGCTCGGACATCGGGAACCCCACGAACTGCTTCGCGCTCATATACAGGACATCGAACTTGGAAAGGTTCTCGAGAGTCGTTTGCTGGAGCGGCACGAGCCAATAGGCAGCGGCGTTTTTGAAGGTGTCGGCTCCCGCGGCCAGTGGGTTGACGAATGTCCAGCCGTAAGGCTTGAGATCATCTCGCATCCCCATGATATAGAAGATATATGGCGCTGCCTGATCCACCCTCACCGCCGCGCCAGTAATGGTGTTGGTCCAGGACAGATCGAGGACTCCTGCCCTGACGACCCGGCGCTTGTCCACATAAGTCTGGCCGCTCGCAAGCGCCGCCGACGCCAGAACGACCGCTATAAGCGCCGCAGATATTGCTATGATATTGACTTTGCGTGTCATAACTCTCACCTAACTTTGCCTTCGGCAGGGGCCGGGGGCCAGGGGTCAGGGG
>JACPPP010000017.1 GCA_016190935.1 Armatimonadota bacterium | reverse complement strand
TCAAGTTCTGGCTCGCAGACGATGTGCGATCCTGGACTTCTTATTCTATACGCTCTATGCAATTATGTTAGTTACAGAACTTTCGACAGTACTGATTGGGAATCTGCCCGAAGCTGAAATCCCATCGACATCCGCAAGGGTCCCTGGGTCGGTACAATACTCTCTACGCAGAGCCGGACTCCTCCCGGATTGGAACATCGGGCTTAACGCCCGCGCGTGCGAGTGGGTCGAGAACCGTCACTGGATTTATGAAGTCGATATCCCAGGAGACTGGATCGAACCGGGTAAGATGCACAGGCTTAGATGCCTGGGCCTTGATTACCGTGGCCGAGTTATCTTGAACGGAGAGAGTGTCGGATCGGTTATCGGTTCCTACGTCCCGCACGAGTTTGACATTACGCCTTACCTATGCGAAAGACACAACGTTCTCCGCATAGTGTTCGAACTTTCTCCTCGATGGCTGGGACAGTATGGCTATACGTCTCGGATAACAGATTGGAAGCCGCGCTTCAACTATACCTGGGACTGGACGGCGAGGCTGGTCTCCAGCTTGGTTCCAGTGGGATCAGTTCATTGCTGACAACGGCCGCGAGCCCAGGGATATCGAAGAGTATGTGAAGTGGAGCCAGGATCGTCAGGCCAGGGCTCTCAGCATAGCAGTGAAGGCCTGCAAGGACCGCTTCCCATGCTGTGGTGGAGTCATAATCTGGATGGGCCACGACTGCTTCCCGTGTGTAGCAAACACATCGATAATCGATTTTGAAGGCAACCCAAAGCCGGCAGCTCTTCAGATCGGGTGGATTTTTCAAGGTTCTGTGTAAAGGTTCATGCGTTTTTTCGTTATTGCTCTGCTGATGGGCCTTACAGTAAGCGGCGCAGTATGTCGCGAATATAGATTTGACTCTGGGATATCAAGAGAAGTGCCCGAGAACTATCTCTCCCGAGCAATCACAATGAATGCGTTAAGCTTCAGCCCGCAGCAGGACGAGGACGTGCGCATGTTGAAGAACATCGGCGCGATGTTCATCGGCCGCGCTGCCTACATCTGGGGCAACCCGCCCGCGAACCAGTGGCAGTTCTACAAGACCGTTCGCGACACCGCTCGAAAGGTCCACCGCATAAACCCGAACATAATCGTTCAGGCTTGCATCTTCGAGGCGGTCGCAGAAGGTATCGATAATATCCTGGTCCCGAAGTGGGTGTTTGACGAGTTCGGGCTGGAAGCTGAGCAGCGCTGCTTCCAGTATAAGGACATGCTATTCTCAGACGGTCGGTATATAGACCAATGGGGCAAAGGCTGCTCCGTCCCCGACATCACCAAGCTCGAAACAAAGCTCTGGACGTACTACCTCTCGCGGTTATACATCGACGCAGGCTATGAAGCCATTCACTACGGACAGATCCAGCTTGTCGGTGCGTCCGACCTCGACTACAGGCACTGGGCCGACCTTATCGGCCGTGTGCGCAAGTATGCCGCAAAGAAAGCCTGGCGGCACTGGGTCATCTGTGACGCACACGTCGTGGTAACCAGCAAGACCAAAGTGCCGAAGGTGGGCGACAAGCTTCTCCTGGACTTTGTATCTTTTCCTCTCAGGCCAAAAGAAGTTTCGGCTGAGCCACAAAAGGCAGTGCTTGAGGTCGGATTCGTCGATACGATCTACAAGCGCAGTCCTGGCGGGATCACGCCCAGCGGATGGAGGTGCGAACACGTTCCTTACCTGGTTGAGTTCGATCAGTGGGGGACAAGCGGTAGGGAAGGACAGGCAGGCGTGGGTTATCCATACTGCTGGGGATATGAAGACGCCACCTGGTTCGCGCATCAATCCGAGAACTACCGCAACTGGTGGTTGAGCTATGCGTGGCGATGGCTTAAGCAAAACGACCGGTGCGGGCATCTGCAAATGCCCGGCAGTATCCCCATGGCCGTAGCCATTGACGGGGACCACTGGTACAGAGCTAATACGCGGAGCAATGCCAGCCCCAAAGGATACAATCAGGAAGAGACCATCAAGGAGATTTGGTCCAATGATTTGCAGGAATCGAACCAATAAGCATCTTTGCACAAAAAAATCCCCCCGCCGTTGTAACCACTGGCGGCCAGTCAGCGTCTATGGTACTAAGAGTAATGCGCGTGGTCAATCAGTGAGTGTCTTAGCTGAGGATGACTTACCCAAAGCAAGGAAAGGAATGATGAGCGAGATGAAGATCGGAATTGTCGTGGGAGCACTTGTTCTTCTTTTGTCACTGGCGTGCATGGCTATCGCCGCCGACGCTCCTAAAGTCACTCTTGAAGCACAGAGCACGCCCATCCAGAAAGCTATGGACGACGTAGGCAAGCAAGCGGGTGTGCAGATTCTGTGCGATTCCGATGTGAAGGCCGCCATATCTGCACAGTTCGGTTCTATCGAGCTGGAGAAGCTGCTGGATGCAGTCACGATGTCCAACAATCTAAAGTGGCAGAAGTTGTACCTCCCAGACCAGAGCGAGCAGAAACCCTCGCTTGAGAAGATCAAGGCGCGCGCCGAAGCGGTCGCCGCCGTCGCGGGTGGGACCATTGTCGTCTGCGATCCTGCCACGGGGAAGCAGAAGGTGTTTGTGGAGCAGGATGCAGCCAGTCCTTCGGTCGATCCGGAGAAGCTTGGGATGAAGCCGGTGTACCTGATCTCAAAGCCAAAAGTTGAGACAAAAGACGCTGAACAGCCGGAGCAGGACGCCGCGACGCGTTTCCAGTCGCTCCAGAATGAGCGGATGAAGCTCCTGGCCGAGATGACACCCGAACAGCGGATCAACGCAACGCAGCAGGAAATGATGTCGATGATGAACATGGACCCCGCTACCAGGCAGCAGATTATGATGGACCAGATGAGCGCGCGGCGGAACATGGCCCCCGAAATACGAGATAGCTATCGGCAGATGATGCGGGAGACTTTCCGATCGATGCGCGAGCAGGGGCTGATCCCGGAGGGCGAGGGGCGCCAGCGCGGCTGGGGACGCGGTGAGCGCAGAGAACGCGAAAGGTGAGAGATAACCCTTACCGTTTACGAGCAGATAGGGGTAGGGAAGGCCGGTTACCCGGTCTCCCCTCCCTCCGAACCGTGCGTGCGGTTCTCCCGCACACGGC
>JACPPP010000016.1 GCA_016190935.1 Armatimonadota bacterium | reverse complement strand
GGCTAGAGTCTTGGGTCTATCAGCATGTGGGCTGCAAAGAACAGTCAAAACAGCCCCCACAGCTCGAAAAACTACTCCCAGACACCTCCCAAACTCTACTCTTCCAAAATTGGTGGAGGATCTGGGTGGCCTTCCTTCACCTATTCTCTCCTGTTCCTTCTGGACTAGCCCCTGTTCAAGCAGAACCACAAGTGCGCGTCCGATTTCTCTTGCGCTTCTGTTGTGTCCGAAGTATTTGCTTATTTCCGTCCTTGTCAGCCCCTCCGTGTTTGCCTTCAGCACCCGGAGCAGTTCATCTGCCACCGGGTCGCCTATTGCATCTCCAAAGATGAACCTTGCCGACTCTTCCGCGTAACGCCACACAGCAAGCCCGGCCTTCAGGTGCTCGACCCGCACTATAGATGAACAGTCGAGAAGCGCATAGATACAGGCTAGCCTCATCACCTGGGCCTCAGCCCGCGCTATAACCGCTCCGAGCAGTCCGGGCTTCCCCTCCGATAGCTCAGGATAGACATCATACCAGAGTTTCCTTGCCCACTCATCCCGAAACATCTCCTCTGCTCTCCTTGCATGCCCCACAGCTTCCGAGAGCCTTGCCACCAGAGGAATCAGCCGCTCAGGACGCAGCTTTCCTCCCTCCGGCAGGATCTTCGACCTTCTCACGCAGACCCAGAGGAACCTGTTGCCAAAGCCGTTCCCGGCCTCGGTGCTGTCGAGATACCGCAAGAGCTCATTCCTCGTGATATGCCCTATGATGCTGATATGTCCTTCTGTTGCCATAGGTTCGTTCGTAGAAGCAAGCCGTGCAGGAACCTCGCGCTCGATTGCCGAATGCATCAGTATAATGAGTACGGATCTAACGTTCATCACAAACGAAGAGAGCGCCAGCCTCCTCAGCCGCTTCAGCGTGCTTATCAAGGACTGTAGGGCATTCGACGTGCTGGTGGGCTATTTCTTCGCCAGTGGGTTTCATGCTCTGCGGCAATCGCTCGAAAACACATCATCCATCCGAATCCTTATCGGCATAAGCACAAGCACCGACATATTGAGCGCTGTTGCTTCGGCAAGGCAGGCTGACCAACTTTCGATGAATTTCTCGCATTCCGAAGTGAAGGAGTGCGTTGAGAGCGTAGTTATCGATGAGTTCGAGCATTCTGAGGATAACCAGAGGATCGAGGAAGGGATAGCTGCGTTCATCGAGTGGATCAAGAATGGGAAGCTGCAGGTCAGGGCGTATCCAACGAAGAAGCTACACGCCAAGCTATACATACTCAGCTTTGCCGAAGGTGACCGAGATATCGGCCGCGTCATAACCGGCTCCAGCAACTTCACTCAGGCTGGACTGCTGGACAATCTGGAGTTCAACGTAGAACTCAAGAATCGTTCAGACTACGAGTTCGCGCTATGCAAGTTCAATGAGTTGTGGGCCGAGGCCGCGGACGTAAGCGAGAAGTACCTGGACACAATCAGATCAAAGACGTGGCTCTGCGATACAATAACGCCTTACGAGCTTTATCTGAAATTCCTCTATGAGTACTTCAAGGATGAGATGAGCCAATCTGAGGAGTTGTTCTACCGCTTTATCCCGGAGAACTTCCGCAAGTTAGAGTATCAGGAACAAGCGGTCATGACCGCCAAGCGGATCGTAGAGGAGTACGGCGGCGCATTCATCTCTGACGTTGTCGGCCTGGGGAAGACCTACATCTGCGCTATGCTGGCAAACCAGCTTGAAGGCCGTCACCTTGTCATAGCGCCTCCGGTCGTATTGGATGAAAACAACCCCGGTTCGTGGCGAAACGTGTTCCGAGATTTCAACATACCCGCAACCTATGAGTCTCTTGGTAAGCTGGACAAGCTTCTTCAGCAAGGCACGGAGAAATACACCAACGTCTTCATAGACGAGGCCCATCGTTTCAGAAACGAGGACAACGCTACCTATGAAATGCTCGCTCGGATATGCAGGGGCAAGAGAGTGATCCTGGTAACCGCAACTCCGTACAACAACTACCCCAGGGACATATTGAGCCAGGTGAAACTGTTTCAGAGTGGCAAGAAAAGCACGATTCCAAACCTGCCGAACCTGGAAGCGTTCTTTGGACGGCTGCACAAAAGCTTGAAGGGGCTGGACAGACAGAAAGACCACGAACTATATATGCAGACAGTCAAGGAGAACGCTCGGGGGATCCGTGAGAAGGTTCTTAAGTATCTTATGGTCAGACGCACCAGGTCGGAGATAGTGCGGTATTTCGGAGGCGATCTTGGGAGGCAGGGTCTGAAGTTCCCTGAGGTCGCAGACCCTGAACCTGTATACTATGAACTTGACGAGCAAGAGGATGCCGTCTTCACTGAGACAATTAGATGCCTGGCTTCGGTCCTCAACTATGCCCGTTACACTCCTAAGCTCTACCTCAAGAAGGGAGTGGAGCAGCTTGAGCGGCAGTCCCAGACCAACATGGGCAGCCTGATGAAGATACTCCTCGTCAAACGGCTCGACAGCAGCATCTATGCGTTCAGGCAGTCAATAGGCAGGTTCATCAAGTCCTATGGTAGGTTCATCGGAGCGCTGGAGACGGGGCAGGTGTATCTGAGCAAGAGATACTCCGAGAAGATATTCGAGATGCTGGAGAACGATGACGACGAAGCCATCCAGCAGTTGATAGATGAGGGAGAAGCCGAAGTCTACTCCGCGTCGGACTTCAAGCCCGAGTTCAAGGTTGCTCTGCGGTCGGATATGGATACCCTCATCAGAATCCGGGATATGTGGTCTGGTATCAAACGGGACGCCAAGCTCATTACCTTCAAGAAGAAGCTGGCATCCGACGACATTCTGAAGAATAGCAAGCTGCTGATCTTCACCGAATCCAAGGAAACCGCCGAATACCTGGAGAGGGAACTGAGCAGTGTGTACCCGGATGAAGTCATTGCCTTTACCGGCGGATCCGGCGCGGCGGCCAGGGAGAAGGTCATCCAGAATTTCGACGCCAGGGTTCGCTTTCCCAAAGATGATTACCGTATCCTGGTTTCCACCGAAGTGCTGGCTGAGGGCGTGAATCTGCACCGTTCGAATGTGGTCATAAATTATGATATTCCATGGAATCCGACCCGTATGATGCAGCGTGTCGGCCGCATCAACAGGGTAGACACCCAGTTCGACACCATATACACCTTCAACTTCTTCCCGACAACTCAGTCGAACGACCAGATCAAGCTCAAGGAAGCAGCAGAGGCGAAGATTAACGCTTTCATTTCTATGCTGGGGGCAGACGCAAGGCTGCTTCTTGAGGGTGAGGAGATCGAGTCGCACGAGCTGTTCAACCGATTGATTTCCAAGGCTACTATCACTGGAAGTGACGAGGATGAAGAGAGCGAGCTGAAATACCTCCAGGTCATAAGAGACATACGTGACAATGATCCCGACCTGTTCAACAGGATCAAGCAGTTGCCGAAGAAGGCCAGGACAGCGAGAACTCACGATTCCGGTGACTGCCTGGTCACGTATTTCCGTAAAGGCAAGCTGCAGAAGTTCTTCCTGTCGTGTCCTGGGGAAGAGTCGAACGAGTTGGATTTCATGGAAGCCGCCGCTTTGCTTGAAGCAACGCCGGATATTGAACGTGATAAACTCGGCAAGGATTTTTATGATCTGCTCACAAAGAACAAGAATGCTTTCGACCTCTGCACTGAAGAAGAAGATGCCGAACCTGTGAGGGATGGCAGCCGCAGCAACGCTCAGAGAGTCCTGGGCATCCTCAAGGCGTTCAGAAAGGACCTGAGGAGACTGACCGAGGATCAGGAACAGTATCTGAAGACTGTCATATCCAGGCTGGAGGCTGGGAGCATCCCCAGACAGACCCTGAAGACCACCCATGAGGCAATCCAGGAGGAGTTCAAACAGAGGACTCCCGATGTTGTCAGGCTGATCGGAGTCCTGCAAAAGTCGATCCCCTCCGAACTGCTGGATGGTTTTGTGGTTGAGCGCAGTTCGCACAGCGCCAAGCCCAGGGAGGTCATCCTTTCTGAGTACTATAGAGGTTCCACCAATGAATAGAGACGATGCAATCCGACTTATCAGGGACACCTTCGAAAGCCCCTTTGATAAACCCCGTTTTGAGCGATTCATTCGGGAACTGCTGAACCATTACGACCCGAAGACGTTCAGCCAGAGCGGCGCGTATATCAAAGACGTGTTCAGGGGGCACATAAGCTCGTACCAGCGTGTGGGGCAACATATCGACCCGGACAGCAACCTCATTGATATACTCGTAGTCCGCACCAACAAAGAAAGTTCACTTGCCAGAGCAAGAACACTGCAGCGCAACTTCATCGCCTGGTATCTGAACGGCGGCAGGGGCGGGCTTGAAAGGAATGCGGCTCTGGTGGCAGTGGTAGCGCCAAACGAGGAAACATGGCGCTTTTCGCTAGTGCGGATGGACTACACACTCTCTGTCTCCGAATCAGGCGTCCTCCGCGGAAAGCCTGATTTCACTCCTGCCAGACGCTACTCTTTCCTGGTCGGGAAGGGCGAAAACACTCATACCGCACAAGAGAGGCTTCTGGATATTCTGCAAAGGGAAGACCGCACCCCTACTCTTGATGAGCTGCAGCAGGCCTTCAGCGTCGAAAAAGTCACAGATGACTTCTACCAGGAATACGAGAAGGTTTTCAAGCAAATAGAAGCCGGGATTGGAGGTATCAAGGGCGATAAGCGGCTGTTTACGCAGCGATTATTCAACAGACTGTTCTTCATACGGTTCCTGGAGAAGAAGAAATGGCTCAGATACCAGGGCAGCTATGACTATATGGAATCACTATTCGCCGACGCGAAGGCAGGCGGCGAGAATTTCTACAATGACAGGCTTCGAGTTCTCTTCTTCAACGGTCTCGGTCGGAATACGGATCACGCGCCGGATTCGCCTGAGGCTCAGCGTTTGATAAAGATAAGGGGTGAGGTTCCTTTCCTGAACGGTGGACTCTTCGAGCAGGAGGACGACGATGACAGGTCCGAGTTTGTCGCGACCGAAAACACGGCTTTCGATTTTGTATTCGAAAAGCTGTTCAGGGTCTACAACTTCACCGTTGAGGAAGGCACTTCGGTTGACGTTGACGTAGCCGTTGACCCGGAGATGCTCGGCAAGATCTTCGAGGAACTGGTGACCGGGCGGCACGACACCGGCAGTTACTACACGCCAAAGCCGATTGTAGCCTTTATGTGCAGAGAGGCGCTGAAGGGATACCTGCAGACCGCCGCAGATGGGGAGTCCGCCGAAGCTATAGGCGCTTTCATAGACAGGCACGATCCGGGCGGCATCAGAGACGCTGAGCGCGTGCTCGACGCTCTGCGCAATGTAAAGGTGTGTGATCCTGCGTGCGGCAGTGGGGCGTATCTGCTTGGAATGCTGCATGAACTCTTGGACCTCCGCAGTATCCTGCTGTTCAGCCGCAAGAGCGATGATGCAACGCTGTATGAGAAGAAGCTGGAGATTATTCAAAAAAATCTCTACGGAGTGGACATCGACCCATTCGCGGTGAATATAGCCCGCCTCAGGCTGTGGCTTTCCCTTATAGTGGAGGACAGCCGGAACCCGCTCGACAACCCGGACCTCGACGTGAGCCTGCCGAACCTCGATTTCAAGATAGAGATCGGGGACAGTGTCCGAACTCCTCAGCCATCGACTTGGCAGACCGCAGATATCTTCCGTTACTCCGCTGTGCAGGAATTCGCAAAGGTCAAGGCTGAATACATGCGGTCTCATGGGGAGCGAAAATCGCAGCTCAAGGACGCCCTTGCGCGAACAAGAGAAGAGATTGTGAGAGCCACAGGTCGTGATTGCGCCAGTGACTTCGACTGGCAGGTGGAGTTTGCCGAGGTGTTCCTTCCCAAAGAGGCAATAGCGACAATAGGCGGCGCGCTTAATCTGGGGCAGGAACTTGCCGAAATGCCGGAGCCTGGCGGGTTCGACATAGTGCTCGCCAATCCGCCGTACGTCAGGCAGGAACTGCTGAGGGACATCAAGCCTGATCTGAAGAAAACATACGGCGCCCTTTTCTGCGGCACCGCCGACCTTTACGTTTACTTCTACATCCGCGCTCTGCAGCTCTTAAAACCCGGAGGAATGCTCGCGTTCATTAGCAGCAACAAGTGGTTCAGGGCGAACTATGGAGCAAACTTGCGTAAGCATGTGGCAGAAACCTGTGCCGTGAGGAGCATAACTGACTTTGGCGAGCTGCCGGTGTTCCAGAACGCGGCCACTTTTCCGATGATCTTTGTCGCTCGCAAAGGTACGCTGCCGGACGCGCCAGCCGTGTTTACCCAGGTCAAAACCCTGGACCCACCTTACCCGGACGTACCGGCACTTATTGCAGCAGAAGGTCAGTCACTACCTGAAAGTGCTTTTGCAGGGATGAACTGGACGTTGGCGGGGTCCGACACTGGGGAACTGCTCAAGAAAATGGACGCATCAGGACATCCGCTAGGGGAATATGTTGGAGGCAGAATCTACAGGGGCGTGGTCACTGGCTTTAACCAGGCGTTCTATATTGAGGAGCAAACACGATTGTCACTAATTGCCGCTGATCCGAGGAATGCAGAGATAATCAAGCCTTTGGCTGTGGGCGACCAGGTGCGAAGATGGTGCATACAGAGAGACCGCTGGTTCATCGTTACTCGCATTGGCATCGACATGCTGCGGTATCCTACGATACTTGAACGATTCGGCCAGTGGCGTGAGAAGATGGAGAAGCGGTGGGACAAAGGTGATCACTGGTGGGAGTTAAGATCCTGTGCTTACTACGACAAGTTCGAGGCCACGAAGATTGTCTATCCAGACATCTGCAAGGAACCGAGGTTTACGCTTGATGAATGCGGACACTACCTCGATGCAACAGCCACTTGCATTGCTACTGCTGACCTCTACCTCCTGGGCCTGCTGAACTCAAAGGCAGTGTGGGATTACATCCGGGCCAAGTGCGCCGTGCTGGGAGATGCCGACAACGGTGGCCGTGTCAGGCTAAAAACCTTTTACGTTGAGCAGATACCCATTCCCGACGCCTCAAGCAGTGACCGAGCCGCAATAGAAGCGCTTGTACGGAAGTGCCTTGACGCGCGCGGAGTTGGCTGCGAGGTTTGGGAGAAGGAAATTGACGACCGGGTGGCGGGGCTGTATGGATTGTGAGAGTGGCCGACTGGTATTGATCTGTCAGTTAATGTACAGTAGTTGATTGACCAACGAAAGCAAATATGGAACAAATCGGTTGACAAACTACGTCTTATGTACTATGATTTGTCAACCGAAAGGAAGTGATGAAATGCTGGGGGAACGGATTAAACAGGCGAGATTGGCATCAGGGCTGACCCTACGCGCGCTGGCGGAGAAAGTGGGAGGAGTCACGGCATCCGCGATTTCAAAATACGAACAGGGCCACGATAGACCTCGGCAGTCAGTCTTGCTATCTATAGCCCGAGCGCTCAACATTCCGGTTGATCGTCTGCTCAGCCCTCCGACTGTGTATCTAACCGTGGTTGAATTCAGGAAACGAAAGTCGCTGCCTGAAAGCAAGTCGGAGCAGATACAGGCTAAAGTAAGAGCGGAATTGGAGAATTACATCGACTTATCGGAGCTTCTTGCATCGTACGGCTTTGACGAGTACGATAGCTCAGTTGCCTCTATGGAGACGATCAGCGATCTTGAACAAGTGGAAAGGTACGCTGAGGAACTGCGAGGCAAATGGAATCTTGGTACCGACCCAATCCGCAATGTGATTCAAACTGTTGAAGCTGCCGGCGTTAAGGTCATAACTATTGACGCCGATCATCGCTTCGACGAACTGGCTTGTATTGCGAATGGGAAATACCCCGTGTTGGTAGCCAAGAACCTGGAACCGCGAAAAGGCGACAGGCAGAGGTTCAATGTTATGCACGGCCTCGGCCACCTGCTTTTATGCCCTGGCAACGACATCGACAGGGAGAAGATGTGCCATCGCTTTGCGGGGGCAATGCTTGCGCCCAGAACAGCCGTATTCAAGAAACTCGGGATCAAGCGCAAGGACCTGGACCTAGATTACGAACTGCCCAAGCTGAAAGAAGAATTTGGAATGAGCATTCAGGCTTGGATCAACCGCGCTTGCGATCTTCGGATTATAGACGAATCTACTCGAGTGGGCCTCTACTGGAGAATAGGGCGGCGTGGATGGAAAGTGAACGAGCCGGTCTATATCCCAATCGAAATCCCGTCAAGATTTCGATTGATGGTTAGTCGAGCGCGTGCAGAAGGCGTCATTTCCCCCGTCAAGGCATCTGCGTATTTGGGCTTGCTCCACCGTAAACTTCGAACCCCGTTGAAGGAATCGGACGTTCCAGCTTATGCTGCTAGTGATTATTCACCTGAAGGAGCACTCAATTCCTGGGGCGACGTGATCTCCGAGGGTTCGGCAAATGCATAGAGGTGAAGTTTGGACAGTCGATCTGGACCCTGCGGTTGGGTCGGAGCAAAAGAAAACTCGCCCTGCCGTCATCGTGAGCGTAGACAGTATCGGCAAACTTCCTCTACGTGTGGTCGTACCGCTGACGGACTGGAATGACAGATACTATGACTATGCGTGGATGGCGTTCGTTGCCAACGACGAGGAGAATGGTTTGAGCAAGATATGCGCAGCCGACTGTCTCAATATTCGCACGCTCGATACCTCTCAGTTTAACCGGAAGCTGGGAGACGTGCGCGCGGAAATACTGGAAGACATTCTGGCTGCAATCTCGATTGTTCTGGGTCTTGTGTAATCGAAGCTTGTCGTGCGGGAATGCTATAATAAAGTGGTTAGGACGCAACTATTGTGACGACGGATGTGGCTTGGACTCGGATAGGAGTTAGAGATGGACGTAAATGAACTTCTGGAAACCAACAGAGATGAGATTCTGCGGATCGCGCGCAAATATGGCGCGCGAAATGTTAGGGTGTTTGGCTCGGTAGCAAGGGGAGAGGCAGACGAAGAGAGTGACGTAGACATCCTTGTGGATTTCGAGCCTGGAACCAGCCTCTTCAAGCATGCCGCGATGATTGCTGAGCTTGAGGACTTGCTCGGCAGAAAGGTGGATGTCGCGCCGGAAAAGACACTCAAGGAACGTGTCCGCGAGAAGGTGCTGAGGGAGGCAATCTCGCTATGAGAGAAGATACACAGCGGCTGTACGACATCCTGGAGGCAATAGAGCGCATAGAGAGGTACGCGGGCATCGACAGGAAAGAATTCGAGACAAACGAGCTGATCCAGACGTGGATGGTGCACAACCTGCAAGTGATCGGAGAGGCGGCCTCGCAGCTTTCACAAGATTTCCGCAAAAACCACACGGACATCCCGTGGCGGGCCATCTCCTCAATGCGTAATGCGATCGTTCACGCTTACTTTAGAGTTGACCTGGACGAGGTGTGGACGGCGGTATGTGAGGACGTGCCGCAACTCAAGACAGGTATTCACAAAGTCCTGGATACTGATCGCTGATAAAGGCCGCGATACCCCGAGCGGCCTGCCTGTGAGCAGCATGGTGATGATATGGCCTCGCCTCAGAAGAGGTCAGTAGTGGGCTGCTGAATGGAATACCCAAGTACCCATCAACGAGTGTCTTTGCATGTGCTGTCGTTGTGTGCATTATCCTAACGGTATATGCAGTATAACCTCTGTAGAGATGGTCCTTTCGTGCTTAATGTAACCATTTGTAACCGTTTGCCCTGTTTTTTTGAGCGTCGGCAGGCGGAATGCTTTGCGATCTCGATGCAGACACGGCGTATGAACAGTTCTACTACTGCCTATGAGCAGGTACGGCTTTCTCGCGTGTCGCACTCTGCACCTATCCTGTTATGAGATGAGAGCAAGCACCGTAACCGTCTGTGACCGTTTGTAACCGTTTTTATTCCTTATGAAGAGGCTCCTGTTTCCGAAGCCTCTGTCTTCATACGTCCCCGTTTTTCCCGAAGCAGATCTATTGTCTCCCACTACTCTGCGCCAGATGCGGTCTATTCGGATAAGACTGGTTCTAAACTAATGGAGGAAGAACGGATGGGGAGGAGAGAGG
This sequence comes from Armatimonadota bacterium, assembly GCA_016190935.1. GTDB lineage: Bacteria > Armatimonadota > UBA5829 > UBA5829 > DTLH01 > JACPPP01. The sequence goes on along the minus strand of JACPPP010000016.1, from coordinate 12,297 downwards.
CTGCCGGCTAGTGCACCAGCCGGCAGCCTTCTTCAAGCTACTGGGCCTCTTATGCTAAATCGAGCAACAGCATTAAGCCCTACCAGCCCAGTCTTTCGTTATGCTCTTTCATCTGCCTGTAATACCTCAGAAGCTCAAGGCGGTCGATGCTTGGCAAACCCGCCGCCTTCGCCGAGCGAGTCAAATCCCGCAGGAGGGAACTGGGGTTAACTCAAGAGCAATTGGCGGAGCGCGCTGGACCTACAGGTTTGTGACCTGCTTGGCGAACAGCCTGATGTCGGGCGGGACCCAGCTCGCTCCGAGGACTAAAGGAATCTGAGGCTGATTTTGTGATCCGACAGTTCCGCAGTACAGTTGACTTCCTCAAGCATAAGCGCGAATAATGCTCGGTCACCAATGGCTGATTCGGCCTATCAAGAGCTACCGTTGAACTTCTCGGCAAAATACCTTCAATCCGCTTGCTACTCTCGTCATCCTGACATGCCCCCAATTCTCCGACCAGATTATAGGACTGCCATTCTTACTCTAAATGAGCAGTGCTGGAGCCAGTCCAGAGCGAACGGGCGAGGGAAGGCCTGCTGAGATGGTGAGCCATAAGCCCGTTATTAGCAGAACCACAGAGATCAGCTTACGAAATAAACGAATTAGAGTTTGCTTTCATCTGTGACTACGCCGAGCCCGGAAACAAAATCAGTGCCCTTGGTATTGGCTTCGATACTATATTCGCCTCCCAAGTGCCGTGCACTCACCCAAATTTTCACCTTGTCGCCCAATTTCGAGCAAGTATAGCTGAGGCTGGAAATAAAGACATTACAATCCGTCTGATTGACGCTGACGGCAAAGATGTCCTACCTCCCTTCCAGGGCAAGCTGAATGTTCCTGAACCTCCTCCCGGAGCTATTGACACGGTGGGGAAGCTCGTGGTTGGCTTTGGTGGCGTCAAGTTCCCTGCCTACGGTCAGTATGCCTTACACGTGGTTGTACAAGGCCACGAAATGGTGCGAATACCGATAAGGGTTGCGCAACCGCCAAGTACGGGATAGGTTATCTCTAATCACCGTCCAAGATCGTCGCTCGCCGCACGAGGACGTGCGGCATGCTTCGACAGGCTCAGCATGAGGCCCAGCGCAAGATGGTCCGGGCCATCGGAAAATAAGCAAGCAACCCTGCGATTTCGAGCAAAGCCAACTCACTGCCCTGCCAGCACGCCCACGAGCCGTATGGTTGCCATTCCGCCGAGGTTGATGGCTGAAATGCGATGTCCGTTTACTCGCATCGCCCGCGAGTGGCACTTCAGAGTAAGGTGTCCGCCGGAGGCTCCCTCGAACTCAACAAGAGGATTCCTCGAGTCGAGCCTGGCTTCTATCCTCTTGAACTTCCCAGCAGTAACAAGCAGTGGCTCTCCTCTGAGGTTTATGTAACTTCCCTCGTGCAGCCCCAGAGCGGATACGTTCCCTTCCTCCTCGCAGACGGCGGCAATGGATGCATCGGTCTCCATCTCCCCATGGCCTTCCGGGCCGGCTCCGGGAGCATCGGCAAGGTGTATCCAGTGCGTCGTGCTTCCGCAGGAAATCTTGAAAGTTTTCCCTCCGCGCTCAATCGTCGGGATACACCCATTGTACGGTACGAGCACCGCCAGATAGCGCGCGGACTCGGCCCTCCGGCGGATGTCAACCACCGGCACAGTGCGCGCCGTGGTCTCGGCCGGGCATCGCGCCGTGATCAGATCTCCGGGAGCATCGAGTGAGAAGCCGGCAAGAAGTCCGGCCTCTCCATCGGCCCATCTGATTTCGGCGTGTGTGATGTTTTCCCGACCGGGGCCGGATTCCCCTTTGATGTCTGGCCCCAAAAAAGGAAAGTCAGCCCGAACAGATCGACCCTCACCCGGCAGGCCGAACAGTTCGCCCTCGCAGCGGAGCAGCCAGTCGTAGACCCGCTCGGAATCTGACCGCAGGAAATCCTGCACAATGGCGACGTCTCCCACCAGGAGCAGCCGTCTGGTGTGGTCCACACCGGGGTAGACTTCTTCGGCCTCACCCTGAGCAAGCTGCAGGTAGTTTCCGGGAAAGAAAGAGACGAGCTTCGGGTTTACCCCGGTACTGTGGGGTTTTCCATCCACCATAACGGTGTTGTGGCTTGCGGTGTGTCTGTAATATGTGGACGTATCCGAATCACATTCGGGAGTGCCATAATCGCAAACGAGTTGTCTGTTGCCGCCGTAGAGGGTTATGCCGAGCGCCGCGAGATGTCTTTGATCCCGTGCGGGGCCGCAGTCCATAGTAAGTAGCGTTCCTGAATCGCTTCTCAGCACACAAATGCCGGGAGAAGCCAGAAACTTCGACTCCACTCTGGGTTCGAGCACACGGACAGGCAGGTCACGGCCGAAAAGGAACGCGTAGAGGCTCGAGCGGCTGAACCTGTAGCCCATCTCGGACTGCTTCTTGTTCATGGGGCGCTTTGCGAACCTGTAACCGGTCTTGAGCACCCAGGCAAATACAGGGTCCTGCCAGCGCCGGAAGGCCACCTCGTATAGAGAAAGAGGCATCACGGCGTCGTATCTGCCGTCGTCTATCGCCGGAAGCTCGAATGAAGGGTAGGCGCAGTCTATCGGAGCCAGGAACATAGATTTCAGGCGCCTGCCCGGCTCAGGCTCGAAGTTATACAGGTCGACTCCCATACGGAAGCACGCCTCCGCAAGGGTCGTAAAAGCAGTGAGAACCGAGAAGTGATGGTCATGCACCGATTCCGGCCAGAGACCGTCAGCCCCTACCTGAATCGTCAATTGATCGGCGAACCCGGCGAGCGCTATGTGAAGGAGGCCGGCGTCTCTAATAGCACAGCCGACAATCCCGACAGCAGACACAAGCCACGCTTGCTCCCAGCCGACTAACGGCTGCCGGACAAGCCTCAACGCTGCCCGATTGAGAAGTTTGCGCTCCACCGTCTCTCTGTTGCCCACAGCGAGCGCCCTGGAACGATAAATGAGGTCGTAGGACTGGGCCAGAGGTATCAGCCACTGCGCCTCTTCCTCCGGCTCGCGGAACATCCCGTCTGCAGGATAAGCGTTTGCATAGGCTTTGAGAATCTCGGCCGCCTTCTCCGCGTTTTCTGCATCACGGTCGATCTGATAGGTAATCGCAAGCGCCAGGCAGCCTTTTGAAAGGGCACGGTGGTCGAGCCAGCGGCGCCCAGCACCGTAACCCTCCTCACAGTAGAAATCACGGAAGGTTCCCGCTTGGTCTGGAACCTGGATGTCCCGTTTCAGCCACTGGTTTGCCAGGGACAAAAGCCCCGCGCCCATAAGTTCTGTCGGTTCGTCGGGGACATCCTGAAGATAAAGGCTGCGCTTCCATCCCTGCTTTGTCAGACCACGGCGCAGTACGCTGAGTTCTCGGTCACTCGCAATCAGAAAAGGCCGCGCAGCAGATTCCAAAAGGCGCGCGAGCACGTCCCTGCCCGGCAAACCGTGAAATTCACGTACCGCAGCCCGGTCCGGTAAGATTACTCCTCGATCCATCATCCTCGCTTTCGCATTGACCTTGCCCACAAGGAGTTTTCGTTGTCTGTTAGCTACGTTAAAGATAGTTCTCTCTTCGGCGCGCAAACTCCTTCTGGAATTTCGTTAACGGGTTTGATGGGAGGATTCAGTTCTTGGAGATGGCCCAATTAAGCCTTTGCTTATACACCTCTGCCGCTGCTGTATCGCCTCTCTTTGCGGCGGAACGCGCCAGTTCCATATAGCTTATAGCCAGATTGAGCACAGCAAAATTACTTCTCGGGTCGCGCTGCAGCTCACTCTCCCAGTACCAGAGAGCCCACTGCTCCTTGGGGGCAAATCCGGCCCCATCAAGGGTCTCGATCTTGTCTGTCGAAGCAGTCTGCTCGTACGGAATCAACCGGGCTTCTTCCTGGTTAAAAGCAGCAAACAGCACAGCCGCGGCTAGAGCGAGAGTTATAATGAGTGGCTTTATAAACCTCGACTTCCTCTCCGCAATTGTGCGCGGAACCTTTGGCCGGATATGTTCGGGGTACCGTGGGGAAGCGAAGAGATCGGCTATGCGGTCATAGCTTTCCCTTGAGGCCGTGTCACTTAGAACCTCATACGCCTGGATCAGGCGCTTGAGCTTATCTTCGGCGTCAGGAAGGGCGGGGTTCACGTCAGGATGGCACTGGCGAACCTTTCTCAGGTAGGCTCGCCTGATCTCCATCCTGCTCGCGCCGCACGGGACATCCAGCAATACGTAATAGTCGTCATGCAACACCGAGTTTCCTCCGGGGCTACAATACTGACATTTGCGCCAAGTGACCCACTGGCAGCTTGGCTCAGGGCTCGTGAGTCACATCCACCATCTCGAACCTCACTATCTTTCCATGATGTTCCAAAACGAGCACCAGTCCCAGGCCCGGAGCGTAGAACTTTTGCTCGACCGAGCCCAACTCCAACGGAGTCCACTCCTTGGTCACCAGACAGTTGTCGAAATCGTCAAACTCAACGGAAACGAAGTCATTCAACCTCAGAACCAGCGCCATATCCTCCGCTACGTCTTCGTAGAACTCCTGCTGGTATGCGAGACCCGGCTGGGGATCCTCCAGCATAATGATCCCGGGCAAGGCCCCATCGATTCCTGCCTTCCAGGAACCCTCCTTGCTGGTTCCGATCGGGTTGCCCTCTTCGTCGTATAAGAACTCAGTGGTGTCTTCCCCGAAGTACCAGACGCTGCCGTAATGGTCCTGCGCATACCAGTCGAACGTCTCCTCAGTCTTGACTCCATTCACCATCTCGACATCGTGGACTACGGTACACGTGACATCCAGGATCACCTTGATCTGGTCCGTGACGGTGACCGTATCCACGATGGACTCGTCCTCCGTCTCGGCCTCGTAGACGAAAGTCGTTTTCGGCACCAAAGGGAAATAGGGGTTGTCTACAACTAAGACGAAATTCGCTGGATCGAACTCTGGAAGCTCGATGAATTTAGCCTCCGCGATCTTGGTCGAAAGGCCGACCAGCAGCAGCACAGCGATGACTGAAGCTAAACTACGTGCGATCTTCTTCATAGGTCAACCTCCTTTCTCTTGCATCCTGAACCGGGGAGACGGGGAAAGTGGGGAGGCGAGGAATCTGGAATTCCCCGTCTCAGATCATTCCCCGCTTCCCCGGTTCAGGTATCAAGCGTTCGATGGGCAGCACCCGCTTCCGCGGTTCTGTCATCAAACACCGCGCTTGGGCGACATATCAACCTACGGCGCCACGGTTCCATAGACCAGGTTCACGAAAAGTTTACGACCGTTTGCGGTCATAGCCGTGGGAGATCCGTAGAACCCCCACTGGTAGAACCTGCCGGCCTCACTGGCAAGCAGGTAGTGATTCGCGTCGGACAATTCCCTTAGCATCCTGTTGCTCGCCCCATTGGGATCGTGCAGCCCCAGAGCGGAAACGCCGGGCGAAGTGTAGATGTAGATGTTGTCGCCCGGTGAGACACCCAGATTGTACGGTGCCGAGTAGATGTTACCTCCGACGACCAGTCCATGCGTGGCAGAGGTAGACCACGATTGCCCCCAGCCGATGAACAAGCCCGGCGCGGCGTCCAGGAACCTTCCTCCGCCTTCTCCTATCGCAACTATCGGAGTATCGGCTCCAAGTACGGCGTTTACTTTGGCCGCCTCCGGCCAGGAGCCGGTGTCGCCGCCGATCAGTATGACATCGTACTTGGACCAGTCCGTCGCTTCGATTTTCGCGTAGGGCACAAGGTCCGTCCTTATGTCGTCTCTTTCGAGCAAAGCCTCGAAAGCCTGAGCGTCGGTCAGGCTGGTGTTGTAGACGAACGCCGCGTCGAACTGGAGTATCTTGATGTCATCCACTCCCCGCGGCCTCACTATCCTTATGGGCAATCCGCTGAGGGTCGAGGCCCCACTGATGCCCGTGACGCTCACATACGAGCCAAGAGGAGGCACCCAGCCACCGAGAGACTGCCTGTCGATCAACACCATCGGCGTCGGCGGCGAGGAATCAACTACAGGGCTGCCGTCATCTATGTAGAATGTTCCGGCGAAGTGCTTGGTTACCTCACCGGTAGTTGTAACGAGTAGCCCGATGTTGTTCAGTCCGACCGCCGCGCCCGGTATTGCAGGTTGGTTGCCGAACGCTGAGCCGCCGAGCATCTTATTGTTCATACCGAGCGGCTCGATCTCAGGAGCGACACCTCCCGGAATTATGTTCGTGGCGACTATCTCGCGCTCGGCGTAGATGGTGTCCGTGACTCCGTCAACGGTCACGTAGATATTGATGTCCGCGGGCAGCGTGGACGATCTTACGCGAATGCCTGCCTTGCGGTCGGGCTCTTCGATGTAGAAGTAGTTCGACGCAGGGAAGATCGCCGTCACTATCCTCGACTTGAGGCGCACACCCTCGCCATTAGGCAGCAGCTTGGCGCCGGGGATATCCATGGCAGTTGGGACCTGGTAATTGATACTGTCGGAGTACGTGCTTCCTATGTTGCCGAGCACGTCCCTGAACTCCACGCTCAGGGTCTTCGTCCCCTCTGTGGAGGATGAGAAGGTGTAGCTGATCGATGTCTGATAGTCCTGCCACGCGCCCCAAACGCCCGTGTCAGACCTGATCCTCATCGATTCGACCCCTGCCGGGTCGGATGCCGAAAGTGACAGAGTGACAGTGGTCGAGGTCGTGTACGCCGCCCCGCCGTTTATCACAATCGACCCCGTTGGGCCCGTGCTGTCCACGTTTACAGCAGTCTGGACCTCCGATTCCTGGTGGTTCAGGTTGTCAAGAGCCCTGTAGCCGACAGTGTGGAGCCCGTCCGCTGCGATACTGAAGCTCTGGCTTGCGGTGTAACCTCCGCCGTCTATCCGGTATTCGTATTTCTGCACGCCGGACCGCTCGGCGGAATATATGGTCATGGTCGTGGACGGCCGGATGTAGGCGTTGCCGTTCTGACGCAGCCTGACGTCGTCGACGTATACAGTGGCCGCCCCACCGGAAGTGTGAACAACCCCGAATTCCAGTCGCACGGTAGAGCCTTTGAATCTTGATACATCCCAAGAGCGCTCCATCCAGCCGGAGGACGTGAAGTTGGACCCTTCCGAATAGCAGCTCAGGCCGCTTGCCGGGTCAATGATCCTCACCCTGACGTAGCTCGATCCGGTTCCTTCCACAGTGTTGATCCACGCGGAGACGAAGGCTCTATCCGCTGTCCCGCTGATCGAAACGTCCTGATAGATAGATCCCTCGCCCGTCTCGCCGATCTTCGCCGATCTCGCCCCGGTGCGAGTGGGGGAACTCACGGCTGATACCGCGCCCGAGGTGGTCCAGCCGGTCAGGTTGCTTTCGAACCCACCGTTCGAGACTTTCTCAGTCCCTCCCATCAGAGAAAACGGCGACGGTATACGAAGCACACTCTTTGGAGCCTCGGTGTCGAGGTAGAGCAGCGTGGTTATGGTCGGCTCGAAGTTTTCGCCGTTGTCCACGCTGCGATAGTACACGTAATTGTAGGACTCAGGTTTACCGGCCAGCGTGAACGGAGAAGAATATGTTGCCCAGGCGTCGCCGCCGACGTGATACTGGCTGTAGTCTATTCCCGAGTTGTCATCTCTTGCCGAAAGGGACATCTGGCTGGTACCGTCTACCCAGACTGTCTCGTTCTCCTTTAAGCTTACATCGTCCACCCAGAGGGTCGAGTTGCCGCCGAAGAAGCCGGTGGACGAGTAGAAGTATACTCTGATGGTCTGGCCTTTGAACCGGCCGACATCAGCTACAACCTTCGCCCAGCTTCCCTGACTGAATATGGTGCTGAACGGATAGACGAGCGTCGTTCCGCTGCTGTTCTGGATAGCGCACCCTGCCGACGCGAAGATGCTCGCGCTCGCCTTATACCAGAAAGTAAGGAACGCTCTCGATGCCGATGAGCTTACGCTTACGGTCTGGTAGGCGCTGCTTGACCCCGGGCCGAGCTTGAGGTTCTTGCTCCCGCTGTGGGCTGAGCCGGACTCTATCACCGCCGTGCCGGATGTCGCCCATCCTGCAAGGTCGGATTCAAACCCACCGTTTGCAACCTTGTCAGTCCCGCCGGTCTGGTAGATGGGCCCACTGACTCTCATAACGGTGTACGGATCTATCAGGTCCTGCGGGCCTGGAGTTATCGTGAAAGACCCGCTGCCGGTGAAGGACAGGCCGTAAGACAAGCTAGAAGTGGAAATGGTAACAGTCTTGGCGCCGGAAGAGGTCGTGTCCAGCTTATAATAAGCGTAGGCCGATGACCCGGCTGCTATGGAACCGAGGTTCTGCGTGAGCGACCCTTCGGCAAGCACAACACCAGCCGGGAGACTCAGCGTAACATTCACGGCGTGAGCGGCCACGCCGCCAGTGTTCTCGACGCGGATACTCGCTGTGAACTTAGCCTCGAGAGGCGGGGTGTAGTTGCTCGAAGATGGGGTCACCGTTGGGTCGGCTGCAAGAGTAGTACCCTCCTGAGTTGCAAGCGCGAATGTCTCAGTGCCCGACCCGTGCGAGAACGAAAGGCTCCAGGCATAGGCGCGGATGACCTGCGGACCCGACCTGTCGCTCACAACCTGATGAACGTTGTCAAGGGAGCCAATGTCCGAATCGATAGAAGCGTTGTTGGTCTCATCGTAGAGCCTGAGATTCAAGTCATTAAGGGAGTAGAGCGTCGAGGGAATGTTCGAGCCGTTGTACACCGCATGACGGTACCAGGTCATCGTGGCCGTCTCGCCCGCGTCCATCCCTGTCGTCTTATAGAGCTTATACTCCCCGGCCGTGTTCCTGGGCGTTACGCTCGTCACGAACGAGTCGTTCCGATGGAGGTACGCACGGTCCAGGTTGACATAACCCCAGCCGTAGGCCGCGTCCCATCCGGCAGCGCCCCAGTCATCCGCCGTATTGATCAGAATTGCCTTGACTTCCCTGGGGTCGGTTACACCAACATCGTTCAAAAGGAGCGTGGCGCCGGTTATGTGAGGGGTGGCCATGCTGGTCCCGCTCTTATTCACAAAGTCGCTGCCAGCGCCCTCCCAGCCATTGTTGGTTGACATAATGGAGCTACCGGGAGCTGTGATATCGGGCTTCTTGCGGCCTCCCTGGGTCGGGCCGCGGCTGCTCGAGTTTGCGATCGTATCATCGGCCCGGTTGGTCGTCCCCTGGTCGTCCATGTTGGCGACGCAGATGGCATTGTACGCAATGCCGGGAGAGTCTACGGTGGTCGCTCCCGGCCCGGCGTTCCCTGCTGCGACCGACGTCGTGCAGAATTGGGCTTCCGTAAAGGCGTCGAAGAACTGGGAGGACTCGTTGTCGTCAGTCGCGACCGATCCTCCGGCGCTGTAGTTCACAACTTCCGGCTCCGCGGCCTGCTGCTGTGCCCAGTCCATGGCGGCGCGCACGTCCGAACGCACGAAGTGTCCCTTGCCGTCGGTGCCGTGATAACCGGCCTTGAGGTTCATGCCGATGTCGGCGCCGAAGGCGATTCCACGGTAGGTGGCGCTCGAAGAGAAGACGGTCCCCGCAACGTGGGTGCCGTGTCCGTTCAAGTCATCAGTGGTGCCCGAGTTGTCATTGTAGTCCGCCTGCCCTACAGCGCCCGCGTGGAAGGTTTGCTGATACCAGGTTCGAGCTGCGACGGTATCATCGTCCAGCCCCGGATGGCTGGAGTCGACTCCCGTGTCGCATATCGCCGCGTCCCAGATGCCTCCATCTGCGCCAGCATTCCAAAATGAGTTCACGAAGATGCTCGGCCCGCTGACGTTCATCAGCGCCTCGTCCACGCCGTCCGCGACGATGTGCGAGACCAGATGATGCTGCGAAAGCTGTAGGATGGCCGTTCCCGGCACGACCGCCGCTATGGCATTCTCTATGGAATACTGGTAATTGACCTTCCCTCCGAGGAAAATGATGTCGGCTGCAAGCTGCGCCTGCTCACCGGCCACCTCGGCCCTCATCTTTCGGGAGGTCTCTCTGCGCATCTCGTCGAGGAGCGCATCCGCATCCTCGTTCAATGCCTTGATCTTTGCCTTGTCCGCAGCGGTCACGGCAGCGGCCTCCCGCCGTGCCTGCTCGCGCATCTCCTCCGCGGACTTAAAGTTCCTCTTTCCCGCGTATTTTGCCAGTATGTCGCGCACGGCGTAGTTCCTCTGGCGCACCTCCGGCAAATAGCGGCCCTGAACTTCTCTTGCTATCCTGTGCAGTGGCTGACTATTAAGTACGACGATAACTGAAACCGGATTGGCAGACGCAAGCGACGATTCGAGCGCCTGATCTACCTTTGTTCCTTCTACGAAGGTTACTCCCGGCTCTTGGATTGCATAACTCCCATCCTCACCCATTTCGATAGCGATACCGGATGTTGCAATCGCTGTAATACCGGCTAAGAGGGCTGCAAATAGCAGCAGTTTGTGGTGCGTTGAACGCATGACTATTTCTCCTTTCTGTATCTCCTTAACGAACACGGGTGGATTTACGGAGATTCCACCTCATGCATCATTTTACCATGAAAAACGCTGGCTTGCTTGGAAACTGGCCGTTTTTTTAGATTATTTTGCATAAGTGTGCAGCGGGGAGGGAACGTGCGGCGTCGATTGAACGGCAGATTTCTCAGATTGTTGAGATTTCGCAGATGGTGGAACCAGACAAATCTGCGTAATCTGTGGTTCAGCCCCCAATGAAGATTACCACCATTTTTTCTGCACAGTATGACAGAAATCATACTCACATCCGTAATAAGCGGTTACAATACGTTTAGGTATGGGCGCAACCACGGTGTGGCAGTCATGGTTCTCCCATTGCCTTATTGACCTCCAACTTCGGGGGCTGACGAGCTCAGAGATCCGACAACAGCGGTCACACGCGATTTCTATTCAGCCCCCTCCTCTTTGCTTGACCTATCGCGCATTGAATTTGGCTTCTGCTCTTCGCTGTGCTAGACTTTATTTTGGAGTGCGGCGGCGCGCCGCCGCTTTGAGCTACGCCCCTGATGGTGTGCGCAGGAGAAAGCGGGAGCTAAGCCGCTCCCGCACTCCAAATAACGCCCATCACGCTATATTCGGCCACTATCCGAGAACTTGATCTAAATCATATTTTGTGGCCGGGTCGTGTGTTACCATTTTGTACGAGCGGACATAGCTTGTGTGAACAGATAGGATGGCGAAGCGGGTGGCATGCCAAACTACGTATTTAAGACTCTCTTTGACAGATAGATGTGACCTCAGGTGTACATACTGTACGCCCTACCGCAGGTCTATAACTCGTGTTGATTCCTGCCTCTCTTTGTCCGAAATCTCTCTACTCGTAAGCGCCTTCGCTCGAAACGGCGTAACCAAAGTGCGTTTGACAGGCGGTGAGCCGCTCGTCAGGCGCGACCTGGTAGAAATTGTGCGGACGGTGGCCGGCACGCCTGGTATCGCCTGCGTCGGGCTTACAACGAACGGCACAAAGCTTCAAAGCATCGCCCACGACCTTGCCCGGGCGGGGTTGGGACTGGTAAACATCAGCCTGGACAGCCTGAACCGCGAGACCTACCAAAGAATAACCGGCAGAGACGCCCTCCACGACGTCCTGGCTGGAATCGACTCAGCCATGGCGTGCGGATTCCAGAAGGTCAAGATAAACACGGTTGTTATGCGAGGAGTTAATGATTCCGAGTTATCGGACATTGCACATCTTGCAAGAGACCGCCCCGTGGAGGTGCGTTTTATCGAGCTTATGCCGCTCGGCTACAGTGGCGAAGAATGGCGCGCGCTCCACGTTCCCGCGGCTGAGATAAGAGAAGCACTCGGCGGACTAAAGACGTCCTCTTCCGAGCCTGGAGCTTCTGCTCGATGCTACAAGATGCCGGGCTGGAAGGGAAGGCTCGGAATCATCAGTCCAATGACTGAGCAGTTCTGCGAAGGCTGTAACCGGATGCGCGTGACTGCGGCAGGAAGGCTGAAGCCCTGCCTGCGGCTTCCCGTTGAGGAGGATATCAGGCCTCTGCTTCGTGAACCCGACCTGGTGAAGAGGCTGGGCATGCTGATGGACCGGCTAAGCTGCCACAAGCTCCCGGCTTATTCCGCACCCGAAAGCGCCGTCCAGGCCGAGGCTATGTGCCTGCTTGGAGGATAGGGCAGGGAAATGCAAAGTGCAAAATGCAAAATGAGCATCCCCAGCCGTCAGGGAATTCTATGTCGGGCGCGATGGTGATATCGCGCCCGATGTGCGCCTGTGAGCGTGCATGGCAAGAGAGGTGGAAGTCCTCTTCAGGCATACGCTCTCCGGCCTGTAGCCGACTGTAACTG
>JACPPP010000236.1 GCA_016190935.1 Armatimonadota bacterium | reverse complement strand
CAAGGTCCGCGAACTCGTCGTTATCCCGTCTCTTGCCGCAGCATAGACTACTCATGTTGCGTGCAGATTGAACGCAATTTCAGTTGTTAGATACTATGGTGGTGGGCAGCAGATTTGGCTCTCTGGAAGCAGCTTTACCGGGAATAGCGGTCACTTCATCGCCGATCCCGCCGCTGCCAGTGCCTTGACTGGCAGCGCCTACAACTTCCCGGACCCCGCGGGTCAGCTTCCAGGTACCCAGATGCCCTGGTGGGTCGAGTATCAGATCCCTCAAGCGAGCGCGCCGTTCCCGCTCACCGGCGATTGGAAGTTCTGGTCAAGATCAAGCCAGGCGACCTTAGACAGCGCTGAGTCGGACTGGCTGATCGTAAACGGCGATCCGAACGATCCTGCTTACCCGGACCTCGGAAGCCCGACCAACAACAACAACCGGGTCTTAAACGAGCTAGGCAACGTTGGGTTCTTCGGGTACAACTTCGGATGGCTCAGCAGCAGTCCGGCGTCGGATCTGGCAACCAAGACCTTCAACGCCATAGATGGCGTGGTTTCGTTCCGCATCTATGAGCGGGAGTCCGGGCTTGGCAGCGCGCTCATTGACGCGATCTGTTGGTCGAAGGGCAGCTATGCGCCTAACGACAGCGACTTCGTGAGAAGTATGGACACCAGGCTGAGGAATACAGACCTCCTAGTTACCGCATGGGGTAAGGTTCTGAATGCCCCAGGTAGTTCGCCAGGCACAAAGAGATTCCACATTACCGACGGTTCGGCTTTAGCGGGTGGTCCGACGATCACGGTGCCTCCCGATCCGGTCATAGCGTTCTCAGACAATTTCAATGCCGGACGGGATCCCGCATGGATGGACTACGCTGGAACGGGTACAAGCTCAGTCGTAGACGGCAAACTTGTCGCAACAGGTGGATACGTGGAGACGGCCGTAAGCGGCTTGACCACGCAGGATGTACAGGTGGACGTAGATGGCTTGGGCAATGCTCCGCTGTTCGTTATGCTCAGATATCGGGACAGCAACACCATTGTCCTGCCTCTCTATCACAGCGCCTGGCCGGGGATGCAGCTCTACTACATAGAGAACGGCAACTGGCACACTACTGCTCCCGCGGTAACCACAGGCTTTGACAACACAAGTCCGGTGCCCATTCACGGCACGGCGAAGTTTGAGGGGACAGTGGCAACATGGTCAATTACGGATGGAACCTCGACGTGGACCCAGACTTATGATTTCAGCTCGGAGATCACATCTGGTCTGGTACCCACCGAAGGGTTAGTGGGATTACAGCTTCAGGTCGGGCAGCAGCATGACAACTTCATAGTCTCAACACCCAGCGGCAGCGCGATAACCGTGCCGGCGGATTCGGTTCAGGTGGTGATACCGCCATCTGTCACTGGGGTACCGACTATAAGCGTCGATGACTACGTGAAGGTGGTTGGAATCGCCGGCAAGGGCGCCGCGGTTGCTGGCAGTATTCGGGCCGTTACGATCGATCAATCGAGCGACATCGGGAAGATCGCTCCGTAACTCAACGAATTGTGTGAGGCCCACTGGGAGTAGTGGCCGGGGTGGGCCTCACCCGATGCTGCTCGCGATTCCTCTAATCTTCGTGACCGGGTTCCCGTGTTTGCGTCGTTACAATCTCCCGATGTTATAGTTGAGGAAGTTATCTTTGGCGATAGAACTTACTTGCGGGGACCGGGTAATCCGGTGTCTTCTCGGCGAACCAATCGACCGTATCCCGTTTGGGGTGGGCATTGGGTGGAAGACGTGGGATATGACTTTGGAGCGCTGGCGGGAGGAGACCGGGAATGCGGAGCTTAGGGTTGAGAATGCATTAGGTTACGATGGCGCCTCCGAGATGTATCGGGGATTTGACATCCCTAATATCCACTGTGGCATATATCCTCCATTTGAGCAGGAAGTAATTGCTGAAGACGCCAGGTTCATCACCTATCGGGACGCACGGGGAATCACGATGCGCTCTCGGCGTGATGGCGGCAGTATGCCCGAGTTCCTTGACTATCCCGTAAAGAGCGCGTCTGATTGGGAGCGGCTGAAGGAAGATCGACTGCGCATCGACGATCCCGGACGCACCGATCAGGACTGGGACGAGTTCCGCGCGCGCATTAAAGCAACAGGGGAAGCGGTGCAGGTCGGGCTTTTTCCTTACGGTGTATTTGGAACTCCCCGCGACATGCTCGGCGCCGAACAGCTTCTTATGTGTTTTTGCACCGAACCGGAAATGATTCGCGATATGATGGATCACCTTACCACTCTCTGGATATCCATCTGGGAGAAGGTTGCGTCGGAGGTACGGATCGATCACATCCACATCTGGGAGGACATGGCGGGCAGGCAGGGATCGCTCATCTCTCCGCGGATGGTGAGTGAGTTCATGATGCCCTGCTACGACCGCATCGCCGACTTTGCGAAATGGGCCGGAGTTCGCATTATATCAGTTGATACCGACGGCGACTGCAGCGAACTGGTTCCGATCATGATGCAGCACGGAGTCAACGTGATGATGCCGTTTGAGGTCCAGGCGGGCAACGATATTCTTGAGTATCGCAGGCAATATCCTAAACTCGGCATTATGGGTGGACTTGACAAGCGCGCTCTGGATGGAACCAAAGCGGCTATTGACGTAGAGATCGAAAGGACTGTGCGGACGCTGGAGGGTGGACGTTACATTCCGATGTTCGATCATCTCATCCCACCCGATGTCCCGTGGGACAATTTCCGCTATGCTGCTGAGGAGATCAAGAAGATTTGTTACAGCCAAACGAGAGGAAATTGAATGATTAGGGCATTGAAGTTGACAGACATGGTTGTTGCAGTGGTTGTTTGCGCGATAGTATCGTGCCTGCCGCCCGTGCAGGGCGCGGACAAGCCCTGGGAGCCGACAGGAAAAGAAACTGTCGCGGGCTTGAAGGCTCGCACCAGCACCATAAACCGCCCGAAAGTAGTTGGAGACTACTACAAGGCCGCTGTCCCGGACACGCTGGATCTGGCGGAGAGAGCAAGTCTGGGTATCAACCACTTTACCTCCATTATCAGCGAGAAAGATGACTATGAAATGTACTGGCGGGCCGACTTCGACAAGTCCGACAACTGGGCCTGGCCCGGTTACATGTGGTTCCAGCTATCGCCGCTCTTTGCCTGCCAGGCAAAGGCTCTGGAGGCGATGGCGATGTGCCGGGTTGCGAGCGGCAGCCAGCAGCATCTTGAGCGCGAGACCAGGATGATGGAGATGATGGTCTCGCATCTTGGTGACGATGGCTTGTTTTATGTGGTCTCTTCGGGCGGACGCAAACCCTGGTTGGGGCCAGAGGAGAAAAGGCCTTATGCCAACACGCATGGCCAGGGCCGGATGATTCAGGCTATGATGGCCTGGTATCAACTCACGGGCGACCCTGCGTGGAAGAAACGAATCGACAGGCTTGTTGATGGGTTGGACCGCCTGATGGTGGTACACAAGGGCGATTATGCCTACATTCCGACACATGGAATCATGCCGGAGGAGTACTGCCGCTCTTGTTACGTCAAGGGCCAGGGTTGGAAGGATACCGAAGAGGCAAAAAACGAGAAAGATGGGGAAGAGGGGTCGCTGTTCTGCCACCAGGGGCACGTTCCGGGAGCATTGGTTGCCTGGTATCGCCTGACCGGCAATAAGCAGGCATTACGTCTCGCAGGGGAGCTTGTCCGTTTCTACATTACGCCTAAACTCTGGGCTGACTGGCCCGCCGGGGAGTATCCGGGAGTAGTTGGAGCGGAGCATGCCCACTGGCAGGGGCATTACCACGGGTATGTAAATGCCCTGACATCGATACTTGACTATGCCATCGCGACGAACGATGCCCATCTGAAGCAGTTTGCCAGGGATGGTTATGAGTGGACGCGGCAGGCGGGTCTTGCCCGCATAGGACTGGTTGGCGACGGCCAGGGCTGTGGCTGCGGCCGGCTTATAGGTCTGGCCATCAAGCTCTCAGAGGCTGGAGTAGGCGATTATTGGGAGGATGTGGATCTCTACATCCGCAACCAGGGCACGGAAGCTCAGTTCACACCGGAGGATATTCCTTATCTGGAGAAGCTAATTGCCAAAAACCCAAATCCACCAACCCCGCCTGAGATGTATTCCTATTTTAACTTGCAGAACAAGAATTCGCAGGGCCAGCCACCAGAGGTGGCCGCGGACAGGGTAGTTGGAACCAATGTCAATGTCATGGAAGCAGCGATGGGCGGGTTCACAATGTCGTACCTTCCGTATAAGACAGGGTGGGCGCTCTGCTGCTCCCCCTGGGGCAATAAAGGCATCTTCTACGCCTGGGACGCGACGCTGCGATATGCCGATGGTGTGGCACGAGTTAATCTGCTCCTCAACCGCGCCTCGCCGTGGATGGACATTGACAGCTATATCCCGTACGAGGGCAAAGTGGTCTTGAGGAACAAGAAGTCGAAAGAAGTATTTGTGCGCATACCGCTTTATGCGGAGAAGAATACGGTTGTCTGTCGCATCGGTGATCGCAAGGTGAAGCCGGAGTGGTTTGGCAGGTATCTTGTGATCAAGAACCTGAAGGCTGGCGACGTTGTGACAATCGAATTCCCTCTCGAGGAAAAGATAGAACGATGGACTTCACCACCGCCAGCCTACGGATGGCCAACATTGCCACTCCCCAGCGGAGTTATCTACACTTGCCGGTTCAAGGGCAACGCGCTGATTGAGATTTCGCCGGCGCTCTGGCCCGGAACCCGGCTCTATGAGGACCGTCCGGCGAAGTACAAGTCAGCTAATGCGCCTATGAAGAAGGTTACACGGTACGTCTCACCGATAGTTATCGATTGGTAGGTCGGTTATCGTACATTCTCATCGACTAAGAGAGCTTAACACAAATGGAGGAAAACAATGGCTGTAACACACAGAGAAATTGAGGAAGGAATCAGGCCAGCCGCCATGCTGCGGAAGATGATGGAAAGCGGTAAGACGGTTGTCGCCGTCAGCGCTCATGATGCGTTCTCCGCTTTGCTGGTAGAGAGGGCGGGGTTTGATGCTGTATACGTTGGAAGCTATATCACTGAGGCTGCTCTACTTGGGAAGCCCGACCTGGCCTTGATGAGCAAGACGGAGCGGCTGTGGATCGGCCGAAACACAGCCAAGGCCGTAGACATCCCGGTGATTGTAGACGCTGAAGAAGGCTATGGCAACGCCGTTAGTGTGATGGATACTATTCGAGACTTCGAGGCCGCCGGTATTGCGGGTGTCCATCTGGATGATGAGGACATTCCATCCAAATGTCCCTTTGTTCCCGGGATCCCTCACAACAAGCTGATCTCAATCGACGAGATGTGCGGCAAAATCGAGGCTGCCGTCAAGGCGCGGCAAGACCCTAATTTCGTCATAATTGCTCGCTCGGATGTCATCGGCACTATGCCGCGCACGCAGTATTACGAGGAGAATGGCATGGCTGAGGTTGTACGCAGGAGCAATGCGTATTTGGACGCTGGAGCCGACGCGGCATTCGTGATGGCACTAAACGAGAACGAGCTGGAGTACTTTGCGCGGGAGATCAATGGCCCAATGGTAGGAATATTCGCATACGCAGAGCCGCTTTCGTTCGCAGCGTTCGAGAAGGTGGGATGCGTGATGACTATAGGGTCGATCGTCTCCCTATACTCCGCAGCCAAGGGCATGATAAAGGCTCTTGAGGAACTCAAGCGCACAGGTGACTGGAACGCGATAACACACCACCTTATTACTGACAAAGAGTTCTTCGACATCCTGAAACTCGATGGGTACCAGTCCTGCTACAAGGAGTTTCGCGTTAAGTAGAGTGACGACATGACGATAATCATCGGCTCGGTTCTGTGTATTTTCGCTGGTGTGGGCATCGGCACGTTCATGCTGCCGCTCAAATATTCCAGGAGCTGGAAATGGGAGAACACATGGTCAGTAGGGTCTACTTTCGGTTATGTGTTGATGCCATTTGTCGCGCTTCTGATCTTTGTCCCGGAGTTTAATAAGATATATTCCCAAACTCCCTCGAAGGACATCTGGATGATCTACGTATTCGGACTCATACAGGGCTCCGGGGCATTTGTGATGATCAACTTGTGCACGATAATTGGCGTGGCCCTGGGGTACGCCCTATGTATCAGTTGCATTGCGCTCTTCAGCCTGCTGATACCGCTTTTTGTTGCGCACGCGGATAGAGTGACGAAACTGGATGGCATTACGCTGCTGATAGGGGCGGCCTTACTTGTGGCGGGTCTGCTCATTGCCGGACGAGCCGGATTGGCGCGCGAAGCTCGGACTGCCGCGGAACAGGAAAAGGACGGCCGCAAGAAGAGGATAAGCATTCCGGTTGCAGCGGTCGCAATACTGTGGTCTGGCCTTGCCAATTCCATGTATTACTTCACCTTTGAGTTTCAGAAATCGATGAAGGTGACGGCCATAGATAAGTTCGGTGTAGAGCCGTACGCCTGGGGTTTCCTCAACATGTTTCCGTTCCTGGTAGGTATGTTCACGGTTAATATGAGTTTGATGGTCATAAAGATGGTCAAAGAGGGAACCCTAAGGAACTTCTGGGCGGCGCCGGGACTGGGCAAAGAGTATTTGCTCGGCGTTTCCATGAGTCTGATGTGGTATTTGGGCCAGGGGGTTGCATACCCTGCGGCTCAGGCCATACTCGGTCCGTTGGGAGTGGCTGTAGGGGCGGCGCTCTTGATGGGAACTATTATGGTTGCGTCGAACGTCGCCGGAATACGTACAGGAGAATGGAAGGGGTCATCACCTCAAATTATGCGAACATTATACACAGCTATTACCGTCCTGGTGCTGGCCACTACAGTGGTTGCAGTCGGCAACTACTTGCAGCAGTACGTTCTTTAGGTGTCATGGGTCAAAGCATCCAGGAGAAATTGGAATTATACAAGGCATTCCTTGCCAGGAGCAATTCCGAGCGGCCTATAGTTGGGTTTTGGGTTGGCAGCAATTTCCCGCTCCGATGTTATTACGGGTCCAAAAGCCTCCTTAACCAGGAGTATATTGTTGCAGCCGGCGTAACAGCGGAACCGTTTCTCGACGACTACGACCGGATGGTCCGGGAAGGCGAGTCTATTGGCGACGACATAATAAGGGTCGCCGAGCCTTTCTGGGGCATACCGTGGATGGAGGCGATACTTGGCTGCCCGATCCGCTCATCGAGTGATAGTATCTGGTCTGAACCTTGTATAGATGATCTCGATGCTGTTTTGGACCCGCGCGATATTCTTTCGGGGAACAGGTGGCTGCAGGCTCTTGTTGAGTTTACGGATGAGCTCGTCAGACATTCGAATGGAAGATACCCTGTGGGCACTCCGGTTCTAAGAGGTCCAGCCGATATGCTTGCGGCAATGCTGGGGGTAGAGAACTTCGTCCTTGCATGTTGTTCAGAGCCTGAGTCGGTGCGGAGACTGGCGGATAGCTGCACAACAGTTTGGCTCGAAGTAGCGAGGACATTGCTCGACCGGATTCCTCCATTTTATGGGGGGCATGGGATCAGTTTTTACAATCTATGGGCGCCTGGGGAGGGAGTCTGGTTCCAGGAAGATGCGGCAGCGTTTCTCTCGCCGTCGATTTATCGCGACCTCATCCTTCCTTGTGACGTTCGCATTTCGGGCGGTTTCGGTTATACACTTTTCCACCTTCATTCGGCCTGTCTGTTCCATATAGAGGAGCTTCTTAAGATCGAGAGCCTGAAAGTCGTCGAGATAAACAGGGACCCGAACGGTCCCGCCATCAACGAGATGACCCCGGTTTTCAGGAGGATACAGGAAGTGAAGCCTCTTTTGACATGGGGGCGTTTTGATGAAGAAGAGATAGAAGAGATGGTGGATTCATTGTCTCCCGCCGGGCTTTATTTGCACATGATCGTGGACTCAGTAGAGCAAGCAAGGTATCACCTGGAAAAGATCAGTGATCAATGCGCGCGCAGAAATGTCGTCATGAGGTGAGTCGTTTGAGAGGGCGAGATAGAAACTACGGATGCCGGATATCGGATCAGTTCACCCTGAACGGTCTGAAGCTTCTCGTTATGGAGAACGAGCGCCTTCGTGTGAGCCTGGTTCTCGATAAGGGTACCGACATATTCGAGTTTCTGTACAAACCGCTCGATGTGGATTTCATGTGGAGGTCACCACTCGGGCTACCCTCCGCGGCAAAGCTGGCAAGATCCCTACCTCCCGGGATAGGCGCTTTTCTGGACAATTATGAGGGCGGATGGCAGGAAGTGCTTCCCAACGGGGGATTCCCATGCATATATAAAGGTATAGATTTCGGTCTGCACGACGAGACTCCGCTTCTTCCGTGGAGCTGTGTAATACTGGAGGATACGCCGGACAGTGTGTCCGCTCGATGCTGGGTAAGGACCCGTCTCACCCCGTTCTATGTGGAGAAAACCCTTACTTTAAGAAGCGGCGAAGCGACTCTTACCATAGAAGAGGAAGTTATAAACGAAGGCGAGGAGGAGCTGGAGCTGACCTGGGGGCACCATGTCGCCCTGGGAGAGCCGTTTCTGGACGAAACTTGTGAGTTGACCGTTCCCGCGAGGACCGTCATCACCCATCCGGTAGAGTGGTCCGCGAACAACCGCCTCAAGCCGGACCAGAAATGTCCCTGGCCGAATGTAACAGGCAAGAACGGCGGAGTCATAGATCTCACCCGGATTCCCTCAAGGGAAGCGAAGGCCGAGGATCAGGCATACCTCACGGACCTCGATGAGGGATGGTATGCTCTCACCAATACAAGCAGAAATGTGGGCTTTGCCCTGAGCTGGCCGAAAGATGTCTTTCCATATATATGGTTCTGGCAGGTCTACAAGGGAGGCTTCGGTTATCCGTGGTACGGCCGAACTTACAACATCGGTCTGGAGCCGTTCAGCAGCTATCCTAATACCGGTTTGGAGGGCGCAAATAAGACGGGAACCCAGATCAGGTTGGGTCCTGGTGAGAGTATCAAAGCGACTTTGAAGGCTAGCGTGTTCGAAGGAGCGTACGATGGCAAGATTTCAGGATAGGCTGCTGTGGACCAGCGTCGGTCAGGGTTCACTCGCGATATTCTGGCTCGGCGGAGCTAGTTTTGTGCTTAAGACAAGCAGCCAAAAAGTAATTTATATCGATCCGTATCTCTCAGATTCTGCGCTTATTCTGAACCGGTTCCCAGCGACCGCCGGCAGCTTCCAGAGAATGAAAGAGATACCTATCCAGCCCGAGGAGGCAGTGGCCGATTTCGTCATTACGACGCACGATCATCTGGACCATCTGGACCCGGATACGATTCCTGGGATGGCAGAGGCCGGACCGGCGAAGTTCATAGGGCCGGGCACGTGCTGCGCTCATTTCCGCGACCTTAGAATCGAGGAGGACAGGATTGTAGAGGTTAACCAGCGTGAGACGAAGCAACTGGATCAGGATATCAGGGTCACGGGGGTATTCGCAAGGCACGTAGGTCCCGTTGACATCGGCAGGCTGGAATCTGACGGCGCGCTAATCTTCGGGCCTGATGATGGGACCGGGTATGTTCTTAATCTGGACGGTATCACAGTCTACCACACAAGCGACACCTGTTACGACGACAGGCTTTTCGACGGCAAGCCACTGCACCCGGATGTTGTGCTGCTTGCGGCGAACGGTAAGGGAGGCAATCTGACTCCGGAAGAAGGCGCCGCGCTCATAGCAGAGCTTCAGCCAAGCGTGGTGATTCCAATGCATTATGGACTTATTCCCGAGACCCATTCTGAGCCGGACGAGTTGGTAAGCGCAATCAAGCGGCGCGGGGTCGCGTCCGAAGTGGTTGTTATGGAGTTTGGAGGAGAGTATGTATTCAGGAGGGCAAGTGGATGAAACTGCTGGGAAAGGCAGCAATAGTCACCGGCGCGAGCAGAGGGATCGGCAAGGGACTGGCGCTCGCGATAGCCAAAGAGGGCGCTGATGTTGTGGTCAATAGCCTGGATACGGTCGAAGCTGATGAAGTCGTCGATCAGATCAGGTCGATGGGTCGGGAATCATTCGCCCTTCGAGGCGATGTCTCCTGCGCGTCGGATGTCGAGGCGTTGATCGCGGCGACTGTGAAGAAGTTCGGCCGCATAGACATTCTGGTCAACAACGCTGGGATTTCCGTCTTCAAGCCGTTCTTTGAGGTAACAGAGCAAGTATGGGACAGGACTCTACCAAACCGGAGGACAACCTGAAGCTCGTCGAAGAGACCCGCCGGACATTCGGCCGTGTGGACATCCTGCTGCCCATCGCGGGGGTCAACTCCACCATGTCCATTCCCGATATGACAGAGGAGGAATGGAACAGGGTGATGGACATCAATCTGAAGGGGGTCTTCTGGGGCTGCCAGGCTGTGTTCAATCTTATGCGGGAACAGAGATACGGCAAGATCGTGACAATTGCCTCCGTTGCGGGCAAGATCGGCGGCATTACATCGAGCGTCGCCTATTCCACCTCGAAAGCGGGCGTAGTTGTTTTGACCTATTCCTTTGCCAAAGCCCTCGCGCCTTACGGGTGCAATGTCAACTGCATATCTCCCGGCCCGATTGAGACTCCCTTCCATGGAAAGTTGGACGAAGGGGCAAGGGAAATGCTGCGGAAGAACATCCCCCTCGGAAGATGGGGAAAGACCGACGACATAGTCAAGGGTATTCTGTTTCTCTGCTCCGACGCGGCGGACTTTATCACCGGAGAGGTGCTGGACATCAACGGCGGAATGCTGATGGACTGAAACTGCATGCGAAACGCACAGCTTTATCTCTACGGAAGAACGGAAGGACGGAAAGACAGATGTAATACCACGGTAATCAGGCCTTGATAGTGGCAGATTGACGGCAACCGGCAGGCTTCTTTAACGAAGAAAACTAGAAACTGAAGAAAGGAAGAAAGAGAATAAAGATATTATTTCTGTCTTTCTTACCTTTCCAATTTTCTTCGTGAAAAAAAACCTTCCGTGTTTCCGTACTTCAGTGTTTCCGTAGAGAATTACACACCGTAATCGACAGCGAAGAGTAGACTTTTGCGTATAAAGGAATTCGTATGGAGAAATATTTGCTGGAAAAAGAGGAGGGAACAGCCACTGTTGTTGCGGGTGGCGTTTCGGAAGAGACTCTGCTCCGAATGTACAGGACGATGCTGAAGATCCGCGTATTCGAGGAGGAGGCGGAACGGCTGTATAAGTCAGGAGCCCTGCCTGGATTCATTCATCTCTATCTTGGAGAAGAGGCGGTATGTAGGAGACCCCGAGAACTATCGCACGAAACAAGAGAAAGAGGATTGGATGAAGAAGGATCCAATTGCGCGTTTCGGCGCGAGGTTGGAAAAGCAGGGGATTCTGAGCTGGCAGGGCAGGCAACAGGTTCAAGCCGATGTTATGTGCGAGATTACAGAGGCGATCAAGTTCGCGGAGGTGGGTCCCGATCCCCGCCCGGAAGATGCCGACATGTACGTTTATTATGATAGGGAGGCGGAGAATCGGTGAGAACCCTTCTCTATCGCGAAGCGATTCGAGAGACTATAGTGGATTCGGTAAGAAGAACCGGAAAGTTGATGATTACGCATCAAGCCGTCGAGCAGGGAGGAGTAGGCGCCGAGATCGCGGCCAGGGTAATGCAGGAGGCTTTCGACTATCTGGATGCTCCAGTGGAGCGTGTAGCCGCCAAGAATGCGCCCACACCATTCGCTCCCGTTCTGGAGAACTCCGTGCTGCCTCAGGTCGAGGACATAGTGGAGACTGCGAGAGGCATGTGTTAGAGCTATGAACTGTTGTATTTTACTGGAGATAAAACAGCGTGGATGCGAAACGCGCAGGAAAAGGCGGCTGGGTATAATCGCCGACGACCTGACCGGCGCGAATGACGCTGGTTCATTATTTGTGAAGGCGGGTTCGTGCGTATACGTGGGAATAGGCGAGGCGGATGTATTTGATCTCGCGCAGCGCTCGGTTGTTCCTGTTCTTGACACCGAGAGCAGGCTCGATCCTCCCGATAAAGCCTTTTCTAAAGTCCTGAAAGCCGCCGAAGCAATGCGTTCCTGGAGGGCAGACATTGTTCTCAAGAAGATCGACACGGCGCTGAGAGGCCCGGTAGGAGCTGAGATAGATGCGGCAATGAAAGGACTGGGCGAAAGCGTATGTTTCGTCATACCAGCAATACCTGAGATGGACAGGATCACGGTCGGCGGGCGGCAGCTAATCCAGGGAATGCCACTGGAAGATACCTGTTTTGCTGATGATCCGTTCACGCCGACAAATGGGTCCGACATTATGTCCCTCCTCGCTCAGCAGACGAAGAGGAAAGTGGCGCACATTGATCTGGCCGCAGTGCGTCAGGGGCGGGTCGAAACCAGGATCGAGCAACTTGTTCAAGCGGGAGCTGAGATCGTATTGGTGGATGCCGCAGCCCAAAATGACATCTTCACGGCGGTCAGGGCCATCATCGACTGTGGCATGGCGGGCCTTTTGATCGGTTCACTTGGTCTTGCGGAGGCATTGGCACAGCTTTTCCTTTTGGAGAGGGAGAAAGTGGATACGAGCAATCTGCAATCCACCCGCGAAGGTAGAATTCTGGGAGTCGTCGGAAGCTTCCACGAGAATACGCTGAGACAGGTCCGTCAGGCTGAGTTGTCGGATGGTCTCGAAGTTGTGAGGCTGCGCTCAGGTTCTTTTCTGGCTGATCATTTACATGCAGTGGAAGAAGCAGGCAACAGGATTGCATCGGCGTTCAAGACCTCGAAAGATGTGCTGCTGGTTATGGCCTCGACCAGGAACGAAGTGGACGAATGCTTATCCGAAGGCAGGCAAAAGGGGCTGAGGTCCCTGGAGGTGCGCTCGATCATAACAAGAGCTCTTGGAGATATTGTGTCCCGAGCTGTTAAGAACGGCCCGATCCAGGGCCTATTTCTCTGTGGCGGTGATACGGCTTACGAAGTCTGCAGGTCGCTCTCCGCCAGAGCTCTGTTTCTTGGCGGCGCAACTGCCCCGGGGGTTGTTATGTGCGCGCTGATCGGAGGCCCGCATGACGGCCTTCCTGTAATCACCAAGGGAGGCTCGGTGGGAGATGATGACTCGATCCTGAGCGCGCTGGACTATCTCAGGTCAACGCAGAACTGCTTCGTTATTGACAGGGGAACAGGATGAGGAAACCAGTTGTCGGAATCACAATGGGCGACGCAGCGGGAATAGGTCCGGAGATCATAATGAAGTCACTCAATGCCGGGAGAGTGTATGATTACTGCCGACCGTTGGTGATTGGCAATCCCGGAGTGATGAGACGTGCTTGCGAGATTACTAAGGTGGACTGGAGTATCAACGAGATCGATGACGTAAGTGAAGCCCGATTCGAGCTTGGAACAGCGGACGTGCTGCGCTTCGGCAATCTTGACGCGAAGATGGTGAAAATGGGAGAAGAGGATGCCGCCGTTGGCAGGGCGGCGGTAATCTGCACTCAACAGGCCGGTCGGTTGGCTCTCGAAGGGAAGATCGATGCTATGTCCTCCGCTCCGCTCAATAAGGCTGCTATGCGCGCGGCAGGGTTCCATTACGAAGGCGCAACCCAAATCCTGACAGAATTATGCGGCTCAAAGAACAGCGCGATGATGTTGATCCTCGGGAAACTAAAGCTGATCTTCTACTCTAACCCGAATAATTCGTGATGAGCTTAGGAGGGATACACTCTGCATTTGCCGTACAAGTTGTTAGAAGAACAATTTTGCGGAAATCGGAGGTATCCCTAATGGATAATACGACTCTT
>JACPPP010000235.1 GCA_016190935.1 Armatimonadota bacterium | reverse complement strand
CTGAACCGGGGAGACGGGGAAAATGAGGAAGCGAGGAATCTGGAATTCCCCGTCTCAGATCATTCTCCTCTTCCCCGGTTCAGGTATCAACAGTTTGTTTTACCTCCTGAACCGCTGAAGGGATGAAGCGAGTATGAAGGGATGAATTCTTTCACGATGGGGGAGGGATTTGATGGAGACTGACTAATTAGTCAGTCTCCATCAAATCCCTCCCCAACATCCCTTTCATTGTTCATATCATTCATCTGTTCAGTGTTTCCGTAGCTAAAGGCTTCCCTTCTTTCGTGTTTTCTTCGGATTTCGTGCTGTCGTGATTAAATCAATTCCGGCTCTACGCCGATTTGGCCTAACTTGTACTTCTCGCGAGCCGTGGCAGCACTGCCGGCTCCGGAGCAGCGTTCTCTTCGAACTGAGCAAGTTTCTCATGGAAACCCGGTCTGTCAAGGACATCGGTATTCACGATGTTCTTCGGCAATTTGCCCTGGGATACATCGCGGATGCCGTCAGCGACCTGAGACATAGTGGCCCTGGCGGCCTGATGCGTCGAAGGCAGCCAATGTGGGGTCAGGATCACATTGTCAAGCCTGGTAAGAGGATCATCCGCCGGAAGCGGCTCCATCTCGAACACGTCTAACCCGGCCCCTGCAATCCACCATTCGCGCAATGCCCTGACGAGAGCCCTCTGGTCTACCATCTCACCCCTTGCCACATTGATAAAGTACGCCGTCGGTTTTATCATCTTGAACTCCGTTTCGCCGATGAACCGGCGGGTGTTATCATCCAGGCGGCAGTGGAGGCTTATGAAATCAGACTCGCGGAGCAACTCATAGAGCGAAGAAACCAGGGTCACGCCCAGTTCCTGTGCTCTTGCAAGATCGGCGTGCGGCGAGTATGCGATTACTCTCATGTTGAACGGCGCGGCAAGTCTGGCCAGCTCCGATCCGGACTTGCCGAGGCCGACAATACCAAGGGTCAGCCCGATCAGATCACGTCCCATCAGCTCTGACTGTCTGTCCCAACATCCCGACCTTGCCAGCCGCTCCTGTTCCGGGAGCCGCTTTGCCAGAGCCAGCATAAGGAGCAGAGCCGATGATGCGGTGGAGTGCGCAAGCGTATCAGGGGTGTTCAGCACGGCAACGTCGTTCTCCGTGCACGCCGCGATATCGATTTTGTCATAGCCTGCTCCGGCGCGAGCTACAGCTATCAGATTGCCGGCGCCTTTGGAGAACGCGGAAGCCTTTATCCACGGACGGAATACAACAAGCGCGTTTGCCTGAAGAATGTGCTCAGGCTTGACTTCGAGAGAATACAGCCGCTCCCAATAGCCATCGTCTCCTGGAGACGGCTTCAGGTCCCACAAAAAACCGCATCTTATATACGGGACATCCTCCAGCAAGTCGAGTCCAATTTCAGGATACGCTATTTTTCCGGCCTCATCAAGATAATCGCCGGTGTAAAACACGCTGAAACTACGCAACTCTTTCTTACCTCTCTAATTTTGCACTTTGCATTTTTCATTTTGCATTTCTCCGTGATTCCGCCTTCGCCCTCGTTCCTATCCGTTTCTCCCACCCCTCCTGGTGGACGTCGAAGCAAGCGTTAGGGTCGTAAGGATGTTCTCTCACCACATCAAGGTCGAGATCGGTTCCCAGTCCGGGAGCCGCAGGCAGGGAGAGATGTCCGTTCCTCGGGTCGATCTCCGGCCTCCAGGTAACAAGGTCCTTTGTCCAGGCTTCGTTGAACGGATCGAAGTGTTCCTGAATAAGGAAATTAGGCACACACGCCGCAATCTGAAGGCAGATAGCTGTAGCGACCGGCCCTCCGCTCTGGTGGGGGGCTATCCATGCGCCGTTGGCCTCGGCCATGCCAGCAACGGCAAGTGTGTTCGTGATGCCTCCGAGCGACATTGGCTCAGGCTGCCAAATGCTCACGCCTCCACCGGCAGCCAGTGTCATGAATTTCCCGATCTTATCGAACTGTTCTCCGGTGGCTACCGGGATGGGACACTGGGCTGCTATTTCGTTAGTCAATTGCTCCCGCTCTGCTGTCGTCGGCTCCTCCCACCAGAAAAGGTTGAGCGGGGCGAGCCTTCTGGCGACTCGCAGCGACTCGCTCGGAGTAAACCTGCAGTGCACGTCTATCATAATCTTCAGGTCCGGCCCGAACCTCTCGCGAATCGCTTTCAAGATGTCGTAAGCCACCTGAAGCTCTTTTTCATCCACCGTTCCCTGGGCAAGGCCGAACGGGTCGAGCTTAAGCGCGCGGAATCCCATTCCAACAACCGTCTCAGCAGCTTGAACGAAACTCTCCGGCGTGCGCTCCGTCCGGTACCAGCCGTTGGCGTAGCCAAGGACGTCCTCGCGCACCTTGCCCCCCAGCAACTGATATATCGGCGCGCCGAGCGACTTGCCGAGAATATCCCAGCACGCGACTTCTATCCCAGCCATAGCCAGACGATGAATGTGTCCGACGTCCTGGATGGTCTTGATCATTGACCTTGCCACCAGGTTGACCTGCCTTGGGTCCTTTCCGATGACCAGGTGCTCCAGTTCGTGAACCGCTGCCTCCGTGGTCTTAATGAACCCGTTTATAGTGGCTTCGCCTATTCCGTAGACTCCCTCATCTGTACACACCTTGACGAACAGCCAGTTCTTCCATCCCGCGCTTACCGTGTAGGTTTCGACCTTTGTAATTCGCATAATAATTTAGTGCCTCAGTCCTATATTCTGGTTTTGTGAGCCGCTTCAACAGCCGTGAAGAACTCTTCTTCCGCTCTTCTTGCATCTTCGGCATTGAACGCCGATACCTGGATAGATAGTCCCTCCGGTGGAAACTCGTCCAGCACCCTCTCAAGCCACGTGCTGAAATCCGCGTCATAAGTGCGCCACATTATGACCGGTTTGTGCTCCTGGATCTTTCTCCAGCCGGTGAAAGTGCCCTCGACATCGCAGAATGCCGCTTCAAGGTTGATCTCTATCACATCTACTCCCGGCATTTGCACAAGTTCATCAATGGCCCAAAGCGCTGAGCCGTGCAGATGGTACGCTATGCAGGGAAACAGGCTCGATAGCCGCCTGTCAATGTGCATAAAGTACTCCCGATACATCTGCGGCGAGAAGAGCGATATCGCATCCTCCTGGAGCCAGAGCAGCTTATAGGGCGCCCAGGACCTTAGCGCGGCGTCTCCGGCCACGTATCCCTCATCCGATTCAGGGATAAAGTCGAGCTGGGCGCTGGCCGCTTCGGTCCAGATTCTCGCCGCGTGCTCGATAGCGGTCGCCACCCAGTCTGCGTGGTCCATAAGGTCCATCGTGAGCTCAGCCGCCCCGCGCATGGCCGAGAGTATGTCTGAAGGGCCTCGCATAAGAGTGGGCGCAACTCCGTATCTTCCGCTCGAATGCTGGACAAGGGCCTGCATAAGCTCCAGCAACTTCTTCGTCCAAGGGTTATCGAGCACAGACTCAAGCCAGCGATGGCTCTTCCAGTTTGTGACGCAGTGCTCGGCCCAAAAGCTCGTTGGAGAGGCCATAACTGGGCATCCGGCTATCGCCTCGAGCCAGGGAATCCCCACGAACGCGGCGCTCACATAAGGATAATCGCCCAGCCCGGAGTGCGACCGGTAAAGGTCATCGCAGTCCTCCAGGAACTCCTCAACGGGGATATCATCCGGCCTTACCAGCCCTTCCGGCATCCTGTCCATCACCCGCGGAAAGCGTTGGTTGACGAAAAAGCCGACGTTGATACCCAGAAGCGGCCTGTCCGTCTTCTGCCGGTTCCAGAATGCCTTATGTCTTCGCAGCGTTTCATTGTCCATAGCCAATCAGCCTTTCCGCGCTACGGAAGCCTCTCTGAGTCTAACTCCGGTCGGTTGAACATCGGGACCCACTTGCCCGGTGGAGTTATATCCACAATAGTGTTCCCGCGCCACTTTTCCGTATACTCTGTGCCATCGAGCGAGCCGACGGTCTCCTTGACCTCAGCTATTCTCAGCGGGTAAGTCACCGTAAGCTGCTGGCCTTTCTTGACCCTGTCGAACACCACGTATGTTCCATCCCATCTAACAGAGACAGGCTTTCTTTCTACGTATGCGCTCACCTCTTCTTTGGGAGCCCATCCTGGGACTCTGACGAGCACTTTCCTTGCGCTCTTTGTGATAATATTTATCTCTCCCCGGTGCGGGAGGCAGGAAACCACCCTGACGAGCGGGGAATCTCTGTTCAGCGCGAGATTCACTCTGGTCTCGTCAGCGTCGCCGGTCACTATCTCCTCCCAAATGCCGTGGGCGCCGCGGATTGTCGCATCCTGGCAGCAGCCCTGCATATGAACTCCCGGAAGCTCCGGGTCGAGGTCGGAAGGCAGGTCGTTGACCCAATCCGGGAACCCGCAGGCTCCAAGCTGCTGGCCGACCATTCTCTCGGCTGTTTTCACGGCTTCGGAGTACCGCCCCTCAACCTCAGCAGCCCAGGCTTCCGACGTCGCCTCCGGCATGTCCTTGTCCACGCGCTTGGTGATGCATTCCCTTACTACGGCCAGGTATCTCGGCGTGATCCTGAACCTCTGCTCCACAAGCTGAGCCCTGAATATCTGCTCAGCTCGATCGTAATAGTCCACAAAATCCGCGAGACTGGGGTCCAGCCGGCTTGCGGCGCCAAGCGCCGCCGCCGCTTGAACAACATCCCCGACGGTACACCCCTCGCAGTCGGCCTTGCGGTCCCAGCCTGTAGCGGCTATCAGCCACTCCCCAAGCCATCCGGTCATGCTTCCAGCGTCGGGGTTGCGCGTCGCGTCGTAGAGCCATTGGAACGTCCGGTCCACCTGGCTGATAAATCGCAAACCAGCCTCCCTATGTCCGGATTCGATCAACTGCCCTCCGAGGTGCATAAGTCCCGGCAGGCAGTGAGTGTGCCCGTGCATGTGCCAACTCCCGGAGCTTTCCTGCTTCTTTCCACCGAATGAGCCGTCGGGCCGGAATGAACCGTCGTCTCCATTCTCGTCCTCGCTGTTAAGCAGCCTGTTCGCCAGGGCCACAGCAAAATCGAGCGAACTCTTGTCCCCGGTCAGCTCATACCATTTGGAGAACGCGCCAAGCCCCCAGCCGACGTAAAGATGCTGCCAACCGCCGATCGACGGATCATTCGTCTCCCTCACGGGAGGCTCACCGACATTAAATCCTCCCTGTCCGCCGTTTCCTCCCTGGCAGTAGGCGGCGACCTTCCCGACACCAGGACGATCGTATACAACGGCAAAGCAGCGCAGTGTGTTTATCATCCTTTCGGCCCAGTCGCGCAGTTGCGGCCGCCCGGACTGCTCATATAGCAGCATTATGTTCTTTGCAAGCTCCCCGTGTCCGAGCGCGCAGTGCCTTGGGAGCTTATCGGGGCTGTAGGGAAAACCGGATTCAGGATCGGTGCAGCCAAGCAGATAGCCTATCTGTCCCCTTTCAGCCGGGTCGTTCTCTTTTTCCTTGCCAAGCATCTCGTGCAGCAGAGCATGCGCGCCCAGGTTGCGGGAGTTGTTGTCGAAACCATCGACGCCATGATGCTTGAGATTCGGCCAGGGTAGCGCGCGGTTGTCGAAATTGTAGCGAAGTGTCGGTTCGCCGCCCGCCATCATCCCCCAGGGGTCCGACTGCTTGGTCATATAGCCTTTCCAGGCCTCCCTCGCGACGGCTATCGGGTCTACGGTCCCGGTCCGGCTTGCAAAAAGCGGCTGAGAGGTTACAAAAGCCTCCGCCCTAATCTCGCGCGCCTGCGCGCCGGTACGGGCAGCGCTGACATTCACAGTTAACGTTGATTGAGCGACAAGAATGGCTGCGGCTGCAAATAATGCTTTCTGGAAGAGGTTCATTTGGTCTCCTTCGTGCGGAATGACGTTATTCTATTTGGCTCGCGCATGGCTAATAATCAGAGCGTCGTTTGTGACTGGGCACGGAGTCCGTTGTTACGAAGCCTGATCCCACCTACTACCGCATCCTGAGCCTGTCGAAGGATGCCGCAACGCACTCTTCGTGCTTCGACTGGCTCATCCTTCGACAAGTTCAGGATGGCTCAGAGTGCGTTGTTAGCGTGAATCGGCCAACAAACGATGCTCCTGAGCTAATAATCGTCGTTGTAGCCAAAGTTTCCCCAGGAGTTACTAATCTTGTATGTCTTTCCGTCTGGCGCACCCCATCCACCGTCGTAATTCCAGAACGTCTTGTTTGGGTCATAGGGCACGCGTTTCCAGTCTCTCATCTTCACATGTCCATCCGCGAACAAGAAGTTGCTCCCTTCCTTATGCATAGAGTAGGCGCCGATATTTGTGTCCTGTCCTTGTAGCCAAGGCCGCACCAAGGGTATGCATAATCTGGCGAAGTACTCCCGCAACATGGCCGTCCTGGAGGGATGCCTGCACATAGATGTTGTCCTGCCTATAGCGATGCCATTGAACATATGAGAGATGGAGGTGTTTGCGGTTGGAGCCGAAGTGCCTACGTTTGCCTGAGGTACGGCAACCGGACAACCGTATAGCTTCCTATTCTTACAGTACTTGTAGAGTGAGGTTGCCCAGTTCGCCCACACGGGACGTGTCGCAATTCTGTCCATTCTGATGCCCAAGACACCGTCCGGTATTGTGTTTGTATTGAGCCCGATGTCATTATGGATGGCCCGTTTCCGTCGTGGATGGTAGTCTCCATAGTTGATGTCAGCCCAGGGTTCGGCCTGGGCGCCGGGGTTGCTGTTATCACCAGTTGTCGAAACATAGTAGGTGGTTGCAACCGCGGGCAGAGTTGTAACTTGTGGTATCACCTCCTTAACACTCCGCACGTAGTCGGCACGCTACCGGGCACGTGCCCGGCCATCTACATGCATTAATACCACATTGCCCGCAGCTTGTCAACCGTTAATTTCAAAAAACAAAAAAATATTTGGCTACTTCAGAAAAAATGTAGTGGCCGGGCTCCGTCCCGGCCATTGGCCCTGCAGGGGCCGGGAAGCTGACGGCTGATTACTGACCGCTGACAGCTTCATGATCGGGTGCGATATCCCCCCATGATAGGGGTAGGGAAGGCCGGTT
>JACPPP010000244.1 GCA_016190935.1 Armatimonadota bacterium | reverse complement strand
GGTGCCGACTACGAAGCGCCGCACCTTTCGTGCTTCGACACGCTCATCCTTCGACAAGCTCAGGATGGCTCAAGATGCGGCGTATATTGCTCACGCCGGTTAAAAACGATGCTCCTGCATGCTGTATACTTGAGCAGACCTTACCAAGGTCTTCTTGGGGATGCACCCCCTGGCCACTCACGTGCCGCCGAGGATATCGAACTCCGCAAGTCCCACCCGGGCGTCAAGGTCTGCTCCGCGGTTCGCGGCGGAGAGTCCCGCCATCCCGCCGCCGATTACGAAAAGGTCAAACTGTTCCATTCGTGTCCTCTTATACCTGCCCGCCACTTCTCCGGGCGTTGTTTCAAGGCTAATACCCACCGGCTCCGCGCATGAAACCAAAGCGGTAACGGAGCTACTTGAGCAATTGCTTAATCGTAATCCTATTATGCCTTATGTACACGGAATTTTCAGGGACGGCAAAGTCAACAAGTCAAACAGCTACCCGACAGCCCACTTGTTGCGAGATTGTTACATCAGCAATTGGCAGAGAGGGAACTTAAACAGTTGTTTAATCGTCTATAATAATGTGGAATACCCATATTGAAGGCAGGGTAACCTCAGAGGCGAAGGGAGGTGAAAACTGTGAGGACTGGCTTATTGGCCGTGAGCGCAGTGTTGGCGGCACTGCTGGCTTCCCTATGTTGTATAGGGCCTATCGTGCTCGCGGCGTTAGGGATCAGCGGCCTCGGGCTCACGACGGCTTTTGCGCCCTATCGGCTCTGGTTAATGGGACTGGCGCTCTTGCTCCTTGTCACCGGGATCTATGTGACGTACAGGAAACGCGCATGTTGTGGAGCAGACCCAGCCCGCACGGGCTTTCGCGGCGGGGCGAAGTTGGCGTGGTGGGTCGTGTTGGTGGTAGCCGTAGCATCGCTGGCGCTTGCGCCGCGGATGCTGGCGGTGCGACAAACGGATGGTGACAGGCAACCGGCGGCAGCGTCCGTTGCCGTACCTGATGCAGGAAGCGCGCAGGATCCGTGTTGTCCGCCTGCTCGGTAAATAACGATATTCAAGCAACAAGGAGACGAAAATGAGAATCATGAGTTATATCGCTGTCGGCGCTCTTGTCGGGGCTATTGTGGTCGGTACGGTGAGTATCGCGGCTCGTGCTGCGAGAGCGCAAACCTCTGATGGGAACCGTGTTGACGTGGTCTCTAGCAAGCGCTTCGACGCTACGGTGAAGGCGCTAACCACTGCCTTGAAAAGGGAAGGCATGATGGTTGTCGCGACCATAGATCACCAAAACATGCTGAGTATGGTTGGGGCGTCCATCAAGGGATCCAAGACAATCGAGTTCGGTAAACCCGATATGGGCAAGATGCTACTTCCCATGGCTCCTGAAGTCGGTCTGGAGATGCCCGGCAAGATCTACGTCTGGGAACGTGGAGACGGCAAAACCATCGTGAGCTACCGTAAGGTCGCACCGCTTTACGCCTCCTACGGCGACAAGAAGATTGCTCAGGCGGGAATGATGATGGACATGATGACTTCCAAGCTCGCGGAGGCCGCAGCTAAGAGGTAGGAGCGGTCGACCATGCTTATCACTGTTGTGGACGTTACCTTTGTCTTGGCTGGCCTGACGTTCGTGACTATCGGCTTGGTCCGCAGGAAATCTGCCCCGGAACCGGAGCCGGCTCTGCCCCTGACGTGGGCGGAATTGTCCCTGGGCGGAGCTGCACTCGTTGCCGCAGGCATAGGGCCCAACATCCTGGTCGTGGCGCTAACCCCAGGAATGCCGGAGATGCCCGCGCTTGGCAAGTACGCCCTGCTGCCATCTCTTGCGCTGTTGGGACTGGCCTGGGTGGCTGCAGCAATCGCGGGTCTGCGGCGGCTCACTAATCGCATCTGGGTCGGCATCTATGCAGGCGCCGCCGCGACCGCTGTCCTCGATGTGGTGCGGCTCACGGGCTTTTCCCTGGGGTTTATGCCAGGAAACATGCCCCGGATGTTTGGGGTTCTGTTGTTCGATCAGATGGCTGTGGGGCCTTCAACGATCTCGGATATCATCGGCTACCTCTACCACTATTGGGTTGGCGCCTGCTTTGGGCTGACCTACACGCTGATGGTAGGCTGGACCCGCTGGTGGGGAGCCTTGATCTGGGGTGTCCTGATCGAGCTCGGAATGATGGTCACGCCTCCGATGGTCATCGCAATGGATACCGGTTACTTTGGACTCAAACAGGGTCCCGGAATCCTCATTGTGAGCCTCACGGCGCACGTCGCTTACGGGGTCATAATGGGGCTTCTCATCCAACGTTACGTTCGCTCACGTGGGCACTTGCCGGGTCTGGTCTGGCAACTGCTCTGGGGCTCAGCTAGGCACAGCGTATTGAGCAGCCGTTCCGGCAAGGTCAATACTCAATCCGAGATTTGAGCGTTATGCTTTTGGACAGCGTCAAACCAATTTGTGGTCATCGTAAGGGCCGGTCCTGGCCAACTTCAACAAAAGGAGGTAAATATGCTTAAGAAGATGAAAGTACTTTTCGCTTTAGCCCTTGTGGCTATAGCATCTCTTGGTGTGACAGGGGTCGTTGTTGCCGATCCGGGTCTTTCTGCCAGAGGCGGGGGGATAGTCGGGGGCGATCCGGGGCTGGAGTTTGGCTCCTCCAGATCGCAATTCGGCTTCACGGCGTCTGCCGATGGAGGACAGTTCCAATGTCTTATGGCCGGACAATCGGGTGGCTTTTCATTACCTGATGGGACGACTGTCCTGCTTATGAACGTCCACGGTAGTGTTGCGCCGGGCAGCCTGGAGGTCAAGGAAGTCAGCGACTACGAAATTCATGACCTCACTGTTTCCGGCCTGCTGGCAACCTTCTCCGGCGTATCCACCGTGATGATAGAAGGACGCGCACCTGACGGCTCCATCGTGAAAATTGCTATGGAACTGCCCTACGAGGCGGAAGCCTTGGCAGGAGGCGCCGGCACAGCGGTTCTCCATCTCCACCATCCTGACCTCGGTTTACACACTGGTGGAGTTGTTGAACAGGGCCGTATAGACGTCAGCGAGTAGAGTAGAAAGTTGTCTTGGGTGAGGACCAGGGCCGGCCCTTATATGACCAAACAGGAAGTTTACGAGGTTTACGGTAAGTCATGTATATGGCCTTACCGCCAAAAAATCAAGAAAGGAGTTTAGAAAATGAAGGCGACAATTGTATTGGCAGTGCTTATCGGGCTAACCGGGTCAACTCTGATATCCTACGCGGATAAAGCAGAACTGGAGCGGGTAGCATTTGATGTGCCGAAACTCGTCTGCGCTGACTGTCCAAAGAAAGTTCAGGCTGCTCTTGGCAGAGCCAGTGGAGTGACACGAGTAGAAAGCTCTTACGTTAACAGGCGAACCCTTGTTGAATACGACCGCCGGAAAATCGACGTTCAGGCAATTGCCGGCACCCTCAAGGAGGCCGGTTTCGAATCAGCCCTGGTACTTGCGATAGGGCAGATCGCGGGCCGCCGGCCACTGCCAGAACTGGAGAAGGCAATGCTGGCGGTCAAGGGTGTCGAGAGCGTGAGAACGAATCCCGAGAAGAAGCAGATCCTAGTCGGATTTGCAAAAGCCGGGAACGTAACCCTTGCCGATCTCTTGAAAGCTGCCGAGAAGGCGCGTTTCGATGATCTAACGCCGGTCCGCCTGTTGGACGACCCGAAGGAGAGGCCGCAGCCCAGAGGCGGCTGCTGCGGCTTTTAGAACTGGCAAGCCGGACGGCGCCCGACGCGCCGTCCGGTCTAGTCTAGCGCCTGCCTTGTTTATTGAAACTACAGGAGGGGTTCGAATATGAGAAGACTTCTGTCTGTGTCCGGCGTCAATCTTGGCGCGTGTGACGCACAGTCGCCGGGATCTATCCATGCGCAAGCTGATATGTGTGGGTGCTGTGGGGCTGTCGGCTTGCCTGTTCTCGCGCTGACAATGCGCAACATGGTCAGGGACGATCTCCAGAGCCTTGTCGATGAAGGTTTTCGTTTCTGCTCAACGCCAGAATGCCAGGTCGTTTACTTCGACAACGGCTCTCGCCGGTACTTCTCGAAGGCAGACCTCAAAGTCAGAGTCGGAATCAAGGAGACCGAGCACCCAGTGCCCGTGTGCTATTGCCTGGGAGTGACCGAAGCAGATATCCTACGGGCGATAGTCGAGAATGGATGCTGCAACACGCTTGAAGACGTCAAACACTATACCGGGGCGCGCACGGGCCGCGAGTGCCGTTTGAAGAACCCTTCGGGCCGGTGCTGTGAGGCCCATGTTCGAAGTGTCATCGAAAGGGGCTTGGCTGTGCGCAGGGCAGGGAAAGGACATGTACGAACAGGGCAAACGCACGAATAAATGTGTTATGAATAAACGGAACGGCAGTTTAAAGTTTAACGATCTGCCGGGTTCTCCCAGACCCAGCAGGGCTGGATTTCCTTGGGATCTGCCCCTGAACCCGAGCTTTGTGCAGGGGGACGCCCGGGAAATCCACCCGTCGGCAGTCCAGAGAACTGCCGACATCACTGCCACGACCGTGGCCGAGATTTAATGCGTAAGCCCTGAGATAACAGGTGGGTCACTTGTTGTGCTGACGTACCACTTGCTGGGAGGCAGTTTGTGGAAACTTGCAAGTCACAGATCGACATTCTGAGAGAAGAAGTTGAGCAGTATATTTGGACCTTCCGGTGGCTTTGGCTTGTCAACCTGGGGGCGATCGTGTGGGGGATTGCGGTGCGGCACTACGATGTAGTCGCAGTTGCCGCAGTCTCCGCGCTGATTGCGATTGTCGGGGTAGGCACGACCAGGCGCGGCAGGCGGCTGGTAGACCGCGCGGAAGTAGTATGCGCCCAACCGCCCCGCCAGGAATCGGCCGAGCCATGATACCCCGGATTGACTACACATAGCAAAGGAGACACAACGATGAACATAACGACCACGAATTCTATACTGAGACGGGGCAACCAGGAGCTTTGTGAAGTCTACAACGAGGACCGCAGCAGAGTTGTAGAAGTGATGGAGGCTATGCCCTCCGACGATTC
Source organism: Armatimonadota bacterium (assembly GCA_016190935.1). Taxonomy (GTDB): domain Bacteria; phylum Armatimonadota; class UBA5829; order UBA5829; family DTLH01; genus JACPPP01. The sequence continues at coordinate 12,203 of JACPPP010000244.1, read as the reverse complement.
CGTCGAGGAGGCAGTGAGAGTCTTGAAGGCTGTGGCCGATCCGGTGCGGGCACGGATTCTGTACGCCCTGTCAGAGAAGGAACTCTGTGTATGCGAGCTGTCCTACCTGCTGGGTATGAGCCTCCCGGCTGTGTCCCATCATCTGCGGTTGCTGAGGGACGCAAGGTTGATCAGGCCGAGGAAGGTGGGAAAATTCGTCTTCTACCAGCCGACGGAGTTGAACGCATCGGAGTTGGTGCGCCATCTCATCTGTGCTGAATCATCCCCCGTCCAAGCGTGCCCATCGGAGTCCCGATAGTATACGGCGGCGCTTGTCAGGTAGTAAGAGAGGATTCGACCTCCCAGGAGTTTCGTCGGCACGCTGCGCTGCACTTACACAGGAAATATCCGCGCAAAGAAGCGGGCGAATGCGGCGAGGATTATAAGCCAGATACCCACGATAAGCAGAATCCAACCTCCCCAGCGCTTCACATCCTCCATACGCGCGCGGAGAGTAGCAACTATGGTCTCCTGGGCCGTTGAGACAGCGAGAGACAGTCCAAACATCAAGAGCACGATAATCACCGCGGCAACGATAAAGGCAGCCAGTGACGCACCGATGCCGCCGATGGTGAAGGCGTGTCCGGCCAGACCGACCAGAATTGGCCCCGTTCAGCCAAAGCCAGCGATCAGATAGGCGAAGCCGAAGATACCGAAGGCCAGAAGCGGTCTTTCACGTCGGCGGCGGGCCTGAACCCGAAGGAGCCACTTCGCAAGGCGCTCGGCGGCGTGCAGCGGTACCTTTAGAACGCCTATCTGTATCAGGCCCAGCAGGATAAGAAGCACGCCGACTACAGCTCGGATGGTTATGCCCGCGGCGCTGGTGAAGGTCACCCCTGCAAATATCGGCCCTCCTCCGAAAGCGATAACCACGCCCGCAAGGAGCAGGAAGACCGCCGCACCGGCTGACAGGGCCGCTGCAAAAACAAGGCCCCTTCGTACCGCCTGGCGCGGTTCCGCCCCTCTCTCAATGCCTGTCTCTCGGGCAAGCAGAGTAACCAGCAGAGGAAAGGCGCATGGGGAGAAGAAGGACGCAACTCCTGCCCCTCCGGCCAGCAGCAGAAGTGCCGCACCCTGAACTGCGGGAAGCTTAAACCTCGGATATAACTCATAACCGATGTAGCCAACCAGAGCCAGGATCACCACTCCAAAGGCCAGCAGCCAGTACCAAACTGACGGCACCGGACGCGTGGCTTCTTCACGCTCACTTGAGTTCACTCTGTCCATACGCTGCTCTCCGTTGGCGGAACTCGTTCTCCTAACCCGTCTTACCCAAGCCGCCAACCAAATTCGGGTCTCTGGACAAAGAATTTTTTCAGAAAAATCGAAAAAGCCCTTGACTCCGTAGTATAGTACGGAGTGTATACTGCTTTTGATAGGGGGACGCGCGATGAAATCAATGACAATAGGCCAGGTAGCAATACAAGCTGGAGTGGGTGTGGAGACGATCCGGTTCTATGAACGTCGGGGTCTGATTGAGGAGCCGCCGCGCCGTGACTCCGGCTACCGCGAGTATCCACAGGAGGCTGTGACTCGCCTTCGGTTCATTAAACACGCTCAGAGGCTCGGCTTCACGCTTGCGGAGATATCGGAGCTTCTTTCCTTGAGAGTCGATCCGAATACCAGTTGTGCCGACATCAAGGGTCTCGCTGAGGCCAAGATAGCCGACATCGAGGGAAGGATACAAGCCCTGGAAAAGATGAAGAGCGTGCTCCTTGATCTGAATGCGCAGTGTGGCGGGCGTGGCTCGACGAGTGAGTGTCCGATACTGGAGGCGCTGGAAACGGAGGAATGTTGCTGATGCTTAAGGTTGAACTCACCTATGACAGCGATTGCCCGAACGTGAGGGAGGCCAGGGCGCAACTGCTCAGAGCGTTCGCTCGCGCCGGACTTCCTCCTAAATGGCAGGAATGGGAGCGTGCTAACACCGAAAGTCCCGACTACGCGCACGCCTACGGCTCTCCGACTATTCTGGTCAACGGCAGGGATGTGGACGGCGCTTTGCCGTCACAGCACGCAGATTGTTGCCGGCTTTATGCGGAGAAAGCCGGACATCTCAGAGGCGTTCCTTCTGTGGAGACCATTGCCTCTGCGCTGCTGGGAGCGAACGGCATTAGCAGCCGAGCCTCCGGAGGACAAAGTGGGCGAAATGGCAGTTGGCACAGAGCACTGACAGTGCTCCCGGCTGTTGTTCTCGCGGCCATTCCCAAACTGGCCTGCCCGGCCTGCTGGCCGGCCTATGCCGGACTTCTCAACTCTCTTGGGCTTGGATTCGTCAACTATACGCGCTATTTGCTTCCCCTCACCGCCATCTTCCTGGCTTTGGCGCTGCTGGCGCTGGTATACCGCGCAAACCTGCGCCGAGGATATGGGCCGTTCGCCCTGGGTGTGCTTGCGGCGACCATAGTGATGGTCGGAAAGTTCATCTTTACCTCCGACGCGGTTATGTACGTAGGAATCGCACTGTTAATCGGCGCCTCGTTCTGGAACTCCTGGCCCAGGCGAGGGACCAGTAACGGCTCCTGCCCTAATTGTGTTCCCGCAGGAGCCGAAAGCCAGGAAATAAGATTGGATGAGAGGAGGTGACGACCATGAGCGCAAAGCGAAAGATCGAGGTCTTCAGCGCCGGATGTGCCGCGTGCGATGAGACCATCGAACTGGTGAACCGGCTTGCCTGCCCGTCCTGCGAGGTCAGCGTACTGGATATGACAGATCCCGATGTCGCAGCTCGGGCCAGGGAGTTGGGCATTCGCTCTGTTCCGGCTGTGGTGATCGACGGCAGGCTCGCCGATTGCTGCGCAGCGCGCGGCCCTGATGAGGCCGCTCTGCGGGCCGCGGGACTGGGACAACCGGTATGACGGCGGGATTCCCCTGTTGGGGCGATTCCCTGATGGGGCCGGATTTGAAATCCGGCCCCATCAAGAAGGAATTCGGATGGCCCGGCCCGTCTCGCGCCGGGCCTCATGCTGAGCCTGTCGAAGCATGCCGCACCTCCCGGTGCGGCAGAAGGGTATCAGGTCTCGTATCATTGATTAGGGAAACTAGCGAGTAACCTTAGTTATTGAGTTCAAAATGTTATCAGAGGTCAAGGAAAATGCCCCAACCGGAATCGTTTGGACGTCACCAGGGTATCAGTCGCAGTTGACGCGGCTGTGCGCGCTCAGGTAGAATATCTGTGCAAAAACTTAAAGCAGGAGTGATCCAGTGGCAGGTTACAACGTGGCGGTCGTCGGAGCCGGTGCAGTCGGCGAAGAGATGCTTAAGGTGCTCCGGCAGAGGAACTTTCCGATTAACGAGCTTAAGGTTATGGCGCGTACACCGAGGCGGCAGACGCTTGACGGCAGGGAATTCGATATCGCAGCTACGACAGAGGATGCGTTCGACGGAATAGACATCGCCTTCTTCGCGGGCACCGAAGGCGAGAAGGGCGCATCCCAGCTTTTCGGATGGGAGGCCGTTCAGCGAGGAGCGGTAGTCGTGGATAACGGAGATGACTGGAGGATGGACCCGCGAGTGCCGCTTGTCGTGCCGGAGGTGAACCCTGATGCGCTGGACGATCATCAGGGACTTATCTCCAACCCAAACTGCAGCACGATTCAGATGGTCGCTGCGCTCGCTCCGCTTCACCGGAAGGCCAGGATGAAAAGGGTCGTGGTATCGACTTATCAGTCGGTCTCCGGATCGGGAAGCGGGGCAATCCGCGAGCTTGAACAGCAGATCAAGGACGACGTGGAGGGCCGTGAACTCGAGATCAAAGAGTATCCTTACCAGATTCACTGCAACCTGATCCCTCAGATATCGAAGTTGAGAGACGAGTTTCCCGGTTACTACGGTGAAGAGATCAAGATGATAAAGGAGACCCGCAAGATCTTCGGATGTCCCGATCTCGCCGTCTCCGCGACCTGTGTTCGAGTGCCGGTGATGCGCGCCCACTCTGAAGCTGTGAATGTGCAGTTCGAGAATCCGATAACAGCCGAAGAAGCCAGGGAGGCTCTTGCAAACGCACCAGGCATAGAGGTGATTGACGATCCGGCCAATGGTAAGTATCCAATGCCGCTGTTTGCCGACGGCACAGATGCAGTCTACGTGGGGCGCATTCGGCAGGATCACTGCTGCCCCAACACGATAGATATGTGGGTAGTATCCGATAACATTAGAAAGGGCGCCGCGCTCAACGCAGTCCAGATTATCGAGTGCATGATTGAGCGAGGGCTGATAGAGAGGAAGTAGCTTTCAGCAATCAGCCATCAGCAGTCAGCTTTCAGCAGGGGTTGGGGGCCGGCTGACGGCTGATAGCTGAAGGCTGAAGGCTTACATCATGCGTCGTACCAAGAAGGTTAAACCGCTTCAGATTGTTCCGCTTGGCGGAGTCGGCGAGATTGGCAAGAATATGTGCGCGGTCCGCTACGGAGACGGTATTCTTGTCATTGACACCGGGCTAATGTTTCCCGAAGAGGAGATGCTGGGGGTGGATATCGTCATCCCTGACATTTCCTATCTTCTACAAAACAGCGACAAAATCCGGGGAATAGTGCTGACCCACGGACATGAAGACCACATCGGAGGCATCCCCTACATACTCAAGCAGATGAACAAGCCAATTTGGGGTACCCGGCTGACTCTGGGGCTGGTGAGGGCAAAGCTGGAGGAGCACAACCTTACCGAGTCGAGCGAGATGCACGAGGTCGAGGCGGGGGACGTCGTCGAATTCGGCGAGATCTCTGTCGAGTTCGTTGGTGTGAGCCACAGTATTCCTGATGCCGCGGCCCTGGCCATTAAAACGCCGGCCGGCACTGTGGTCTATACGAGTGACTTCAAGTTCGACAACAACCCGATAGACGGCCGTCTGACGGACATTTCAAGGTTGGCGCGCCTGGGGGACGAGGGCGTATTGGTGCTGCTGAGCGACTGCACGAACGTCGAGAAGCCGGGATATACGCCGAGCGAGCGAATAGTGGGCTACACCTTCGATGATGTCTTCTCGCAGGCCCCCGGAAGAATAATAATCGCGACGTTTGCATCGAATGTGCATCGAATGCAGCAGGTGTTAGATACGGCCAATCGCTATAGCAGGCGCGTGGCGGTTATCGGTCGGAGCATGGCGAGGAATAGCGAGATTGCGGAGCAGTTGGGCTATCTGAAGATTCCCGACGGGGCCAAGCTATCGATGGCCGAGCTTTCATCAGCCCAGCCGGAAGAAGTCGTTATTATGACCACCGGAAGCCAGGGAGAGCCGCTTTCTGCGCTTACCCGAATGGCGATGGATGAGCACAAGAGGATCAAGATAGGGCCGGGAGATACGATCATCATCTCCGCCACGCCGATTCCAGGGAACGAGGACCTTGTGAACCGAACGATAAACCGTCTGTTCAGGCTGGGAGCCGATGTGGTTTACGATCCGATAGCTTCCGTGCACGTTTCAGGCCACGGAAACCAGGAGGACCTGAAGCTGATGCTGAACCTCACAAAGCCGCAGTATGTGGTTCCTGTGCACGGCGAATACCGGCACATTGCAAGATACGCCCAGATGGCCGACGATATGGGATACGGCTCGGACCGGATGTTGCAGCTTTCTGTTGGAGATGTGCTCGAGTTCGACCAGGACGGGGCGAGGATAAGCGGCAAAGTCGACGTCTCGGGGAGCGTTATGGTTGACGGGATAGGTGTGGGCGACGTAAGCGAGGTGGTTCTCCGCGACCGCTGGCACCTGGCGCAGGACGGGGTGATTGTGGTGATCCTGACCATCGACAAGGCCCAGGGAGAAATTGTAGCCGGCCCGGACATAATGTCGCGGGGGTTTGTCGTACCGGAGCACGAGGAGGAGATCATCGAGCAGGCAAAGGGCATAATTATGGAGAGGATGAGCGAGATGGAAGTAGAGGAAGTGGCCGAATTGTCCGCTGTAAAGCAGGAAGTCCGCAGCGCTCTTGGCAGGTTTCTCAACGAACGCACGAGACGCAGACCGATGATCATTCCGATAGTAGTGGAGATTTAGGGAGAGCGGTGAGCGCGGGGTCGAAACGCGGATTACGCGGATTGTACGGATAACGCGGATGGTGGATACCTGCAAGTTGTACGGTATGATCCGTAAGATAGCTGGTATAAGGCCAACTGTGTTGTAGTGACCGATGGCCCGGCCCGTCTCGTGCCGGGCCACATGCTGAGCCTGTCGAAGCATGCCGCACGTCCCCGTGCGGCGTCTTGGGTGGTAGATAACTGCTGACAGCTCCTTTCGCACAACTGATATAAGATTGATGCCGATGGACAAACTTAAGAGAATAAAACTACTGGCGATGGACGTTGACGGAACGCTGACCGACGGCTCAATGATGATGACGCCGGAGGGCGATGTGAAGGCGTTTAACGTCCTCGACGGTCTTGGAATACGACTTGCGATGGCGGCGGGCCTGGATATCGCGTGGATCACGGGGAACATATCGCGCGCTGTAACGCTGCGCGCTGAGTCGCTCAGGATTTCAGAGGTTCAGCAGGGCGCGCGATACAAGTCGGTGGCGCTCCATGAGATCGCCAAGCGCAAAGGATACTCTCGAGAGGAAGTGGCCTACGTCGGAGATGATCTGAACGATCTACCGGCTATGCAGGCGGCCGGTGTTGCGTTTGCGGTCGCGAACGCTGCGGCCGAGGTCAGAGTTGCCGCCGACTTTGTCACGGAGAGGCCCGGCGGCTGCGGAGCCGTAAGAGAGGTGATCGAGGCCATCCTCAAAGCCCAGAGCCGCTGGGATGAGGGGGTGCGGGAGTTCCTAAACGAGCTGAGAAGAGAGCAGGAACGAGGCGAGGCCCCCGGCGCGGTCACATAGATGCTGGGCGTGACTATCTTTCATACAAATGATTTCCACAACAAGCTCAGGCCTGAGCAGGCGGCGCGGCTTGGGGAACTCAAGCGCTCTGCGGAGGGCAGCATACTTCTCGACTCCGGCGATGCTATATGGGCAGGCAACATCTTCTTCAGGCCGGGCGGGGAACGGGTCCTCAAGCTGATGAACCAGGCGGGATACGATGCCATGGCCATGGGCAACCGCGAGTTTCACTTTCTCCAGACCGGCTTGAGGAGGAAGATCGGTTGGGCGAAGTTTCCCGTGCTCTGCGCGAACATAAGACCCATAGACAACGCCGACATGCCGGTAAGAGCCGATGTTACGCTTGAACGGAAGGACCTCAAGGTTGTAGTGTTCGGGCTGACCGTTCCGATGATAACGGAGAGGATGCTGTCGCGGCGAGTCTCGGCCTACGTGTTCGACGACCCGATAGAGACCGCGGCGGGGATAGTCCCACAGCTTCGCAAGCGGGCGGATCTGCTTATCGCGCTCACCCACATCGGGCTTAACAGGGATCGCGAACTTGCATCGGCTGTGCCTGGGATAGACTTAATCGTCGGTGGGCACACTCACGCCGCACTTGAGCGGCCCGAGACGGTCGGAAAGACGGCAATCGTGCAGGCCGGGTGGTTTGCGCACCGGGTGGGCAGAGTAGAGATAGAGCCTGGAGGCGATGTTCGCGGCGAATTGTTGAAACTCTAGCTCGGATTATGCATTAGCAGTTGCTTCGGACTGTATGCCCTTGATGGGGCTGGATTTGAAATCTGGAGGCGCCGCACGGGGACGTGCGGCATGCTTCGACAGGCTCAGCATGTGGCCCGGCGCGTGACGGGCCTGGCCATTGGATTCCACCATCTGCGCAATCCCAATAATCTGCGGAATCTGTGGTTCAATCTGCTACATCGGTGTTCCGGCCGATACCTCCCGGCTCCAGTCAGAGAAGCCCTCCCCTCTATAAGCTCTGATCCGGTAAAAGTACTGTCTATTCGGCTGCACATTGAAGTCCCACCAGTCCCTCCGGTCTGAGGCTACTATGGCTACCTGGTTCCAGAGGCCGGGGAAGTTGTCGCTTCGCTCGATAACATAACCATCGCATGTCCCGTAGCCCTTCTCCCAGCCAACCCAGGTCTGGTAGTCGTTAGGCGGGATAGAGCGGTCCAGGCCCCGCACATAGCAGGGCGGGCCGAGCGGCCGGAGCACCAGCGAGCCGCCATTCGAGAGCCTCAGCGCGCCGGAGCTGATCTTGACTCCCTTCGTCGGGTCTCCACGGCTGTAGATCTTTGTCACCAGCGAACTGGTGCCGTTAAAGGTGATGCCCGGGTTGGCAGTCGCGCCTGCGCTGATCTTTATCCTGGCAAGCGCATTCAGCATCTGCCCCGCTTCGAACACAACATTGCTGAGGCTGAACGTATCTCTGTCGAAGTAGCGGTAGGGGAAAGCCGCGTCACGCGCGTACGTGCCGTTGAGCGTCCAGCCAAGCGATGTGTGCGGGTAGATGAAGACGAGCGCCTTCTGATCGCCAATGGGCCCAAGCTCCGGGTCGTCCAGCAAGTACCAGGTATTGTCGTTGCTCGTGCCCCAACCATAGTTGAAGTGAATATAGCGGGTTGAGCCTATCTGTCGCCAACCATCACCCACAATGGAGTGCCCGTACGGCTTGCCCGGTATTGAGAAGCTGTACTGAACCGGCATGTAGACATCGAATTGGGTCTGCAGGTACTGGAACCAGTAGTCGGCGTCATAGTCGTCACGGTCGATTCTGGTGCCATAGTAACTCAGATGGTCGTGGAAACCGGACTGCATCTTGTCCAGGTTGGAGAGTGAGACATCACAGCCGAAGGTCATACTAGCGGCAATGGCTGCCTCATAACTTAGCTCCGCGACCGCGTCTATCTGCGGCTGAAGGAACATCGGACCTTCGTATGTATCAAGCATATTCGGCCAGTCATAATAACTGTCGTTGTACGGACTCCCAACTCCGTACGGAGGCCACGCATAGTGGTACATTATCTGTGCCCCCGCCGTTGCTATGCAGCCGACCCATGTGTGAGCACAGGTGTCGCCTGCCGGGCACTGATTATTCCAGGGAAAGCCCTGGTCCCACTCAGATGTCAGCAGCACCTCGCCGCCGGCATAGGTGAGCGTATCTTCGCTCGTCGATTCACCGGCAGGCACAGCCTGGGCCGTCATCAGTTTCTTCCACATCGGTCTATGGTCAACAGGCGGAGACACACTCGGCCCTTCCGGGCGCTCAAGCTCCGGCTTTCCAACAGCCGCCTCCAGCTTGTCCAGCGCAGCATCCATCTGGCCCTTAATCAGGTCCGCCATACCCTCTTCCAGAGTCGGGTCAAGGTTGTCGTGAGCCGAAAACGCCTTGACCGGCGCAAGCTCCTTGTAGCGCGACACGATGACGTAACCGATGGGAGAGACGCTGCAGTAGTAGCCGATCACCCGGCCGTGCCTCATCAATGCACTGACCTGTTCGACCTGAGCAGACTTCGTGCCGCACCAGCCTCCGTCGGCTCTTATGATGAGCGCTACCCATCGTTCCGCAGCGGCGCGGGCGTCCTCCTCAGTGACCGGAGTGGCGAGAGAAACCGAAGCTAGGACTGCGCACAGAAATAGCGCCAAGTGAACTGTTATCCATCTCATCTGAGTCACCTCCAGCTACTGCAGCGTCACAAGCACCAGTATCTGCGCAGTTCTGCCCTTCTCCAGTCGCTCCATGGCCTTGCCGAGAATAGCCCCCTGCGCGCGGGTGTGGTTGGTGACTTTCATGGCATAACCGGGCCGGTCCGATGTGGTGAGCAGGTCCCCTGGCTCGACAGCGGTCTTGGTGGCGTCGACATTGCAATAAACACGGCCGGCCAACGCCACATCGTGGTCGAACTGCTCCGCGCCCAGGCGAACGCCCGATCCGAGACCTTTGCCGCCGGCCACTATGCCCGCGACTTTCTTATCATAGGCTTGCCTGCTGACCGTTAGCTTGCCGGGGTTGTCGGGATCGATCACCAGCACAGATCCGGGGCCAATCTCACCGGAGTTCGAGACATCGAAGCCCTCAGCATAGTCCAGACCCTCGCCGATCTCGGCGACGATGTTGCCCGTGGACTTGCTGGTAAGCCGGACGTTGCCCTTGAACGCCGCAGCAATCGTGGACGAGCCGCCCGCCTCGGCGTAGAGTCCACACCAACTGCCGCCGATGTAGCCCATGTTGCCGCTGCCGTTGTTTCTGGCATAGACAGCATAACCACTGCTGTTGGACTGGAACGCGGCAACTCCCGACTTATTCGCGGCGTCGCTTACAGCATAAACTCCGTCTCCGGCCCCCGTAGTTGCCTGGAAGTAGCCGGCATTGCCGGACCAGGTGACCGCATGAACGCCATACCATTGCGTGCCAAGCTCAGCGTAGTTGCCAGTGCCTGTGTGGATGCCGACGATGCCGACGGTACCGCTCTCCCCTCTCACACCAGAACTGCCACCGATGAACTTGCCGCCGATTCCGGTCGTGCTGTCTCCGGACACGCCCACACCACTCGCGCCGAGGGCGGCTCCATAGACGCCGATTGCTGTTGCACCATTGGTCACCCCAGCGACTCCTCGACCCTGGGAGCCGTACGCCTCGCCGTATACGCCGTAGTTTATCGTCTGGGCTGCGTTGTTTGCCATTCCACGCACGCCCATTGTGCCCGCTGAGGATGCCTGCCCATCAACGCCTGCTTCGCCGGATGTTGTGCTGTGGGCAGCCAGGCCGCCATTGACGTCGAGTCTGTGGCTCGGGCTGGTCGTTCCGATGCCCACATAGCCGCCCATCACAGCGGTCCTGTTGGAGTAGATGGTCAGCCTGTCGTCCAGGTCCTCCTGAAGGTAAGCGTTGTTGCCATCGCCGAAGTTCAGTCTTCCCTGGTACTTGTAAGTACCGGTTGGGCCAATCAGCCTCAATGTGTTTTCGTCGGACGATTGAATGGTTAGACTATGAGTAGGCGCAGGGGCGCCTATTCCGACCTTTCCGTCGTCCGTCTGATAGATCGCAGAGTCCTCCAGCGCGCTTACGCCGTTCCAGCGGGGAATGAAGTTGTCTGTGCCGCCCCCGCCGATGCCTCCTCCTCCGCCGGTTGCGGCTATGGTCAGTGTATTCCCGCTCGGGGTGATGGTTATGTTGCTTCCGGCGGCCAGTGTGACGTCGTCCCTCAGCGCGTTAATGCTCTTCACCAGTTGGTTTGAAGCTACATTGACCCCCAGGATCGTCCCGTTCAGGATTTTAGCCGCGGTGATCGCTCCGTCGGCGACTTTGGCGGTTGTAACGGCTCCGGGCGCGAGACCTGCGGACGTAACCGCTCCGTCGGCGACGGCAAGCGCTCTCCCGGAGATAAGCGCATAAGGAACCGACGTGAGCTTCATCCTTGGGGCGAGCACTTGACCATCTACAATGGCTTCCAGCCAGACGTCCGGCTTCCCGGCAAGTGTGTCCGCAGTCATGTCTCCTATAGCAGCGGTAAAGACGCCTCCGATAGTCTGAACGCCTTGCGCGAATGACCACCAGAACGCTGTTCCGCCGGTGGCGACCGTGTACATGGCAAACTGGACGTTGTGCGCGCCATCCGGCAAAGGCTGGCCGGACGAGTTGGTGAGCCTACCCTGGTAGGTAATTTGGTTTGGCACACTTTGTGCCACTGCCGGCGCGGCGATAAAGAGCGCCGCCAGCAGAGTGAATCTGACAATACGAGCAAACACTTGATCTAATCTCCTTTCCTTTTACTTCAAACCAGAAGACGAGCTTTATTGAGCTGTCTTTAGGCAAATACTCAAACTCACTTGAGGTATAAGACGTGTGCAGTGCGGCGGCGCGCCGCCGCCCACCTGATGGGGCCGGATTTCAAATCCGGCCCCATCAGGTGCGCGCAGGAGAAAGCGGGAGCTAAGCCGCTCCCGCACTCCACAGAAAGCCTCGCAAGTTCGAGCCGGACAAATCCCACAATGCTCCGGTCGCTCCACCTCCTTCAAGAGCGCTTACGGATGTGACAACATAGCGTCTATGTCTTCGCTATTGTTATCCAATTTGGTTCAGTTGCGCGTTCGATCTGTAATTTTATCTTAATTTCTGTCCACAATAGATTATGGCTTCCACACGCAAGATAGCACATCGTCAGCCGCTTGTCAACTACAAAATTGTCGGGAAATTGAATGGTGGGATGAGGTATCAGGGATTGCAGATTTCAGATTGCAGATTGAAGATTGAAGTTCCAATCGTCGATCGCACCCGATCAGGGCGGCCCCTGCGGGGCAGCCGCACGGGGACGTGCGGCATGCTTCGACAGGCTCAGCATG
>JACPPP010000243.1 GCA_016190935.1 Armatimonadota bacterium | reverse complement strand
GCCCCTAACCCCCGCCGACGTTCCAGTAGTTGAAAGGAAGAGGATATGACGATAGACGATGTGCCAAGGCTGCGGTTCGGCTATCTGCCGACACCGCTCGATGAAGCCCCCAGACTCGCGGAGAAACTTGGCATCAGAAGACTCCTCATCAAACGTGACGACCTTACCGGGCTTGCTCTTGGGGGGAACAAGGTTCGCAAAATCGAGTTCTTGATGGCAGACGCGCTCGAGCACAAGGCAGATGTTATTCTTACCGACGGCGGTCCCCAGTCGAACCATGCCAGGCAGACCGCTGCGGCTGCGAGGCTTTTCGGCCTGGAGTGCATCCTGCATCTGGGAGGCCCGCGCTTCGACCGGTTTGAAGGGAACCTGCTGCTCGATGTTATTCTTGGCGCTGAAATAAGGTTTATTCCCGATGCAACAGTCGGAATGATGGAGCGAGCTATGGTGAAAGCGGCTGAAGAGCTCCGGCAGGCTGGGCGCAAGCCTTACGTCATCCCGATAGGAGGATCGAGCCCTACCGGGGCGCTGGGCTACGTTGCTGCCATCAGAGAACTTGCCGAACAGCTTGGGGACGACCGAGAACCGCAGATCGTGCATGCCGTCGGCTCGGGAGGAACCCTCGCCGGCTGCCTGCTCGGAACCAGGCTCTATCTGCCCGGCGCTCGTATAATCGGAATAAGCGTCGGCCGCGCAAGCAAACCTTTTCAGAAGATTGCGGCAGACCTGGCGGAAAGGGCTGCGGAGATCATGGGAAAGCACGAACAGTTCAATGCGGAAGAAGTCGAAGTTTTCGACGACTATCTTGGACAAAGATATGCAGTGCCGACCGAGGCAGGGATACAGGGAATACTTCTTGCAGCCCGGACAGAGGCCCTGATCCTTGATCCGGTCTACACAGGCAAGGCCATGTCGGGGCTCGTAGACCTGGCCGAAAAAGGAATAATAGACCCGGACCGAACCACTGTTTTCCTCCACACAGGCGGTGCGCCTGGACTCTTTGCCTATGAGGAGCACTTCACGAAGTTCGCGCGCTACTCAGAGTTACCCAATCTTTGAGACTACAGTAATTATGGCTGAGCTGTGACAATAGAGCAATTGATGAGATTGGACTGTCAAAAAATTATAAGTCAATTGCGTTTTTATGAGACTGTAGTTGGGTATATGTTCTGTGCTGCACCGTGTCCCCCTGCTAGAGGGGATAATCATTTTGGAGGAGTGAACCAACTGTGACAATTACCAAACAAATGACCAGCTTATCCGTAGTTGCAATCTTGCTCGCCGGATGCGGCGGAGGAAGTGGAGGTGGCTCGAACGGCGGCACTGTTCCCCTGCCGCAGCCTGGGACGAGTGTTAATCTGGCCCCGACCATCACAAGCATATCGCCCGACGGAACGGCAAGCGATCCGGTGCGAATACCTACCAACGGAAAACAGCGCGTTGTAGTGGCTGCCCAAGACCCCGACAATGACGATCTCACTTATTCTTGGAGCGTAGATCATGGAACTATAGTGGCAAGCAGTCCCAGCGCCGACTATACCGCCCCCGCCAGCCCCACCATCTCAACGGTCACCATTGAGGTCTCCGACGGAAAAGGTCACAGCGTATCGGGCAAGGTCTATTTTTCCGTCTACACCGAAGGGAACGAGCCTCCGGCGCCGGGAACTAACTACCCTCCGTCCATAGATGCTCTTATCGCCAACCCGGACAAGGTCGAAGTAAACGGCACATCAACGATCACTGCAACCGTGACAGATCCGGAGGGCGACCCCGTAAGCCTCAGTTGGAGCACAAACGGCGGAGGCATCACTTCTTACAATGGAAACACTGCAAGCTGGAAGGCGCCGTCCACAACCGGTTCATGCACGGTTACTTGTTTCGCGAGCGATGGTAAGAACCCTGCTGTATCAAAAAGCGTGGATATATCGGTCGGAGGAGTCGTTCAGCCGGAGGAGATTCCCGGGCTGGCCGCCACTTACATCCAGAATGACGGTAAGTTCGCTCATCCTGACCTGACAAAAGGCAAGGTCGTCTTCACCCGCACCGATGCAACGATCAACTTCGACTGGGGGCGAAAAGAACCTGATACAAGACTCATCGACCCTATTCGGGGCACTGCACACGACTTCGGGGTCATCTGGAGGGGCTACATCAGGTGCCAGGAAAGCGGCGTGTACAACTTCCAGGCCTACTATGATGACGGCTTCAGACTCTGGATATCTGACGATAATAACAAGATGCAACTGGTTCTGGACGGCTGGTGGACTGGACCGACCGGACCTTACCCGCTCTCAGGCCAGATAAGACTGGATGGAAAGAAGTCCTACAAGATCGAGGCCCAGTTCTTCGAAGACGAGGACCGCTGCTACGTCCAGCTATACTGGATGCCTCCGCAGGCTACCCAGTGGAGAGTAGCGCCGACAGACAAGCTGTGGCATAGATAGCATATTATACCAATTGCCTTTGCAGCCGACACTCGCAGTTCCGCACCCTTCGTGCTTCGACGGGCTCAGCATGCTCAGGATGCGGAACTGCTCGCTCTATGAGCAATTGGTATCACATAAGAAGGCTGCAAACCAGCGTTTGCAGCCTTTTTTCTTTGAAGGAGTCAGAGCCGGTTCGGGCGAATGCAATAGTATGCAATACGCTGCTAGATTCGTCGTACAAGAACATCACGCTTCCCATCTCCACTACGATCTCAGGTTAGAGCTGGATGGAGTGCTGAAAAGCTGGGCAGTTCCGAAGGGCCTTCCGGAGGAGCCGGGCATAAAGCGTCTTGCAATCCAGGTTGAGGACCACGATCTCGACTACATAGACTTTGAGGGAATAATACCGGAGGGACGATACGGCGCCGGACAGGTTGTCATCTGGGACCGCGGTACGTTCGTTCTCTCTGAGCGCGGCCCCGGCAAGCTGCACTTCACTTTGGAGGGGAAAAGGCTCTCCGGCGACTACATAATGACCAAAATGCGCGACAATCAATGGCTGATCTTCAAGTCGCGAGCAACGAGCGATGAGCGATGAGCGATGAGTTGTGAGCAGTGAGCAGTGAGCAATGAGCAACAAGTCATGTCATCCTGAGCATTCTATACATGTCATCCTTCGCTTCGCTCAGGATGACATGACTTGTGACTTTGGACTTTGGACTTTGGACTTGTCACTTGGCACTTGACACTCCTCAATACGGCCATCTCCAATCGCGTATCTCCGGCATATCTTCGCCTCGCTCAGTAATATACTCCTTGTGGTCAACCAGTTTATCTCGCACAGCCTGCTTGACGTAAGCGGCCAGATACCCTAGCTTTGGCGCCCGGTCGATCACGTCGATCACCAGATGGAACCGGTCGAGATCGTTGCGAACGGCCATGTCGAACGGAGTCGTTGTAGTCCCTTCTTCCTTGTAGCCCCTGACGTGGAGGTTCTTGTGATTGGTCCGCCGGTAAGTCAGACGGTGAATCAGCCACGGATAGCCGTGGAAGGCGAAGATAATCGGTTTGTCCGTTGTGAATATGCTGTCAAAGTCTCTGTCGGACAGTCCGTGCGGGTGTTCCTCCTTGGGCTGCAGCGTCATCAGATCAACGATGTTGACCACCCGGACTTTGAGCTCAGGCAAATGCCTGCGGAGCAGGTCAACTGCTGACAGTGTCTCCAGAGTGGGCACATCGCCCGCGCACGCCATCACCACATCCGGCTCAGCGCCCATATCGTTGCTTGCCCATTCCCAGATGCCGATCCCAGCCGAACAGTGCTTGATCGCGGCATCCATATCGAGCCACTGCGGAGATTGTTGTTTACCGGCAATAATCACGTTTATGTAGTCTCGGCTGCGGAGACAGTGGTCGGTGACGGACAGGAGAGTGTTCGTATCGGGAGGCAGGTAAACCCGGATGACATTCGCCTTCTTGTTGACAACCACATCGATGAATCCGGGGTCCTGATGTGAAAACCCGTTGTGGTCCTGCCGCCAGACGTGAGATGTCAAAAGATAGTTCAGGGATGAGATTGACCGTCGCCAGGGGATTTCCCGGCTGACCTTGAGCCACTTCGCGTGCTGGTTGAACATCGAGTCCACGATATGGATGAACGCCTCGTAGCAGTTGAACAACCCGTGGCGGCCGGTGAGCAGATAACCTTCCAGCCAGCCCTGGCACATGTGTTCGCTCAGAATCTCCATCACCCTGCCGTTCGGTGACAGACGCACATCATAAGGATAGGTCTCGGCGACCCATGCCCTGTCCGTCGCCTCAAACAGGGCGTCCAGACGGTTCGAGGAGGTTTCATCCGGGCTAACCACCCGGAAGTTAGACGGGTTCGATTTCATCACATCTCGCAGGAACGTTCCCATGACTCGCGTAGCTTCGGCGTCCACATGGCCGGGCTTGGGGACGTTCACGGCATAGTCGCGGAAGTCAGGCATCCGAAGGTCTCTCAGCAGGAGCCCTCCGTTGGCGCGCGGATTGGCGCCCATACGCTGCTGACCTCTTGGAGCAAGCTCGGCCAGATCAGCACGAAGCCTCCCATTCTCATCGAACAGTTCCTCGGGCCTGTAGCTCTTCATCCACTCCTCAAGCAGCTTGAGTCGCTCCGGCTTTGATACCACATCGCCGAACGGAACCTGATGCGACCGCCAGAAATCCTCCGTCTTCAACCCATCCACTTCCTTCGGTCCTGTCCAACCTTTTGGAGTCCGAAGTATGACCATCGGCCAGCGCGGGCGTTCCCCTGAACTTGATTCAGGGTCACCGCTCACCCGAGCCTCATACTGGATGGTCTTGATCTCGGAGATGACGCTGTCCAGGGCGCCGGCCATCGTCTGGTGCATTATCATAGGGTCCGATCCCTCGACAAAGTACGGCTTGTAACCGCAGCCGGTAAAGAAATCCTCCAATTCGTCGCGGCTGATGCGCGCAAGCACGGTGGGATTGGCGATCTTATAGCCGTTCAAGTGCAGGATCGGGAGGACTGCGCCGTCCCTGGCAGGATTGAGGAACTTATTGGAGTGCCAGGATGCTGCAAGAGCGCCGGTCTCCGCTTCCCCGTCGCCTACCACGCAGGCAACGATCAGGTCGGGGTTATCGAATGCCGCGCCATACGCGTGGGCGAGGGAGTAGCCAAGCTCGCCCCCCTCATGAATCGAACCCGGAGTCTCGGCTGCGGTGTGGCTTGGAATGCCGCCGGGGAAAGAGAACTGTTTGAACAGCCTCCGCATTCCCTCCGCGTCCTGTGAGACCTCGGGATAGACCTCGCTATAGGTTCCCTCAAGGTAGACATTTGCCACCACGCCCGGCGCGCCGTGTCCGGGACCCGTGATGTAGATCATGTCGAGGTCGCGTTCCTTGATTATCCGGTTCAAGTGGACGTAGATGAAGTTAAGACCGGGCGCAGTGCCCCAATGTCCAAGCAGACGCGTCTTCACGTGCTCCACAGACAGCGGCTCCTTGAGCAGAGGGTTATCCAGCAAATAAATCTGGCCCACAGAAAGGTAGTTAGCCGCCCGCCAGTAGGCGTCTATCCTGCGCAGTTCATCCTCTGTCAGATGTCCTGTCTCTACTTCTCGCTCGATCGCTTTGCTATCCATAATCTTCTCCTCAGCTCACTCAGTACTGACCTATCTTACCCGTCTCTCCAGAAGCAAACCTGGAAGCGGGGATTAAGTGTAAGGGGTTGGGGGTTAGGGG
>JACPPP010000228.1 GCA_016190935.1 Armatimonadota bacterium | reverse complement strand
GGGGTTAGGGGCTGGGGGTTGGGGGTTAGTTCCGGGTTGGCAATTCCAACCCCCAACCCCTAACCCCCAACCCCCAGTTAGATTATGATAGGCATAACCAAACTATACTGTGGAACAGCGACGCCGGGGGATGCGCTCCGGTACGGCAGGGAGAGCGGGAAGATGCCCGCGCATCTCCTTCAATATTCGTCGGACAAGAAGCCGGTTGTCGTTTGGAATATGAGCAGGCGCTGCAACCTGCGCTGTGTTCACTGTTACTCCGATTCGGAGAACAAGGAGTACGAGGGCGAGCTAACGACCAGAGAGGCGCTCGATGTGATCGCAGACCTCGGCGAGTTCGGCGCTCCGGTGCTGCTGTTCTCCGGCGGCGAGCCGCTTATGCGGGAGGACCTCTTTGAGCTTGCTGAGTTCGCCGCGAAGTGCGGCATCCGGCCGGTCATCTCGACAAACGGCACGCTCATTACCGACAAGATGGCCAAGCGCATCAAGGAGACCGGCTTCGGCTACGTCGGCATCTCGCTCGATGGAATCGGTGACATCAACGACAAGTTCCGTGGGGTAAAAGGCGCGTTCAACGCGGCAATGCGGGGGTTCGAGGCATGCGTGAACGTCGGCCAGAAGGTGGGCCTCAGACTCACAATGACCCGCCGCAACTACGGCGACCTCAACGCGATTTTCGACTTCATCGAGGAGGAGAAGATCCCGCGCGCGTGCTTCTACCACCTTGTCTACATCGGTCGTGGAAGCGATATGGTGAAGGACGACCTCGCTCACGAAGAGTCGCGCAAGGCAATGGACCTTATTATGGACCGCACCGTCGACTTCCACCGCCGGGGGCTTGAGAAGGACATCCTGACTGTTGACAATCACTGCGATGGGCCTTATCTTTACATGCGGATGCTCCAGGAAGGTTCCGAGAGGGCCGAGGAGGTTATGCAGCTTCTTCAATGGAACGGAGGGAACAGTTCCGGCGTAGGCATCGGCTGCATCGACAACTGCGGCGATGTGCACGCCGACCAGTTCTGGCAGGAGTACACCTTCGGCAACGTCCGGGAGCGCAAGTTCAGCGAGATATGGATGGATACGTCCGACCCCGTGATGGCGGGACTGAAAAACAGAAAGCCGATCCTGAAAGGCAGGTGCGCCCAGACCAATTGCAAGTGGATAGACGTCTGCAACGGCAACTTCCGCTCGCGCGCCATCGCCGTCCATGGCGACACCTGGGCCGAGGACCCGGCGTGCTACCTAACGGATGAGGAAATAGCGAAGTAGGAATTCTGTAGCATGCCCTAGAAGAAGCTAGAGATTGACAAGCCATTTCGGGGTATGAGAGTTATGAATAGGTCCGATTTCCAGCACCTGACAACTGTGAGACTAAGAGAAGCGAAGGTGCTGCTTGACAATGGTTGCTACGAAGGTGCTTATTACCTGGCTGGTTATGCAGTCGAGTGCGCACTTAAAGCATGTATATCAAAGAAAACAAATCAGTACGATTTTCCTGATAAGGACCTGGCATTCCAGGCTTACACACACAATTTGAAAGATCTTGTGAAGCTGGCCGGTTTGGAGCAGGAAAGAAACAATCAGGAAACACTCTTCCACGAATTCAAGCTCAATTGGAGCGCTGTCAAGGACTGGTCTGAGCACTGCCGGTATATGATTTCTGTATCCGACACTCTGGCGACAACCTTATACCTGGCAATCATTGATGATAAGAATGGAGTTCTGACATGGCTGAAGAAATACTGGTAAAGGAACCGCTTACTGAGAAAATGGTGCGCGCTGGTGAGCAGCTAACTCGCCATCTTGATGAGTTCGGATTTGGAGTGACTGCATCCTTCTGGCTGTATACGTCAGACTGGAATGAATGGCGGCTAGTCATTGCATCTCCGCGTGTTGAAGCAGAGGGGCCGAGGGCTGCGTATGCAGCTATTGATGAAGTACTCTCCCGTGAACCGGAAGACATCAAGGCGGAACTTGGTTTACACAATATTACAGCCATTGATCCCAGCAGCAGACTGGTAAAGGCTTTCCAGTCTGCTGTCCGCACAGGGGGTGGCATATCAGGCATTCGTTTCTCCCGAAGCCGGGCAGACGACATGTACATAGAAGATGCGTATGTCTATCGTGCAGCGTGACCCAGCAAGTTAACCTATGCTATGTGTGTGAAGTACAGAATGAGCTTTCCAATGACAAGAGGACGCAGACTTAGAAAGACCGAGAGCATCCGGCGGATGGTCCGCGAGACGAGGATCTCGCCGGACCAGCTTATCTATCCGATGTTCGTCACGCACGGGCTGGATGTCAAGATAGAGATTCCATCAATGCCCGGTGTTTACCATTTCTCTGTGGATACGCTCTGCGAAGAGGCGAGGGATGTGGCCGGGCTGGGCATCCCGGCGGTGCTGCTATTCGGGCTTCCGGCAAGGAAAGACGGGGTCGGAAGCGAGGCATACGCGCCGGACGGGATAGTCCAACGGGCGGTTCGCGAGTTAAAGGACTGTCTTCCTGATCTCGTCATCATCACGGATGTGTGCATGTGCGAGTATACCTCCCACGGCCACTGCGGGATCGTTCACGAGGGCAGCGTCGCAAACGACGAAACCCTGGAATACATCGCGCGGACTGCGCTGTCTCACGCAGAGGCGGGGGCAGATATTGTCGCGCCTTCCGATATGATGGACGGCAGGGTGCTGGCTATCCGGGAGGCGCTGGATGAGAATGGCTACACCGAAACTGCGATTATGGCTTACTCCGCTAAATATGCCTCAGCCTTCTATGGGCCATTCCGCGATGCAGCCGACAGCACTCCCCAGTTCGGCGACCGCAGGAGCTATCAGATGGACCCGGCAAACCGCGTAGAAGCCATAAAGGAAACCTCGCTCGATATAGAGGAGGGGGCGGATATGGTCATGGTCAAGCCCGCCCTTGCATATCTCGACATCATAAGCGATGTGAAGACGGAGTTCGTCGTTCCTGTTGCGGCCTATAACGTCTCAGGAGAATACTCTATGCTGAAGGCTGCGGCTAAGAACGGCTGGATAGATGAGCAGCGGGCCGTGATGGAAATACTGACCTCCATCCGCCGCGCCGGAGCCGATCTCATCCTCACCTACCACGCCAAAGACGTGGCAAAGTGGCTGCAGGCATGGTGACCGGGCGGTTGAAACCGCGGCAACCCCATCAGTAGGGAGACTAACCTTTCAGTCAGCGCAGGCCGACTTCGTGCTCTTGTTGCCGCGAATTCACCTGGATTATGCATCAGCAGTTGCTTCGGACTGCTTTATCTGTATTGACAGGTCTGCACATT
>JACPPP010000015.1 GCA_016190935.1 Armatimonadota bacterium | reverse complement strand
GCGCATGCAGACTGTGTACAAATCGAGAACTCGCACCATTTGGGACTATGCAGGTCTGGATGCAGCCTCAGTTAGTCCCAGAACCCGCGGAAATACGCCGATTTACGGGCCGGCTTCCGCGCTCATGAATAGATCGGGCTAATCAAGAATAGGAAAGACTTCGACATATTTAACAAGCACTTCCCGGTTCCGGTGCGCGTTGACGGCGCCCCAGTCAGGGAGGTAAGAGAGAAAGTCGGCGACCGCGGAATTGTGAGAGGAGTAATCTGGTGCTACGGCCAGATGGGAGCATGGCAAAGCTTCTGCATGCTGGTTGGGACCGAGGAAGCAATTATGTATGCACTGGACGATCCGGAATGGGTGCATTACGTTCTCCAATCGCTGGTCGACAAGCAGTTGCGAACAATTGGGATGATGCATGGGGAGGTGCCTTACGATCTCGTCGAGATTGGGGGAGGCGCGGGTTCCAACACTGTAATCAGCCCCGATATGCATAAGAGATTCTGCCTGCCATACGACCGACAGCATGTAGATGCGCTGCACCGGGAAGGCTTCAAAGTCGTCTACCATCTGTGCGGCGGCATAATGAAAGTGCTGGATCATGTTGTGGCCAATGGATCCGACGGATTGGAGACCATGACTCCCCAAAGCATGGGCGGCGACTGTGATTTGGCTTTGGCCAATCGTCTCGTCGGCGACAAGCTCTTCTTCGTCGGAGGCTTTGATCAGAACCAGGGTTTTGAGCACGGTACTCCCAAGAAGGTAGCGAGTCTTGTATACGACTTCCACAGAGCATGCCCGAACGGTGGTTACATCTGCAGCCCCAGCGATCATTTCTTCCACGGCGGTCCCGCCAACATACAGGCATTTGCGGACGCAATCAGGGATTGCGTTTACTGAAATCATGGGGTATCCTTCAGGTGTAAGCCAACTGCATGAACCATCGCTTCATATTCGGAAAAACCTGCCGAAAAAAGTAATTGACATCCAGAGAACTTTGTGGCATACTTGAAAAGTGAATCAATTCACATTGGTCCGCAGTTCGGAACCATATATGCGCGGGGCAGTGATCATAACGTGCGCTTGGCTGCAGCGGACAAAGTCGCCTGCACGACGACGGGGAAATGAAAGGAGACTGATTGAAGTGACGAGAAAGATTGTAATTGCTGTGTTGCTGGTGGTCTTGACAGTGCCGTCCTGGGCGATCACCGTCTCGTTTGAGAACGGGGTCGGTGGCTACAGCGGCGCGCACCACGCAATGATATTGGCTGACAATCCCAATAGCAACTGCGTCAAGGGCATCTGGGGTGGTTGGCTGGGAATACAAAAAGATATGTATACCGGCCTTATCAGGTTCGATGGTACCGGTGTGCCGATGGCATCCACCATTAACAGTGCCTCCCTGCGTATCACCAATGCAGGCACTTGGGCCGGTCAGGGACCTGTTACCGTCAAAACTGTCACTGTACTAAAAGACTGGTTCTGGGCACTCATGCCTACAATGAGCCGGCGTCAACTGGAGAGGTAACCTGGAACTCTCTTAGTCACAACGTGGAGCTTTGGGAGACTCCAGGAGCCAACGGCGCAACCGCGTTGCGGCTATAGTGGATCCGGGTGGAATATTCTCCTCCGGCATGGGAAGTATCACTCTCGATGTTACAGCGTCTCTGCAGCAGCAGGCGAACAGCGGTAACTTCTATGGATGGGCGCTCAAAGGCATAGACAATCCGGGCCAACTGGCGACATGGGACTGGTGGGCGACAGACAGCCTGTCAAGCTCAGTCCTGACCATCGACTACACGCCTGTTCCTGAGCCGGGCAGCATGCTTGCTCTTGGCAGCGGCTTGAACAGAGACATGGTTTCACGCTCATAGAGTTGTTGGTAGTGATAGCAATCATTGCGATATTGGCAGCTATTCTGTTTCCCGTCTTCATGTCGGCTCGCAGCGCGGCGAGAACAAGCCAGTGCGGGAGCAATCTTCATCAGATGGCTGTGGCCACACTGACTTATGCTGACGATTATCAGGGTACTTTCCCGCTTGCCTGGTATCCCGTAAATACATATCTTACTATCAAGGGTAAGACTCCCAGCACTCTTGACACTCGCTGCTGGCGTGACCTCGTGTTCAAGTATGTGAAGAGCTGGAACTGCCAGGTGTGCGTTGAAAGGCAGACCGACATAGCCACCGGAAATATAAAGGTGATGGAAGCCGCAAAGGCAGGATTGGGCATACTGACTGCAAGCTATGGGATAAACCAGGTCCTTGCCGGAACAAAGGAGAGCCCTTCGCACGGGGTAAGTGACAGGCCGTCACGAAAGATCGGGGAGGTCCGCCTTGCGTCGAAGGCGCTGATGATAGCGGATTGGGGAAGGTCCGGTTACGATGAGGTGGCTATCCCCTTGGACGATGGCGGTTTCGCCGGAAGACCGCAGGGCCTCACATTTACGAATGACTGGCTGGGATATGATCGGTTGGCCTACAACATACATTCCGGCGGAGGTAACATAGCATTCGTAGATGGGCACGTGAAACACTACAAGTTCGACAGATGGGCCAAGGTATCGGGAGCCTTGCTGAAAGGCATTTATGGAGGAAGCGCTCAGGCAAGGAGATCTTCCGAGTATCGAGAGGGCTGGGATCTTGGCGCAATCTACCTCTGGTCTCCGAATCTCCCCCCGGTTCCATAGTAATAAGTAAAGCACGCTCTTTATTGCGACCGGGCTGTATCCTTTCTTATGAATTGCTTCTCAACACAATCTTTGGATGGAATATGGCGGCTTGCTGTCGATAGAAATGACATAGGCAAGTCCGAGTCCTGGTACGCACAAGGTCCTCATCAGGATGCGTTCAACGCCGATGTGCCCGGCTGCATCCAACATCATTTCCATGGTTACACCGGCCCCGTTCACATTTGACGTTACGGACCCCCTCATTTCCGGTGCGAACAAGATGGTGGTTCGGGTGGTGGTCCCTGGGCATGAACCGATTGACGGCCTGACTCGCAGGACGATTCCTCATGGCTTGCATGGCATGGATGAGTCGGCGCCTTGCTGGGGCGGGATTTGGCAATCGATCGGTCTCTACTATGTGCCCGAGATATATATTGCGGATGTCTTTGCTGAAACGGATTGGGCCGAAGGCGCTGTCATCGCACGCGTAACCATCAACAATACGGCGGGAAGGTCCGTCTCAGCCGATTTAAACGTCACAGTATCGGAGGATCGGACAGGGAAGTCTGTGATGACGAGCTCAGCCATGGTTGAGGTTTGCCCGTGTGAGTCGGTGCATTCACTGCGTTTGGACATTCCGTCACCCCACAGTTGGTCTCCCGATGATCCATTTCTGTATCGCCTTGAAGTTGAAACTCTGGCTGGTGGTATCGAAGATCGACGCGCGGTGCGATTTGGTCTGCGGGAACTGACGTTCAGCAACGGTTACTTTCGGTTGAACGGGAAGCGCTTTTTTCCGCGCAGTGCCCATTTTGTCGGCTTCTATCCCGGCGGGTTGAGGCCGAAAACTGAGGATGATTTGCGCAGAGAAATCGTGGCCGCAAAAGAGGCCGGTTTCAACATGCTGAGGTATCTGGGCACTGCGGCTGTTCAACCGCAACTGGATATGGCGGACGAAATCGGCCTTCTTGTCTACGAGGAGCACGCAGGGTCATGGCAGATGGAGGACGGTCCCGAGACTGCGAAACGGCACGAGAGGGAACTGTTCGATGTGATCAGGCGTGACCGCAACCACCCGTCCGTAGTAATGTGGGGAGTGCTGAACGAATGGTTCATCTTTGTCCCCGAAGGTCATATAGCAGCAAATGCCATAGGCGTACTGCCTCGGCTCAGGCGACTCGACCCCACACGACTCGTAACCCTTGACTCAGGCAGGTTCAACTATGCCAGATGGCACATGGATATGTTCCCCACGCTGCCCGGAGTCGGGAACCTTTCCCTCCCACGAACTACCGAATGGATCGATGATCTGGCCGACGTCCACACATACGGCGAGTATCCCATCGGAGCACAGTGCAGGACGCTGCTGAGGTCTCCCAAAGTCGGGGACAGAAAGGTGTTTCAAACTGAGTTCGGGTTCAACACTTCCATTGATTTGTTCAGCGGGATCTTGAGCTTTCAACAGTCCGGCGTTCCGGCGGACAATGAAGAAAGAGAGGTCTGGCAATCGCTCGCCGACAGGCTCGAACGCGACTGGAGTCAACTCAAAATGGCCGAGGTCTTCCCGACTCCCAGCCATATGTGGGATGCCGACTTGGAGGCGCATTCTTTCAGGATACGCCAGGCGTGGTCGCTCGTTCAGGCCAATCCCAGGCTCGTGGGAACCAATTATACGTCGTTCTGTGACGAAGGGCTCTACGGGGCGGGCATAGTGGACTATTTCCGGCAGCCAAAACCCGCTATTCGAGCAATTCGGGACTTGCAGAAGCCGCTTGTTTGGTGTCTGTTCTCTTCTTCATTGAACTTGTATCGAGGGCGGGATCTGCGAGTAGAGGCAGTGTTGCGCAACGAGGACGTTCTTCCACCCGGCAGGTACCCGGCGGAGATTACATTATCCGGTCCGTCAGGAACTGTTTGGCATTGTGGCAAAGATATCGCGATACCCAGCTATTCGGAAGGGGAAGAAGAGACTGGACCGGTGGCAATTGAAGCCTTTGAAGAAACAGTGAGAATGGATTTTCCGGCCGGAGATTATGAACTGTACGTAAGGCTTCTGTCCGGAGCCGATGCCAGGGCCAGCCTGACGCTCCATCTAGGCGACCGTGAGGCGCTCCCCAGGATAGACATCCGGGTCTCCGCTCTTGGGATGAGTGAGCAGCAATGTGCTTGGATTCAGGACAAGGGAGTTGAAACCCGGATCCTCCACCAAATTTTTGTTAGCCAGGCATTTTAAGGGGGAAAAAGGGCAGCAAGTGTCGAAGTAGTAATCACCAGAGAGGTGAACAGATGCGCTTAG
>JACPPP010000227.1 GCA_016190935.1 Armatimonadota bacterium | reverse complement strand
GCTGAAAGCTGACCGCTGACAGCTAAATAAGGAGGATTCGACAGCCAGCGTCTCGAATACTTATTCAGATATGAAAGCTATTGCAACAACCTTGGAAAGACCTATGGTGCGAAGTGTGGGAGCGGCGTTTGCTCTCGCCGCGCTTACGGCGCTGTTGGCTAAGGTGGCCTTCAGGCTGCCGTTTACCCCTGTTCCGGTCACGCTCCAGGTGCTGGGAGTGGTGCTCTCCGGCCTGCTGCTCGGAAGCAGGTTCGGAGCTGTGGCACAGATTCAGTATCTGGCTGCGGGGGTCTTCGGCGCGCCGGTGTTTGCCGGTTGGACTGCGGGGCCGGCGTCGTTTCTCGGACCTTCGGGAGGATATTTGTCTGGGTTCGTAGTGGGCGCGTTCATCACCGGACTTGTCTTTGAGCGCTCCTCCAGGCCCTATATGGCGCGGGCGCTTGCTGCTGGGGCGGCCGGGGTCGCCGGGATATATCTCTGCGGCGCCGCTTGGCTGCACATCTGGCTTGCGCAGCACGGTGGAGCGTTTCCGGGCCTGTCGGCGTGGCTGCTGGGGATCGCTCCGTTCATCGGAGTGGACGCCGTCAAGGTTACGGCCGCGGCCGCTATCGTCACCGGCTTGGTCAGTTGGAAGAGATAGTCAAACTTCGCGGACACCATCTCCTGTGCCTCTTGGGCTTCCGCGGCCTCGGCTACAGCGATGAGTTCGTGGAGAACATGGCCCGTGTGCACGAGCGGGTGTTCTCCGGCGATTGCACGGTCGAAATCGTCCCCGGCGGTGACGACATCTGCGGCGCGTGCCCTCACTTGAACGACCGCTGCAGCGATAACGGGTCGCGCCCGAAGACAGAGGACAAGGATGCTCTTATCCTCAGACTCCTTGCGCTTCGGACGGGGGACCGCATGGCTCCGGCTGAAATCCACCGCCGGATCGTAAAGTCCATCGCCCCGGAGGATCTGTCCGTGATCTGCGCCAACTGCCAATGGCTTCCTCTCGGATACTGTGAGGATGGCCTGGAGCGGTTGGTTCTTTGCCAGAAAACGGCCGGGATAAGGAACGATGGCGGCGAAGATCAGGGCTGAAGATAGCCGCCGTACGGTGGTTGTAGTGGGTGCGGGAGCCGGGGGGATTCTAGCGGTGGGGCGGGCAGCGGAATGCGGAGCCAGAGTAATCCTGCTGGAGCGCGGGCCTCGGACCGGCAGGAAACTGCGCATCTGTGGCAAGGGCCGCGCCAACATAACGAACACCGCAGAGATTCCTGACTTCATCCAGGCTTTCGGTGACAACGGCAAGTTCCTATACGGTGCGTTCTCGCGGTTCTTCAGAGATGACCTTATCGGCCTTCTTGAGCGCCTGGGGGTGAAGACAAAGGTCGAACGTGGAGGAAGGGTTTTCCCGACCTCGGACGACGCCGACGACGTAGCGGACGCGCTCGAACGATGGTGCCGAGGCCTGGGTGTGCAGATCAGGCTGAACACAAGAGTGAAAAGAATAAGAATCGGCGGAAGTTATCGGGTTGAAGGGGCCGAGACTTACAGCGGATTTGTGCCTGCCGATGCGGTTGTGCTTGCTACGGGAGGAGTCACTTATCCCAGGACCGGCTCGACCGGCGACGGCTACAGAATGGCCGCTGAAGCGGGGCATAGAGTGGTCGAGCCGCGCCCGGCGCTCACGGCTATGGTCGTCACTGAGCGCTGGGTGCGAGAGATGCAGGGCCTCAGCCTGAAGAACGTAAAGGCGCGACTCGAACTTGTCCCAGAGAACGGGAAGAAGCGTGTTATCGCTGAGCAGTTCGGGGAGATGCTCTTTACGCATTTCGGGGTTTCAGGGCCTATCATCCTGACGTTAAGCCGCAGGGCTTTGGATGTTATGAGCGAGGGCAGGCTGGAGCTTTCGGTGGACCTCAAGCCGGCGCTCACTGACGAGCAGCTTGACCAGCGGTTCGTCAGAGAGTTCAAGGGCACAAGGCACTTCAAGAACTATCTGGCGGAGCTTCTGCCAAGGGCGATGATCCCGGTCTTCATCAAGCTCTCGGGTGTTCCTCCAGACCTTCCGGTGGGCAAGATCATGGCCGTGCAGCGCAGGCGCATTATCGAGCTTCTGCGCGACCTGCGGATGACCGTGAAGTCGCTCCGCCCGCCCGAGGAGGCTATAGTGACGGCGGGAGGGGTGGATATCCGGGAGATCGATCCTCGCACTATGGAGTCAAGGCTTGTGCGTGGGCTGTATTTCGTCGGCGAGGTGATCGACATCGACGCCACGACAGGCGGCTACAACCTGCAAGCGGCTTTCTCCACAGGCTGGGTGGCCGGCGAGGGATCAGCGATGAGCGATGAGCAGTGAGCTAGGCAAACGAGGTAATAGATATGAGACAAGTTGTGCAGTTAGTGGCACTGATTGGATTGTTCATTGTGACTGGGGTAATATGGGCTGCTGACTGGCCGCAATTCCGAGGGCTAAACGCCGATGGCGTCTCTCCCGAAAAGGGCATATGTAAGGACTGGAACAAAACTCCTCCTAAGCTCTTATGGAAGGTGCCAATGAGCGATAAGGGTTATGCAGGGCCGTCGGTAGCGGCTGGCAAGGTCTTCATTATCGATCACAAAGACGACAAGGATATAGTTCGGGCGATAGACATCGGGACGGGCAGAGATATCTGGCGGTACGAATATGTGGATTCAGATAAGGCTGATTACGGGTTCACCAGGTCCACGCCCGTAATCAGCGACGGAAAAGTCTATACGCTGAGTATGCTTGGCCTGCTGAACTGCCTCGATGCCAAGACAGGAAAGAAGCTGTGGTCACGGAATATACACCGGGATTTCAGTGGCATAATGCCAATGCACTACTACAGCATGTCACCGCTTGTGGACGGAAACAAACTCATTGTTTGTCCCGGAGGAAAGGAGGGCTGCTTAGTAGCGCTGGATAAGAGGACGGGCGAGACTATCTGGCAGGGCGGGTCCAGCGATACTCCGGGCAGCGCAACTCCGCTCAGATCGGTCATTCGTGATAAGGACCAGTACGTGATGTTCACGAATAGCAATTTGACTGGAGTGGATGCACACAGCGGCAAGTTGTTATGGAGTGTGGAATGGAAGACTGATGGATCAAATATTCCGGAGCCGATAGTGATTAGCAACTCGGTTTTCGCCACGAGCGCAGATGGGAGGTACCGCTGTGCGCTCGTAGATGTTTCCGATGAGGGTGCGAAGGTTCGTTGGGAGAACAAAGAGATCCAGGCGCATTTTAGTTCTCCCATTTACCATGCAGGCTATATCTACAGCAATAGCAATCCGGATCACCTGGTATGCCTGGATCCTCAGACTGGAGAGGTCAAATGGAAGCAGCCTGGGTTTGAGAAGGGGCCGCTTATTGGTATAGACGGGGTATTCCTCGTTTTCGATGGGAAGGCCGGCGATCTCGTGATGGTGAACCCAACGCCGGAAAGATACGAGGAGTTAGGTCGGTTTACGCCGCTCGGCGGTCAGAGCTGGACTGCCCCAGTCATCGCTAACGGCAAGCTGATAGTGCGGAACAAGACACGGCTGGCGTGCTTTTCCCTAAAGTAGATTATTCGAGATTGCATGGTTAACTTGCGGATCGGAGATCCGTAGAACGTGCGTCTGGGATCAGGAGATCCCGGACGATCTGTAAATATCATACGATGAGAAGGGCGATAGAGCAGTAGGGCTGATGACGGCCAGTTTGTCCTGTTGGGTGGGCGGGAAAAGAATTTGATGGATTAGGCCTAGACCTCAGGAGGACGCTATGAGAAGACTTGCAATCCTTACCGCGGCTCTGGTGCTTGCGGCCGCCGCAGTGAGTGGAAGAGGTTTCCTTGTGTCGGTTACTCGCACAAATGGTAGTGGAGGAAGCAATGCTAAGCCCCTTGGCGGCGTTCGAGCCGAGAAATCGAACCATGCCTTGGGTGAGTCGGTGAAGTTAACGTTTACGATTGAGAACCGCACGGGTCAGAAGATGACCCTGAGATTTCCGAGCGGGCAGCTTTACGACATCTGGATCAAGAAAAACGGCGCCGAGATCTGGCGCTGGTCGTATGGGAAGGCTTTCACCCAGGCGATCACCTCGCGCGCGCTCGATCCTGGAGAGAAGATGACATTCACCGAGGCTTGGAGGCAGGTGACGAATACAGGGGATCAGGTTCCACCCGGAGCTTACACCATTTTTGCTCAGCTCACAACTTTTCCCCCAAGGCCGACCCTTGTAAAGACTGAGATAACCATCGGGAAATCGAAGGCCGTGGTGCAGCCGGTCACGGTTAGCACGATTGTGAACAATGTGGACGCGGCGGTCGGGCAGCTTGTGCAGATCACCGGCACCTATATGGGCTGGAGGCCCGACCCGAAAGCTCCTGCCTGCAAACCCGGGCCCCCTGTCACGAGGTCCGATTGGGCTGTTTCAGATGAGACAGGCTGCATATTCGTGACCGGCCGCAGCGGACTTGATCCGATTTCTGATATCGGCAAGAAGATCTCGGTGTCGGGTACCGTGAAGAAGACCGAGAAGGGCCAGCCATACGTAGAAGCGAGGAACGTTATCACAGAAGCGCAGTAGGCGCTTCTGACTGTAATTGCGCCCAAAACGCACATCTCGTTATCACGAGAGGATTATTAGCACGGAAGCACGGAAGGAAAGGTGTTGGGTGATAGGTGTTGGGTGTCGGGTTAGACATGGCTTTTCCAACACCTAACACCCGACACCCAACACCCGTCTTCAGTGTTTCCGTAGCTAAAGACTTCCCTTACCAGTCTATCAACTTGGCGTAAATCGCTCCTGTTGCTGTCTTCAGCACCCACCACTCGTACATTTCATTCCAGGGAGCAAGCTGATTATTCTTATACTTTGCGGGAGCTCTCGAAACAATATGGCCGTCGATATAAAGGTAATTGTTGCGCTCATTATCGTGCCACGGCTTCCATGAGTCCAGAGTGTGAAGACGCGGCATATCCTCCGTGTACCAGCCTCGAACGCAAGTCCAGTTACCGCACCGGTAGATATAGTCCAGAGAGTCCGGCCAGCTCGGCGTAATCGGCAGTCCCTCGTAAAGTAGTATGGTTCGCCGGGGATCTTCGATCATACACTCCCGAACCCCATCGAATATGCCGATGGACGTGGGGTAAGAGATGTCGGGTGGGTTGCGCAGAAATGAGTTCATTGAGTAGCTGCGGGCAGGGAACCTCCCCTGCCAGGTTCTAAGCTCTGGGCAGCACCAGATGGTCCCCAGTCCTCCGCTTGTGCCGATATAGCGCACTATGCCGCCCCTTCCGGACTGGACCCAGTAGTTATAATCTCCGGGCTTGCCTCCGGGCGCCGGGTAGGCGCCGTTCCAATCCGAGATGTAGAGATGGAAGGCGCGTCCGAGCTGTTGGAGGTTCGAGGCGCACTTTCTCGATTTACTCTGCGATTTGCTGCGGGTGAAGATGGGCAAGAGGATTGCGGCAAGGATCGCTATGACAGCGATCACTGCGAGCACTTCGACGAGCGTAATTCCCGAAGATGATCTTCTCGACCAGCCCATTGGGAGCACCTGCAGGACATGAAGATTGATTGCTGTCTAGTGTAGGACTATTGGAGGCCGATTGTCAATAGTTGTCA
This sequence comes from Armatimonadota bacterium, assembly GCA_016190935.1. Classification (GTDB taxonomy): domain Bacteria; phylum Armatimonadota; class UBA5829; order UBA5829; family DTLH01; genus JACPPP01. The sequence continues at coordinate 3,144 of JACPPP010000227.1, read as the reverse complement.
CTGACCCGCGGGCGCTGCGAATTTCAGCGTATTTGGGGTAGGACGCTACTTAGTGCCCGACCCGCGGCCTATCAAGACAAAATTTATGCTTTTGATGAGTTTTGGTTGCCTGTGTCGATAGGGTATGTAATTTATGGCTTCTAGGTGAAGCGTTGCCGGCAGCCGTGGTGCGAAAGGAGTAAGGGGCATGGTAAGAAGAAACCTTGTCGCAGCGATAGTCTTAGCCGTTGTGCTAATCCCGGCCATGGCATTGTCACAGGTCGTTAACTTCGACTTGCGATATGATCCACAGAAGGTCATGACAGTCTCGGGAAGGGTACTGACGACTATAGACTACAACCCCGGAAACCCAGCGGCCGGACCGCAGGCCGTCATTATCTCAACACCGGAAGACCGTATCTACACCGTCTTTCTGGGGCCGGGGTGGTATTTAGATCAGACCGGACTCAAACTGATGCGGGGTGACGCAATCACTGTCACCGGATCTCTGAGAGAAATCGTGGGGCGCGAGTATCTGGTTGTGTCCACAATCGCTACGCCCACAAGGAGCTTCAGCTTGCGCTCAGCATCGGGCTCGCCGCTGTGGTCGGCACGCGCTGGCGTGGCTCCTCCGCCAGTCGGCAGAGGTCCAGATGGGGTTCCGCTAATCCAGTTTGATCCGGGGCAAATGGTGAGTTTCAGCAGTATAATAGAGACTATCAACGAGGTCCAGAGTCCGGAGGACAATATCCCGGTTCTGCTGGCCGTGGTGAGGACTGAGTCGCCCTTCCGTGGCCTGGAAACAACTTCGGTCCTGCTTGGGCCGCGCTACATTATCACCCGGCGCGGCATAAGCCTGGACCGTGGGGATGGGCTCAACATAATGGGCTCGTACACGAGCTTCGGGGGCAGGCCGGTAGTCGTGGTAACCAGAGTATCCCAAGCGGATGACATCCTTGACCTTCGCTCGATGTCCGGAGTCCCGCTCTGGCCTACGGCTTTGCAATCACCGCCAGCCATTGGATTCTAGTTGCAAGGCTTCTAGCTGACTCACAAAGCTGCGGGAACCGGTGACGGTTCCCGCAGCGCCCAACGAAAAACCCACAATATTTGTATTGGGAACGTATACCAAAACTCGATTATGCGGTGGAATGCGTGGCTGCGTTTTCTACCGCTGAAGATCGACCTGGTCGATGCACCAAGCCGCGGCTTTGGGGAGAGGAATATGGTATAATTGGAATGGAGGCAACGAAGATGTCCATTGTGATTAGAGCACATTTTGACGGCCGGGTGATTGTCCCAGACGAACCGGTGGACCTTCCGGTGAATCAGCCGATCGAGCTGGAGGTAAGGCAAGGCCGTTCGGCTGAGCGAGAAGCCGCATGGCAGCGACTACTTTCAAGCAGGATCGAGGGTCTCAATATTTCCGAAGAGTCGCTGGAACGCGAGAACCTGTATGAGGATCGTCTATGAGCTACCTGCTCGATACGAACGTCCTCGTCAGGCTCTTCGACCTTAATGATCCCCGAAATCCCGAAATAGCCGCTACGCTGGACACGCTCACGACAAACAACACCAAGGTCTATGTATGTGCTCAGGTTCTCATAGAGTACTGGGTAGTAGCTACGCGCCCGCGTGAGTCCAATGGCCTTGGCTTTTCGGCTATCGAGGCCGACCGTTACCTTGGCGAAATCGAGACGCTTTTCGACTATCTATCGGACCCCACGGATATCCTCCGGCGCTGGCGGACGCTAGTCGTATCGAACGGCGTCATCGGCAAATCCGCGCACGATGCAAGAATCGCCGCACTTATGTGCGCCCATAGCATCAGGCATCTCCTTACCCTCAATCCTGCCCATTTCACCCGCTATCCACAGATCCTACCTCTTACACCGAATGACGTCCTGCGTATGTTTGGTCACTGACGACGCTTGATAGCTGACTGCTAACAGCTTTCCTCTCCAGCGCATCAATGCTCTTGCCGATAATCCTATTTGAGTATTATCTCGCAATGGAGGGCATATAGCAGAGCATGAGCTGGTTCGCGAACGCGTTTGAGTTCCTGGTCAAGGGTGGGCCGGTAATGGTCCCGCTTATGGGCTGTTCGATCATTTCACTAGCTGTAATGATCGAACGCTACTTAAAGATCAGGGGTGCAGCCTCGGACACTGCCGGGTTAGGAAGCCACATTCAGCATCTCCTGCACAGCGGAAACTCTGAGCAGGCGATCAAGAAGTGCCAGGAGAGCAACACTGCGGTCGGGTCGGTCCTTGCTGCCGGTATACAGGAGAGACATAGGCCGGATCAGGCCGAAAGAGCAATGGAGGAACGAGCGCTGGTGGAGGCTTCCGATATGCAGGCCAGGCTCGGAGTGCTGGACACTATCATCACCATTGCGCCCCTTCTTGGACTGCTCGGAACAGTCACCGGTATGATACGCTCGTTCCACGTAATCTCCTCGAAAAGCGGAATCGGCACACCGACGGCCATAACCGGGGGAGTTGCCGAAGCGCTGATCGCCACGGCCACCGGCCTGGCCATAGCCATAGTCACCCTTGTAGGCTACAACTATCTGACTGAAAAGGTCAAGCGGACGATAGAGGCAATGGAGATATGCGCGACACAACTCCAGAAAGTGCTTGCCGACCTTAAGGAGCGGAGGAATGAGATTAAAGCGATTTCAGCATAAGAAGGCCCGCATCGAGATCATCCCAATGATCGACACTATCTTCTTCTTGCTGGTGTTCTTTATGATCGCCTCTCTTGCGATGACTACTATGAAGGGGATGCCGGTAAACCTCCCGAAATCGACCAGCGCGCAGGAAAGGCCGATGGTCAAGGTTGTCCTGACCATGACTGAGTCCGGCAGGTACTACATCGACAAGAATCCGCTCGGCTTCGACGAGATATATCCTGAGCTCAAGTCCCGGCTGAAGGATAACCCGAAGCTAGTTGTAGTCATCAATTGTGACAAGAAGCAGTCGTGGGCCAGAGGAATCGAACTGGCCGACGAGGCGAAGCGCGCGGGGGCCGAGCTTCTGACAATTGCGACCGAGCCGAAGGGCAAGCCGAGCTAGAGATGGGCAATGAGGTAACAGGTAACAGGTGATAGGTGATAGTATCTAACAACTGAAATTGCGTTCAATCTGCACGCAACATGAGTAG
>JACPPP010000242.1 GCA_016190935.1 Armatimonadota bacterium | reverse complement strand
GGAGTCGGCGGAGGCAATGAACAGAACTCTGAAGATGTTCCACGAGCGGGCGCTGCCTGACCTGGGGAGTAACATCAAGTGCGGGAACTCGCTCATCGGCCCCGACTTTTACGACAACCAGCAGATGAGCTTCCTGGACGATGACGAGCAGTACCGTATAAACGTTTTCGACTGGAACGCGGGGTTCCCGGAGGTGATGAAGTCCGGTGGGTTTGACGCGGTGATCGGGAATCCGCCGTATATCTTCACAAGGAATGAGCGGATTTCCCAGGTAGAAAAGAGCTACTTCTGCCGCCACTATTGGTACCAGTTTGTCCAACTGAATACGTTCAGCATCTTCGTAGAGCGGTGCCATGCGTTATTACGGCAGCGGGGCGTTCTAGGGTTCATCACCCCAAACAACTGGCTGACCATCGACAGCTTCTCCCGACTCAGGCAATTCCTGCTTAACGAAACAGGTGAGCTACAAGTCGTGAATATCTTGGACAGAGTATTTAGCGCAGCACATGTCGATACGGCAATTCTCCTCTTTGGTAAGACAAAGCCATCAGGCATCACTGTTGCTGAAATGAGGGACGGAAGAGTTGGATTCACCAATTGGTCTGACGGAAACGCCATCGGTGGGCCGTCGTACATTATATCAATAGGCTTGTTAATGGACGATTCATCTAGGGGTCTTCTAAGGCGCATTGGATCCGAGACGCAACCACTGGCAAGCTTTTGCGTGGTCTCCACAGGTCTAAAAGTATATCAAACTGGCAAGGGAAAACCTGCACAAACCGACCAGCAGAAGATGACCCGATCATTCCATTCGAGAAACAGGAACGATGAGTCATACGGACTATACCTAAGCGGTGCTGACGTATGTCGTTATAGACTCAGTTGGTCGGGTGAATATCTAAGTTATGGGGAATGGATTGCAGAACCCCGGCGCTCTGTGCCGTTCGACGGCCCCAGGCTACTTGTGCGCCAGATACCTGGACAGAGACCGTACCTTATACATGCTGTTCTTACAGATGAGCCATCGTACAATGACATCAATAGCATGGTCATCTTTGCCCCCAAAGACGACATATCGTTAAAGTATATACTCGCATTGATAAACTCGAGATTGCTTTCGTTTTGGTTTCTCAAGACTTTCGATAAGCTTCAGAGGAAGATATTCCCCCAGTTCAAGGTTCGCGAGTTAGCGAGCTTTCCAATTCGCTGCCTCAATCCGTGCGATCCCTTTGATAAGGCTCGGCACGACCGGATCGTGCAATCGGTTGATTGGATGTTGGCCCTCCACAAGCAACTTGCGGGGGCCAAGTCGCCCCCTGACAAGGAATCACTCCAACACAGGATAGATGCGACAGACAGACAAATAGACCGCCTGGTATACGAACTCTACGGGCTGACGGAGGAGGAGATTGGGATTGTGGAGGGGGAGGCAAGGGAACAGCACGATTGATAGTTTCACTATGCTGCGGGGAACGAGGTGTCGCACTTAATATTGGAATAGGAAAAGGCCAGTTCCCGGACTGTAGTGGAAATTCGTTCGGATCTTGGAGCATCTTCTGTGCTGGGGATCGGAAAAAAGTGGTTGACATATGATACTATATGTGGTATCATCCATGTGGTCGTGACGAGGCAGGGAGCCGTGCAAGGATGAATCAGAAGCTTCTGATAGAAAAATGGCTGAACAATGCGCCGATCGATGAGTCCGTTGATGTCGTAAAGTCGGTCTTATTGCGGTTCTTTGGCAGCGATGCGATCTGCAAAGGGACCGGAGACTCGCATCAACTGAGGGTCAAGCACCCGGCGCTGAGAGACTTGCCAGGTTTTGGGCAGTTCGGACACTTGAGTATCCCTGTAACAGGAGGACGGAGGGTAAAAGGTTATTATCTGAGGCGCATTGCGCAAGCTATCAAACATCTAGAGGAGATCGAAAAGGAAGAGAAGGGGAAGTAGAAGGAGGAATTACTGTGCGGAAATCACTGGAGTACTATTTGTCGTTAGACTATCCAGTTGAGATTCGGCGAATAGAGGAGAATCTTGGCGGTGGATATGTAGCGAGTATTCCCACTCTGGGATCACGAGCATTTGTGGGAGATGGAGAGACGCCCCAGGAGGCGTACGAGAATCTTCAAGCTGCGAAGAAGGAGATATTTGCAGAGTATCTTGCGGAGGGGGTGGCTATCCCGGAGCCAGCAGCGGAGCAGGATTACGAGCATTACAGTGGAAGGCTGGTTGTACGCATGCCCCGGGCACTTCACGCAAACCTGGTGCGCGTAGCGAAGCAAAACGATACCAGCCTAAATCAACTCATTGTGCACGCGCTCAGCAGCTATGAGGCGAAGGTGGATACGGTCCAAGAAATTGAGCAGATCTGCGGAATGTTGGGAATTGGTCAACAGACCCAGCGTGAGACACAACTGACGGCTGTACCCTCATGCTCAGGGGCAACCGGGGCTTCGTCGGCTTCGATTCCAGTGCGTATTCTGCACATTGCTTCGCCGAAGCCAGCGCCCGGCCCCGTTCTGAACGCCAGCCAAGCTACGGAATTGATCTTCTTCGGTGAGTTGGAAAGGAGGACGTCGTGGACGTAGATTTTGCCTTCATCTGCGATTATGCAGAGCCTGGAAATAAGATAAGCGCTCTTGGTATCGGCTTCGACACGATTTACTCACCTCAAGTGCCGTGTGTCCATCCCAGTTTCCATCTGGTTGCACAATTCCGAGCAAGCATAGCTGAAGCTGGAAGCAAAGACATTGAGATTCGGCTTATTGACGCTGACGGGAGAGACGTGATACCTCGCTTCAAAGGTAAACTTAACGTTCCGCAGCCACCGTCCGGAGCTCTAGACACGGTAGGAAAGCTGGTGGTCGGATTCGCCGGAGTGCGGTTTCCCGATTATGGCCAGTATGCGTTGCACGTGGTTGTGCAAGGCAATGAAAAGGTGCGAATACCTCTAAGAGTTGCGCAACCCCCGGCCACTGGGTAGTTCGCAGATGCGCCCGGTTGCTACTTGGAGGCCCACAGGTCCAACTTGTAGTGCTAGAAGCTCCAGCGAGTCGGGGCCGGATAGAATTGTGGACAGGAGGTGATGCTGATGGCAAGAAATGCTCCTATTGGCGATGGACACAGACAGGGCGCGGTTAGAAATCGCTCACAAAGCTTCAACCCGCAGAGTGGGCACTGGACGAAGCGGGATGCCGATACCGGACGGTTTATGGATCAGAAGGCTAATACCAAGCCGTTCAAAGGCGTTCGGCGAGAGAAGTAAATCCGCTTCTCCGGTAGTAGTGAGCGATAGGCCGAAGGTCCTTCACATTTGCCGATGGGTGCTGGTCGAAAATTTGCAATCCCCGACCCCAATTCCGTGGGTTTGTAACACAGCTTCACATTCGTAAGCTATATCGGCGGATCATAAACCCTGGCGCTTCCTGAACCGGGGAGACGGGGAAAATCAGGAGACGAAGAATCTGGAATTCCCCGTCTCCTCGGTTCAGGACATCCATGTCCCGGCCCAAAGTTACTGCAAGCTGTTGCAGCGGCCATGTACGTCGAAAAGGCGCGCAAGGTTGTTACCCTGCGCGCCTTTTTGGTCAGATTAGCTGTGGATTACCAGCGTCGTCCGCCGCCACCACCGCCGCCGCCGCGGCCTCCGCCGCCGCCGTAACCACCGCGACCGCCTCCACCGCTGGAGCGTTCGGTGCGCGGGCGCGCCTCGTTGACTGTCAACGTCCGGCCGCCTACTTCCTTGCCGTTGGTGGCTTCGATTGCCGCCGCCATGTTGTCTTCAGGAATCTCCACAAACGCGAAGCCCTTGTCTCCGATGACGCGGACTTCCGAGATCGGACCGTAGGGCTCCAACAGTTTGCGGAGGTCATCCTCGGTCGTGCTGTAGGCCATATTGCCTACATAGAGTGATTTGTTAGCCATTGCTAGCCTTCTTTCTGGGGACATGCCCCAAGATGCTCCAACGCGGACCGTGGCGATATCGCCACTTGCGGGATTCGATCAGTCGAAGAAGGTCAAGCAATCTAACGAGTGATCAAGATTCCGAATCGCTACGTTGAATCTCATTGCAATCATTATATTCCATACTGGAAAAGAATGCAAACATTTTATTGCTCATATCCAAGATCAGACAGTATTTGCCCGCTCGATCAGATCAGCGACGTTCCTGATGGAGGTCAGGGTGTCCTGCAGCGGCACATATTCCAGGCCGACGTAGCCATCATAGCCCGCACTCTTGACTGCTCTCAGCACGTTCAGAAAGTCTATCTCCCCTGTCCCGGGCTCGTGCCGCCCCGGCACATCGGCCACGTGTAGATGGCCCAGCAGATCGATATTCTGCGTGAGGTTGTTGATCAGGTTGCCCTCGCTGATCTGCATGTGGTAGATGTCAAACAGCACTTTGATGTTCGGACTGCCCACCTCCTGGATCACCTGGGCGGCATGCCCGAAGCATGATAGGAAGTAACCCCAGTGGTCCACCAGGGTGTTGAGCGGTTCGAGCATCAATATGATACCGGCATCCTGAGCAACAGGAATGGCCTTCTTGAGCGCGGCTACGATGTTGTCCTGCTGTGATCTACGCTCAGCTATTTGTTCCCCTCCGGTCAAGAGGTCGTACCACTGACTGCCGGGGCCCCAGTTAACCCTCTGAACGTGAACGGTCAGGAACTTGCAGCCAAGCTGCTTGACTGCGGCGATGGAAGCGCGCAAGTGCTGGAGGAACTCCGGAACCGCCTCCGCGTCCACGAGGTCTATCGGGTACATGTGGGCGTTCACCACATCCATCCCGTAACGCTGCTTGCGGTCGGCGATTGCTGACAGGTCTTTGTCGCGCCAGTCCCATATCTCAAAGGCTGATACGCCGGCCTCGGCCACAGTATCTATAGCCGCCAATATGTCCTGGTCCTGAAAGATCAGGTCCAGACAAACACACGGTCTTAGCATAGTTGCCTCCAGGTTCTAATACCACTTGCATTCGCTTGCTGCGGGAACTAAACCGTCGGGAATATGTTAGTTTTTCCTAAGCCTGCCGTTCCCGCAGCATAAGCAACATAGTGATAAGCACGGTAAATGATCCGCTAGAGTTGTATGGCTGGGTATACGGCCAGTATCTTCTCCTTGAGTGCCATAGCCAGGGTCAGGGGATCCATCTCCCAGTGTTCAGGCCGCAGCGTCTCGAAACACGCCGGGCCATCGTAGCCGGTCTTGTCCACGGCTGTAAGCATGTCCTTTATCGGAATGACACCGTCTCCAGGCAGATGGCGGTATTTGTCGGCCGTAAGATCGGCTACGGGAATATCGTCACCGTCCGAAATGTGGACTACTGCTATATCCTCAGCCCTGATCCGGGACAGCGACGAGATAGGCGTTCCGGCATTGTGGATGTGGAAGGTATCGACAACCACTCCCAACTCTTTTCTGTCGGCCTTTTCAGCCATTTCCATGTAGTCTTCCAGGTTGTTGATCGTGTACTCGCTGCACCCGACATACTCGAAGGCAACCCCAACGTTATATGGTGCGCCGATGTCGGCCAGCTTGTTGACAACATCGGCGGTTTCGTTGAGTATCATCTGGTGAGTCAGGCCGGGCGTTCTCCTGCTTGGAACGACCAGCACAAAGGGGCTGCCCACCGCCGCACAGACCTTGCACATCCTCTTGTAGAGCTTGTGCAATTCCTTCTCGCCCGCCGCGTCCCTGAAAGTGATCTCCTCAATAGAGGTGATGGTAGCAGGCCGGATACCATACTTTTCAAAGAGCGCGGCGAGTTCTGAGAGAGTGCGCGTCTTCAGATATTCAGCCGTCTTGGGCCACTGCATCTCAAGCCATCTGGAGCCGATCTTCGAGACTGCCTCCAGGTCGGACTCGATGGGCCATCTTGCTGTGCTCCAACCGTTAAGTCCAAGCTTCATATCCCGGCCCTCCTACTTTATCGGCACTTTCGTTCCGGCAGGATATTTCGTCTTTATCTCGTTTACCAGGTCGGACATACGGTCTATGATCGTCTGCACATATCTCTCGCCCTTCTCGCGTGTGGCAAGGGTGGGCCTGCCGATGACTCCGGCTTGCAGGTCCTTATACTCCGGGACGCTAAGTGTCCCCTCATCGAACCTTAACGGCTTCGAGACGGCATAGTCCGATGGGCTCTGGACGAACTGGCCGTCGAGTATTCTCGTGGCCGACTCGTCTATGGCCTTGCTCATATCCACAAGATCAGGATGCGTGACCAGCCCAACGGATGTCTCAGCCTCATCCGCATGCCAGAATGGGGTCTCGAATATCTCGTTGTGCAGGTCTCTCATCATGTTCTGGAACATCACTGAAAGCACGAAGTAACCCTCAAGCCCAAGCTCCTGGACACAGTAGTTAGCCACCCAGGCCTGTCCGTGTCCGAAGAATATGATGAACTTGTTATAACCTGCCTCCGAAGCCCCTCGTATGATGTCCTTTATCAGGAACCTGCAAGTGTCACTCGACAGCGGGATCGTCCCCGGGAAGTGATGGTGATGCACAGGATGTGCCCCATACCAGGGGCTGGCAAGGAGTATAGCCCCAGTCCTCTCTGCCACTTCCTCCAGCATCGGGAACAACTGGATCGTGTCGTGCCCTGTGGGCAGATGGTGGCCGTGCTGCTCGATGGACCCCATAGGAAGGATGGCTATATCGCATTCCTTAGCGTGATCCACCACCTGGTCCCAGGTCATATACTGCCACCATAGATTCTTCTTCTGCTCTCTATCTGTCATCGTCGTTACCTCCATGTAGAGTTGGGAGAAGCTAATATCCTCTCCCCGCAAATACCACGGCTATCCCCTGGCCGCCGCCGATGCATAGGCTCGCGACGCCGCATTGGGACCCTCTCCTGTTCATCTCGTGCAGCAGAGTCACAGCAATCCGGGCCCCGCTCGCTCCGACAGGATGCCCGAATGCTATGGCCCCGCCGTTTACATTCACCCTCTGCTGATCGATCTGCAGCTTCTGTAAGACTGCGAGTATCTGGGATGCAAATGCCTCGTTTATCTCGAAAAGATCAACCTGGCCTTTGTCAATCCCGGCCTTGTTTAGAACCATCGGAATGGCGGAAGCAGGGCCGAGTCCCATTTCCGCAGGATTAAGGCCCGCCGAAGCATAGGAAACCACGTACGCCATCGGCTGCAAACCGAGCTTTCCTGCCGTCTCTTCGTCGGCCAGCACAAGTGCGGCGGCTCCGTCGCTTATCCCGGATGCGTTGGCCGCCGTTACTGTTCCGCTAGGAGAGAACGCAGGTTTGAGCTTTGCCATACCCTCCAGGCTCGCATCAGCCCTCGGCCGCTCATCCTGGTCTATCAGGACATCTTCCTTCTTCACCCGTACACTTACCGGCACGATCTCCTCCCGCAGAAGCCCTGCCTCCTGTGCAGCTATCGCCCGCCTGTGGCTTTCACAGGCATATTCGTCCTGCATATCACGGCCTATCCCGTGATATGTCGCCATCCTGTCCGCAAGATCACCCATGTGACAATCGTTCGTGGCATCCCAGAGGCCGTCGTGGACCATGCTGTCCACGATTTTCCCATGGCCCAGCCTGAGACCGCTCCTTGCCTTCGGGTCGAGCAGATAAGGAGCCTGGCTCATACTCTCCATGCCTCCGGCGACAACTACCCTCGCGTCTCCCGCCCGTATGGCCTGAGCTGCAAGCGCCACAGCCTTGAGCGATGACCCGCAGACCTTGTTCACCGAGAAGACAGGTGTCTCCACCGGAAGCCCAGCCTTAAGCGATGCCTGTCGAGCAGGATGCTGACCCGCTCCTGCCTCAAGCACCATCCCCATTATCACCTCGTCCACCTGGTCGGCTGACAGCCCTGCCCTGCTTACGGCCTCCCGGATGACCACCGCACCAAGCTCAGATGCACTGAGGCTCGAAAGCGACCCTGCCAAATTGCCTATCGCTGTGCGAACTGCGCTTATGACACATACTCTACTATTCATAGTTTGATACTCCTCGAAAATAGGGGCTGGGGGTTAGGGG
>JACPPP010000225.1 GCA_016190935.1 Armatimonadota bacterium | reverse complement strand
GGGCTGTCCACCAGTCTTTCATACACAGCTTTCGTGGCCTTCGCGGCTTTCGTGTCTTCGCGTTTCAAGCGGCAGATATGGACCGGGTCGGCGAGACATCTCCTCGACGATCAACACCGCAAATAGTAGTATACTCCAAAGCTGTTTTGCTGTATCCTAGAGTAAAGTGAGATAAGAACGACGGTTCCGATGACGACTTCCAATATAGAATTAGCTTCCGATTTGAGAAAGGCAATCCGGGGTGTAGTGAAAGCCGATGAGCCGATGTCGAAGCACACGACTTTCAAGATCGGCGGACCGGCGGATGTGTTCGTTGATCCCGCGGATGCCGACGATCTTGCTGCCGTCGTGTCCTGGGCGAACCGTCACGACGTTCCCTGGCTCGCCTTCGGCGCGGGGGCCAATATGCTCGTCTCGGACAGGGGAATACGCGGGATTCTCATCAAGATGGGACGTCCTTTCCAGAGGATTGAGCTTGAAGGCGAGCGCCTCTACGTTGGAAGCGGGGCAAATCTCGACAAGGTAGTCTCAGTGACCACCGAAGCCGGGCTTGCTGGACTTGAATACGCTGCCGCTATACCCGGCACTGTCGGTGGCGCAATAGTTATGAACGCCGGGACCTACCGGGGCCAGATCGGTGACGTTATCGAAACGGTAAGCGTAGTAACCAGTGAGGGCGAACGAAGAGACCTCTCACCCGAGGACTCGCAGTTTCGCTATCGCTGGAGCGTTTTCCAGGTCGATAGGAGCAGGATCATCGTGAGCGCGATAATGCGGCTCAGGCCGGGAGACCGGGATGAGCTTGTCCGGACTGCGGAAGGCATCAGGCGCAAGCGCGCAACGAACCTTCCTTCGGGCCCAAGCGCAGGGTGCGTCTTCAAGAACCCCGAGGGACAAAGCGCAGGCCAGCTTATCGACCAGGCGGGGCTTAAGGGGACGAGAGTAGGAGACGCCGTGGTAGCGGATAAACACGGAAACTTCATCGTCAATGAGGGAAAAGCCACTGCGAGCGACGTTAAGGCCCTCGCAGATCTAGTCCGGCAGGCGATAAGGGAGAAGTTCGGAGTCGAGCTGGAATTCGAAGTAAGGATAGTGGGAGACTGGTAAGGACGTGAGAAAGCTCAGAGTTGCAGTGCTGATGGGCGGCCTGTCTTCGGAGCGGGCGGTTTCTCTTTCCACAGGAATGATGATACTGGAATCGCTCAACCGAGAAAAATACGATGCAATGCCCATCGACGCGGCGCTTTTCTCCGGTAGCGGGCAGCGCAGGTTGGCGGTGAGCAGTGTGGAGGTAGCGGCGATAACCGAGGCGGAGCGAAAGCTTGCCGCCATAGGTCCGCTGCGGCCGGTCAGCGACATGACGTCCTCCGACGGCAGAGTGCATGTAGCGTTCATAGCTTTGCACGGCAGATACGGGGAGGACGGCACTGTCCAGGGTATGCTCGAGCTTCTCGGAATCCCTTACACCGGCTCAGGAGTGCTTGCGAGCGCTCTGGCGATGGACAAGATCGTATCGAAGCGGTTACTCCGGCAGGTCGGGGTGCCAATGCCGGAGTCGGTCGACATCGTGCGGCGCTCGGAGATGAGGTCGCGCGACATCCCGGCGGAAGTTCGCGACCTGGGCTACCCGGTGATGGTCAAGCCGAACAGACAGGGCTCAACAATCGGCATGACAAAGGTAAAATTAGAAGGTGAATTGCAAGCGGCTATCGAAGAAGCATTTAAATACGACAGCCAGATACTTATTGAGAAATTCGTTGCCGGCACGGAGATCACTGTAGGGCTGCTCGGCAATTCCAATCCGCAGGCGCTGCCCATAGTAGAGATCGTGCCATCGAAGGGTTTCTACGATTACGAAGCAAAATATACCCCTGGCGCGACCGAGGAGATAGTTCCGGCCAGGATCAGTGAGCGAGCCGCATCCCGGGCCGGATATCTGGCGGTTTCAGTGCATGATATCCTCGGCTGCCGGGGGATGTCCAGGGTGGACATGATCGTGAGGCCCGATGATGAGGTGGTCGTGCTGGAAATAAACACGATCCCTGGTATGACGCAGACTAGCCTTCTGCCTACTGCGGCTAAGGCCGCGGGGATAGAATTTCCGGAGCTTCTGGACAGGTTAATTGAACTCGCCCTGGAGGAGGAATAGGTTTGCGCAGAACACGCAGCGCGCGGAGAACTACGCGCGTTTACAATCGACGGCGGCCTGCGAGGAACCGCAGGAAGTTCAGGCTACGACGGCTGCTGTGGCCGCTTATGTCTGTAGTGATCCTCTCCGGGCTTGCGGCCGGCTGTTACTACATCTTGACGTGTCCAGAGCTCCAGGTTGAGCACATAAAGGTCTCAGGAACCAGACTTATCAGCCGGGCGCAGATTGAGTCGGAGCTGGAACAGATCAGGGGCAGTAATATCCTGATACTTTCAAAGGATAGGATAATCAAGCGCATCAGACAGCACCCCGAGGTGCTGGACGTCAAGGTGGGTAGGCTCCTTCCTGACACGGTTATAGTCCGCATAAAGGAAAGGCGGCGATACGTTACTATAGATAACGGAAGAGGCTTCTGGCTTGCCGATAGGAAAGGGATTCCTTTTCATTGCATAAGCACGCCGCCGAGGTCGGTTCCGGTCGTGGCGGTCCCGGAGGGTTCGGCGGTTGCGCCGGGCAGGTCGACAAAGAACGTCAACATGAACGACGTTCTAAGATGCCTTGGAGACTGCCGGCTGGTCGGTCAGAAGGTGACGAAAATATCCGTTGACCGCAGAGGCAATCTGTGTTTAAATATGGGGAGTGGCTTCTATGTAAAACTCGGCCAGCCGGTTGACATTCGGGAGAAGCTGCAGAATGTTTCAAAGATACTGACCTTGAGGCCGGAGATTGGTGAGAGCGCTCTCTACATCGACGTAAGCTGCAGCGACGCTCCAGTATGGAAACCAAGGGCTGAGGCGGAAGAGGAGCCGGTAAGGAATACTTGAGGGAAGCGTCAAGTGCAAAGTGACAAGTGTAAAGCGCCAAGTGTCAAGTGTCAAGTGGGCGTTTCCCTGCACTTGTCACTTGTCACTTGACACTTTGAGACTAATAAAATGAGCGTGTTTGTTGATCAGATACGTAGCAAATCGTGGATATTGAAGATAACCCTGATGAGCCTGGTCCTTGGGATGCTGCTTGCGGTGTCGCTCAAGACCCAGCAGCGGGTCAGGACCGAAAGCGGCATACCTACGACGAGGCTGCCCGGGCTTGCGGCCGCGTATACCGATGCCAAACGGCAAAATGAAAAGCTCCGAGATCAGATAGAGGACCTCGAGAAGAAGATTACGGAGTATCAGAACCAGCTTGCGAGCGGCACTACAGCGGCTGGGACGCTGAACAAGGAACTCCAGGAGTCCAAGTTCCTGGCAGGACTCTCCGCGGCTGAGGGGCCGGGAGTTGTAATCACTCTCCGGGACAACCCGAGAAAGCAGGCTCCCGGAGGGTCTCCGATGGACGTGCTCGAAGGACTGATCCATGATTCTGATATCCAGGCTGTAGTAAACGAACTGCGCGCCGCGGGCGCTGAGGTGTTGTCTATCAACGACCAGCGGTTGATAGCGACTTCTGCCATAAGATGTGTTGGGCCGGTCACGCTGATAAACGGCGCTCCTGTTGCGCCGCCTTATGAGATAAAAGCCATAGGCGATACCAAGACGCTTGAAAGCGCTCTCAGGCTGCCGGGCGGCGTAGTCGATAATTTCCCGAACCCGGAGATGATAGATATCCGCACGGAGGCCCGGGTTGTGATAAAGCCCTATGCCGGCAGCAGGCAGTTCAAGTGGGCAGAACCAGTGAAGGAATAGTACGAGTTATAAGCCGCGAGGCGCGAGTTGTCAAAGGAATCCAGGAGAATTCGCGTCACCGTGAGCAGTCGGAAATAATGATATCGCCTTTCAGGGCAGGCAGGCTATTATAGACTGAAAGGAGGTGAAAATAATGACAAGAAAGATTTATCACGCGGCACTTGCTCTGGCTGTAATGACTCTGGTAATGCTCCATGCTCAAGCCAGTGCGAAACCACAAAAAGCTCAACGGAAGGAGGATTCTATAGCGACAAGTCGGCGCACTGCTGACATTGCGTACCGAATAGCCTATATTGATCTAACCGCCAACGTAGCAACGCTGGGACTCGATGCGCAGGACCAGCCGGTATTGGGCTCAGAGGGGAAACTAACAAAACGCGGCGGAATAACGAACTTCATCATCTCTCGTGACGGACGGCAAATGGCCTTCGTCCAACACAATGGCTTCAAAGTGATGGATTTGCGCTCCGGCAGCTTTCGCAGTGTTAGAATAAAAGGTTTCGAAAGCGAGCTGAGAAAGGGCGAAATGACGCTGGATATTGAAGAGTTCTCACCGACTGGGCGATATATAGCGGGAAGTATGACGAACGGCGTCGGCGGCTGGCCGTGGAATGTGTTCGATCTGAAGACGGGCTATGTTGTGAGCGAACATTCTGGCGACAGTTGGGGCGGTCCGTCGAAGCCTTACGTCTGGGCACCAAGCCGTGATTAGATCGCTGCAAACAGAGGCTATGGTCTTTTCGAACCGGATGACATTCGCCACTTAATGAGTTACGGTCCCGGACTTCAGGGGTTCGATCCCATCGTGGTGTTGCAGTTCGATAACCGTGACAGGAAGGGGAACCCCGCGAAGGTCGTGGTTGCAGACCCCAGGCGGGAGCCGGATTGGTCGAAGAGCACTCCGGTGGCAATGGAGGCGATTGCTTGGACTGCCGGCGGGCTGATAATCGGCAAGTACGCTTATCATCGAGACACCGATGGTAAATGGACTGTTGATACGAGCTACTGGGCGGTGCAGCCCGGCGGCCCGCGCAAGCAGATTCCCGCGCCTCCGGCGGATTTGACAGAGAAACGGTGCAAAGAACGGGCGTCGGAAAGCGGCCTGAGTCCTGATCGACTGAAGCTGTGCGGCAGGTCTCCTGACGGCAAGTTCTGCCTTGCGCAGAAACTGTCCAGCCCGGAGTCCGGCTCCATACCTGAGGCGACTTACATCATTGCGCTTCAGGACCGCCCTCGATTCGTCGATTTGACCGGCAGAGTGAAATGCTGCCAGAAGGACGTGACGACTGGCCTCTCAACGGCTGGGGTGTCGGCAAAGGTTGTATGGCTGGTTTCCTTCAAGTGATAAGTCGGCAGGTTGCTGGCGAGAGATGATGCGGGCTTTTCGGCAGCAAGATGAGTAGAAATGGACAAAGGGAGGAGTTGGAAATGAAGAAAGCGATAGGTTTGTTTGTTAGCCTTGCCCTGACGCTTACCTTGTTTGCGACTCAGAGCACTTTAAGTGATTCTAAGACTAAGAAAGTCTCATCTTCCTCAAAGAAACAGGCTATTCCGGCAGACTGGGGGACCTATGTGGATAAGATCAACGAATTCTCGATTCGATTCCCGCCTGGATCTACCATACGGGTCAACAAAAGCGATTATCCGATCAAGAACGCAGTACATATTGACATAGATAAGCTGCCAGGTATCCGAGAATGGCACGGACTTGGTATTGATGTGATTCCTAATCCTAAGCGATTGACGGCAAAAGCATTTTATGAGGAGCGTATCGCTGCTATGGAGGCAGAAGTACCGGATATCAAGCCGGGGAGTTTGTTGTTAAGAAGAAACGAACGTCCAATAACTATCGGAAAGCAACAAGGGATGGTGAGGCAGTTCGAGATCGGTGACGGCATCCAAAAAGAGGTAACTCTTGCTTGGGGCGAAAAAGCATACCAGATCGGATACGTAGTCAGTTTTACAGATATGACAATTAGGCAGAAGAAAGAAAATCCTAGTCGAATTGACATGCTGGAGCGAATAATCAAGACGTTCCGGCCACAGATGCAAGATTAAGGATAAGGAGGAGGTTCTAATGAGAAGACTGGTTGTAGCATTCGCATGTATTTTTTGCACTATCCCGATGGCTTGCGGGGCAATGAGCT
This sequence comes from Armatimonadota bacterium, assembly GCA_016190935.1. GTDB lineage: Bacteria > Armatimonadota > UBA5829 > UBA5829 > DTLH01 > JACPPP01. Next base: position 9,145 of record JACPPP010000225.1, on the reverse strand, counting down.
GCAGGAGATGATAATATCGACTTTTCGGCGGCAGGAACAGTAGAAATTAAAGGAGGTGAGTAGAAAGTGAGTTCAGCGAGCAGGAACATCATATTTTGCGCTATGGTTGTATGCCTGATTGCAGTCAGCTTTAGCGCCTTCGGTGGGGTAAAGGTATTCATAAAAACGAACCCCAAGAACCGGGCTATGAGTGATGTCTTTCTCAAAGACTATAAAACGGGAAAAGTAACGAAACTTGTGACCGTCAGAGACGTTAACATCCATTATCACCCGGCAGAATACCACAACGGTCATCTCTACATTATCAGGAGACCTGGTGGAAAAGAAGTCCACGTAACAAACCCCAACTGGACCGACGAGTTGTGGCGCTACACTCAGAATGGTAGGGGGACGAAGCTGTGGTCATCGAAGGGATTTGATTTCAGAGTTCGAGACGATGAGGGTATGATTGCGGTTCTGTCGCACTCAGGGCAGGTACAAGGTCTCCCCAGGAGCACCCTTTATCTCCTTAATCGAGACAGAAAGCCGATCAAGATATTCCGTGCGGAACAATTAGTCAAGACGGATATAAGTTTTGAGAGATGGTACGGGCGATTTCTTTGGCTAAAGGATCAGGAGGAGATGGATATTAGCGGGTTTGTCAGGCTCGACAGTGATTCAATGACCATAAAAAAGTATGACCTTTCCCGCCTTCGTCTTAGCGCGGAGGACTATTCCCTCAATACCAAATCGCTGCAACTTGTCTACAGCGACTATCCTGTGCTGCTAGACATCTATGATGGTCAGGATTTTGAAAAGAACAAGACACCGGTAAATCTCTACTGGTACGACCTACAAACAAAACACCGCCGCTTCATTGCAAGGACGATTGCAAAGCGGTTCGATCCCAAATGGGTGGATTCCTCTACATTGGAGTACAACAACCCACGGGGAAAAGGAAGGATTCGAAAGCGCATACGTTAAGCTAAGCATCCTCTGATTGATATATTGAAAAATGATGCTATACGGTACGGGAAGGCACACAATCAAGATTAAAAGAGAAGTCAAATGAAGACATTAGAGTTATGCAAGCTAGTATTTCTTTGCACCCTCGCTTTGTTGTCCTCCGCAGGCTGGACGATGAATGTCCCGATGTTTGGACAAGGCGACCAACCTTGGCGTAACGACCCCTACGGCTATCCACCGAGTGGGGCGACAATTTACTCGGCCGGTTGTGCGATGACAAGCTGCGCAATGGTCTTGCGATACTATGGCGTGCTGAAAGGTCCGTCAGGTGAAGATGTTAATCCGCGGGCCCTAAACAACTGGCTGAAGGCAAATGGAGGTTATAGCAATCGCACGTGGGTGGTTTGGGCTAAGGTTGCACAGTTCTCTAGCAAGGCCGCGAATAAGAACGGCGGCAAGACGATCAAATTTGCTGGGCCAAAGGGACACGACACACAAACCCTTGACGACGACCTGCGTGAACAACGGCCTGTTATCCTCCAGGTGCCCAGCCCGAGTGGAGGACCACATTTTGTCGTTGTAACCGCGCCAAAGAATTATGTAGGCTATCCCATCAATGATCCGATGCGTCGGTGCAACAACCTGTCCGTATGCTACTCAGGATGGAGCAGCATGCGTAGGTTTAAGCCATCAGGCGCAGGCACGTCTACTACTTCGGATCCGAGCGCCCTCTCGGTGTACGCGTACCCGACTTCCGTCAAAATATTACTTGTTGATTCCCAGGGCAGGAGGACAGGGATTGACCCCAACACTTGGCAGGAATTGAATGAGATACCTGACAGCTATTACACGGTAGAGCAAGCCATAGAAGATGACGAAACCGGTGAATGGGATCCCAACGATGCGACAAACGTGGTCGAGGCCCTGACGCCTGCAGAAGGCAACTACACTCTCAAAGTCTTCAGTGCCACAGGCGGCGACTTTACCGTGGAAATAAGCGATATTGATTCCGTTGGCGAGTCGTACGACCAGACGATAACGGGCACGTTGAACCCCGGCCAGGTGTTGGAATATCCGATAACCCATGCCACAGCGACACCAATCACAGCGATAGGAGACGCCAAGGTGCGCGGGTCAGGCATTTACCTTACGTTGGCTGACAAGATAGTCTCCGCCGGTTCGGACTCGGCATCGGGAATGTATGTCCAAGAGGCGGACAGGTCGGCAGGGATTCGAGTCCTCCCCGACCCGTATGACCCGAACCTGCCCTACGCGCCGGGCGATGTGGTCACGCTCAGCGGCTATACTTATCTCGTGGATGATGAACTTATCCTCGACGCGCCAGTGATTACTCGCTCCTCAACCGGAAGCCGTCCCAAGACAGTAGGTATGCCCAACAGAGACATTGGTGGTCCCGCGCTTGGTGACCAGCCTGGCGTCATAAGCCCATATGGGCTGAACAATATTGGCCTGCTGGTGGAAACTTGGGGAGCGGTGACTTATGTGGGAACGGACGATTTCTATATAGACGACGGCTCCAACCTTCAGGATGGTTCTGGGAACCGCGGCGCTAGAATCGCCGCCACCGGCCTGTCAAAGCCAAGTGCGAATGATTACGTCACGGTAGTCGGAAATAGCTCGGTCAGCATTGTGAATGAGCAGGTTGTAAGGACTGTGCGACCCCGTGTCCAGGCGGACATCTCGGTAATAGGCTCCGCCGGAGGAGGGATGGGCCCAATGTCCGCGCCCGAACGCACAAGCTCGTTGTCGTCCTCGGTACGGAAACTTCCGTCTATGCCGGCTGAGGGCAGCATAGATTATGCTTTGGAACAGCCCGACGGCGCGCAAGTCTGTTTGAAAGGGGTAGAGACCATCGCTGGCGACGGAGGGATCATTGGTGTTAAAGAGACTGTCGAGCCGACGCCTGGGTGCCCGAGATTGTTCGTGCAAAGCTCGGCACGATTGGAGAGTTTATGGTGGATTGATGTGGAGGGCGCGATCACAACGCTCGATTCGGGACGGCGGGCGGTCATCGCTGATTCGATCTTGCTCTACACGGATAGTAAAGGCCGTCCGGCGCCTCCGCTGCCGCCTATGTGGTATCTATATGCTCCCGACTGGCAGTGGAAAACACGAATTCAGTAGAGAGGCTAAATAGCGATGTCTTGGCTCCCGGTGTTCGGACTCGTCGCGGGTTTCCTTATCGTCTATGGAACTGATATTCGGATTCCGCCGAATTTCGCGAGCTATTTATCGCTTGCAACCCTCGCGGGGCTGGACTCGATTTTCGGAGGGATCAGGGCCGGTATCGAAGGTAAGTTCCACGATGATATATTCGCGTCGGGATTTCTTGTCAATACACTTTTGGCCGCGCTTCTGGCATATATTGGCGACCAGATAGGAGTGGACCTGTTCCTGGCCGCTGTAGTCGTGTTGGGCGGACGGGTCTTTTTGAACCTGTCGCTCATACGCCGATACTGGCTGACGAAGGCGGCGCTTATGAAAAAAAGAGACAGACTTGGGTAACAGCATGAACTCATGTGAAAGTGGCAGGAACTCTGCTGGTAATATTGGGCGTATAATTTACGGTATTGTCCAATTCTGCCACGGGTCATTAACAATATTGGGTGTCATGGGTGAGTCCCGTAGTGCGGGACAGTCCTGGAGGTAGCCGTGGCAAAGAGTGAAATATTAGCAGGACTTGATATAGGTTCATCGAAAGTCTGCACGACTGTGGCGGAGGTCTACCAGAACGGTCGTGTGGACATCATCGGCGTCGGGCTTGTGCCCTGTTGTGGGCTGAAACGAGGCGTGGTAGTAGATATGGACGCCACCGCCTCGGCGATACGCGAGTCAGTCGACCAGGCGCAGCGTGTCTCCGGAGCGGAGATTCAGACGGCGCTTGTCAGCGTAACGGGCGAGCATATCTCGTCGCTGAACAGCCCGGGTAGAGTGGCGGTCACACAGGAGGACCACGAAGTCCGCCGGGAGCATGTCGAAAGAGTGCTCAGCGCATCCCGGGTCATCGTGCTTCCGCCTGAGCGCGATATTATTCACGCCATTCCGCGCGGGTTCACGGTGGACGGCCAGGGAGGAATTAAAGACCCTGTCGGGATGGCAGGCCGCAGGCTCGAGGTTGAGACTCACATCGTGACCGGAGCGACGAGTTTCTTGCAGAACGTCACGAAGAGCGTCGCTAAGGCCGGGATAGAGGCCGAGGGGCTGGTGCTCGGCTCAATAGCCTCCGCCATGGCGGTGACCAACCAGGAAGAGCGGGAGCTTGGCGTCGGTGTGATGGACATCGGCGGTGGGACTACGGATATAGCAGTCTTAGTTGACGGAGAAGTGTATTACACGGCGGTAGTTCCGGTCGGAGGCAACCATATTACACACGATGTAGCTGTCGGCCTGCAGACGTCGCAGGAAGAGGCGGAGAAAGCAAAGAAGACAGCGGGTTGTGCGAGAACAGATATGGTTGAGCCCGACGAAGTGTTCGAAGTTGCGGCACTCGGATCGAACGAGCCAAGGCAGATACCGAGGCACATCCTGGCTCAGTTGATTGAGCCCAGGGTCGAAGAGATATTTGAACTCGCAAGGCGCGAGATCGAAAGGTCCGGGTTCCTGGGTATGCTACCGATGGGGATAGCTATAACCGGCGGGAGCGCGCTCCTGCCGGGGATGGCCGAGACCGCGTCCAAAGTGCTAGGGACGACGGCGAGGATAGAGGCGCCAAGGGGAGTTGGTGGAATGGTCGATTCCATTGATAGTCCGATATATTCTACTTCGGTAGGGCTGGTGATGTACGCTGCAAGGCATCGGCTGAGTCCTCAAGAGGACGGGAAAGCGTCGAGTCTGTTTGCAAGTGTTGTGACCAGTCTGCGGAGGTTGTTCGGATAGTGCGGTTTGGTTTTCAAATAGTGAAAAAACAAGAGAGGAGCGCGGCAGAGTTATGGTAAATGGCTACGAGCGCTATGCTAAGATTAAGGTAATCGGAGTCGGCGGTGGCGGAAGCAATGCAGTAAACAGGATGATCGAAACGGGAGTGACCGGCGTCGACTTCGTTGCGATGAACACAGATGTTCAGGTATTGCACCTGGCATCGGCAAACCACAAGCTCCAGCTTGGTGGTAGCTTGACCAAAGGTTTGGGAGCGGGTGGCGATCCTGAGATGGGTCGCCGCGCGGCAGAAGAATCCAGAGACGATATCCAGAAGCTGCTCGAAGGCTCGGATATGGTCTTCATTACAGCCGGCATGGGCGGCGGGACCGGCACGGGCGGCGCGCCTGTGATCGCGGAGATGTCCAAGGAAGTCGGCGCTCTGACGGTTGCGGTCGTTACCAGGCCCTTCAGTTTTGAGGGGGCGGTGCGCGCCCGCGCTGCAGAGCAGGGCATAAACGATCTTCGTGAGAAGGTCGATACTATGATTACCATTCCGAACGACAGGATACTTTCGGTCATTGAGAAGAAGGCAACGCTTGTCGATGCCTTCAGGATGGCGGACGACGTGCTAAGGCAGGGCGTCCAGGGTATCTCCGACATCATTACCATACCGGGGATGATCAACGTCGATTTTGCCGACGTGAAGGCGATCATGGAGAACCAGGGATCGGCTCTGATGGGCATTGGACAAGGGGTTGGAGACCAGAGGGCGGTACAGGCCGCACAGGCGGCCACGGCAAGTCCGCTGCTCGAGACATCGATCGACGGCGCCCGCGGCGTCCTGCTCAACATAACTGGTGGGTCCGATCTGACGCTGACCGAAGTCTACGAGGCGGCGGAGGTCATTTACCACGCCACGGATGAAGAGCATGTCAATATCATCTTCGGCGCAGTTATGGACGAGAAGCTGACCGGCGAGGTCAGGATCACAGTCCTGGCCACCGGCTTCGACGCAAGAGGAGCCGAGAAGCCGAAGGCAAAGCCTGCAGCCAAGGAAGAGGCTGCGCCTGCTCCGCAGAAGCCGGCTGGAGAGCCTGTCCCGGCTATGACCCAGGAGACGGAGCTCGACATTCCGGCATTCCTGCGAAGGCGGTAATGCGGAGTCGGTAAAGTCGAAGGAACGACAATGGGCCCGTGTCCGCTGTTGCGGACACGGGCTTTTTAGCAGGTCTCAGAGGTCAGAAGTCGGAGGTCGGAACGGCCGATTGCCGTTCAGGACGGACTGCAGATTGATCTACGCTCTAACTTAGTTTAGTGAACATTGGGTACACCTTACATGGGGGTGTATCCAGAATGATGACCTTTGACATACTGATGAATACGGATAAGTGTGCTGAGATAATCCGTCAGGTAAGATGGGTGACTGGTCTCCTCTGCCCGAGATGCAAGAGCCATACGACCAGGGAGGTCGGGACTCGCTCTGATGGAATCAGGCAATACTACTGCAATTCCTGCCGAAGAGAGTTCTCTGATATCACCGACACCATCTTCGAGGGCAGCTATCTGTTCAAAGCACACTGCTTTCCGTATTCACTTGTCAAAGATCAGATTGATTCATACACTACAAAGGACCAGGTTGTTGCCTAAACTAAGTACTCTAACTCATAAGTTCGATCACGTATTATTACGCTCCCCACGCTGGCTAATACATGAGCGTATTTATGAATAGGTGCACTAAGTTAGAGCGTTTCAAATTGCATTCTTCTGTTTCGCACGCGATTCGGAGAGCGCTCATCGCTCATCGCTCGCTGCTCGCGGCTCCCTCGGCTCTCCCACGGTGAACGTGAAGATGCTTCCTTTGCCGAGCTCGCTTCTGACTGTTATCGCGCCGCCGTAGGCCTCTACCAGGTGCTTGACGATGGAAAGCCCAAGCCCTGTCCCGCCGGAGGCGCGCGAGCGCGCTTTGTCCACACGATAGAACCGCTCGAAAATCCGCGGGATGTCCCCAGAAGGGATTCCTATGCCCGTGTCGACAACGCTTATCGCCACACTCCCGTCCTGCTCCTCGGCTGAGATCGAGATCCTTCCTCCCTGTGGGGTATACGTTATCGCGTTATCGACAAGGTTGACCAGTATCTGCCAGAGCGCATCCGCATCCCCTTTCGTGACAAGATCAGACCGGACATCCAGATCGACTGAAACTCCCTTCCTGCCGGCTGCAGCCGACAGATGGGAAGCGACGTCGGCCACTATCTGGGCTATCTTCATATCATCCCGTCCCATCGGCCGCTCGTGCCCCTCCATCCTGGCTATTTCGATCAAGTCATCGGCGAGCCGCGTCATCCGCTCCGTCTCCTTGACTATACTCTCGGAATAGTCCCGCGTGACCTCCGGGTTATCTCTTCCGCGGAGGGCAATAGTCTCGGCCATAGCGCGGATAGACGCAAGTGGGGTTCTAAGCTCATGGCTGACGTTGCCGACGAAGTCCCTGTGCATGGCGTCAACCTGCCGGGCTGATGTAACATCGTGCATCACAACGGCTGTGCCGCTGATCTCCCCCGATTCACCGAGCGTCGTGACGTAGCACTGCACGCGCCTTTCGGGAGGACCCGGGAAGGTGATTTCGAGTGTGGCCGGCCTGCGTGTCCTCAAGACACGCTCCACGAGTTGAGCGAACTCGTGGCTTAAAGTGGCTTCGATAACGGTTCTGCCGAGCGCGCTCCCCTCGTTTATGGAGAGGATATCTCGCGCAGCGGGGTTGACGACCTCTATTCTGCCTGCGTCGTCGAGTATAAGCAGACCATCGTCCGTCCTGTCGAAGACGGTCTCCATTTTTCGTTTATCCTCTCGGATCTCGCGCACCGTCTGTCTAAGCTCCGCTGCGAGTAAGTTTAGGGTCTCCCCGAGTTCCGTAATCTCATCTTTCTCACCGTCCGGCGCCCTTATGTCGAGCCCGAAGTCTCCTCTTGCGACCCGTCTCGCCATCCGTGTCATGCTGACAATTGGAGCTACGACTCTGTTGGCAAGTTGCAGGCTGACAGCCATTCCAACCAGCAGTGCGACGAGCGCAGTGATTCCGAAGGTGATTCTTATTCGGCCTGTGGCCGCCGAGACTTGGGATAGAGGCTCTGCAAGCCTGACGACGCCCGTCCGGCCGTTGCCGTGGTAGCGGACGGCGGCATACATCATGTCCTGTTGCAGGGTATCGCTGTGGCGAACAGCATAGCCTCTGCCGGATGCGAGAGCCGCCGCCACCTCTGGCCGACCGGCGTGAGAATCCATCGTCGCCGCATCTCCTTCGGAATCCGCAAGGACCACACCTTTCGAGTCAATGACGGTGATCCTCCGGCCCAGTGCGGCCCCGAACCTGTTGATGATCCTATCGAGGTCAGAAGGGTCGGCTTGCACGGCTATAGTGCTCACGGCTCGGCCCTCTGCCATCAGGCTAGCTCGCAGTTCATCGAGATAGTTCTTCGCCGTCCGATCTTCGAGGTAGATTCCGAGTATCCCGATGGTGGAGAAAACCACCAGCAGAAAACTTGCCGTAAGTTTCCATCGAAGGCTGCTAAAGACTTGTATCAACTGTTCTGTTCGGCAAATTTGTAGCCGATCCCCCGCACGGTTACAATGTATTTCGGCCTGCCTGGATCGGGTTCGATCTTCTCCCTGAGCCGTCTTACGTGAACATCCAGGGTACCCGCATCGATATACTCGTCCTCACCCCAGATCCGCTCCAGCAGGTCCGATCTTTCCAGGACTCGCCCACGGTTGGCAAGAAGGGTATGGAGCAGATAGAACTCTTTAGGCCGAAGCACAGCCTCTTTTCCTGACACTGTCACTTGGTGCCGGGCGACGTCCATCTCTAGCTCTCCCGCCCGCAGGACCTCATCTTTCTTTACCTCCGTTCTTGCGCGGCGGAGAGCTGCCCGCACGCGCGCCAAAAGCTCGAGCATACCAAATGGCTTTGTCACGTAATCGTCTGCTCCGACCTCCAGCCCCACCACCTTGTCTATCTCCCGGCTCCTGGCTGTGAGCATAATGATGGGGACATCGGTCTCCTTCCTGAGCAGTCTGCAAACCTCGATTCCGTCCACGCTCGGAAGCATGATGTCGAGCAGGATGAGGTCGGGCTTTTCCCTTCGTGCGGCATCAAGCCCGCTAAGGCCGTCGTTTGCCTGGACAACCTGGTAGCCTTCCTGCTCCAGGTTGTAGCTTACCGCCTGCATCAGCGGCGCCTCATCCTCAACTATCAATATTCTGGCCATAAGTCCCTCATTCCGCCTTAGCCCGGATTATGCATCAGCAGTTGCTTCGGACTGCT